>NZ_JASJVL010000019.1:0-106139 GCF_035019745.1 Pseudomonas sp. 10S5
GCTTGAGTCCAGTGGCATACAGAACTCAGGCCGCGTAGCTTATTCAATCACTGTCCAACATTTGGGGCGCAGTTCATACTGTAGGAGCCAACTTATTGGCGAAGCTCAGCGGTGTGGCCGACAAGCCGCGTCCCACGCCGGCTTGCTCGCATGCCTTAGACACGGAGTAGTTCGGTTCAAAGACGACCCGGAGGGTCAACATCTATTCGGGACGTCTCGGCGCTGAACATACGATATCGCCAATGCGGCCGTCTTTTACCGGAACAAAGCAGGTTCTAATAGTTTCGCCAGTAGGTGCCAAAGGCGTAAGACTTAGATCCATCTGAATGCCATCCCTAGCAAAGTAAATATTTTCAAATGATGCATCCGTCACATCGGTCTCGAATGATTTTCCTTCGAACGAACAAAAATTCCGTGCTGACACCACCTTCCACTCTGAATCCCAGCTCAGAGCTTGGATGTCCAAGCATGGTGACCCCAGAGTCCTGACATGCCGTACAACAATATCGCCAAATCGACGAGCTCCCGCTGTCGAAACATCTTCATACTTTATAATATCTGCTAGCACGTTAGTCGCACTGAAAAATAATAACGCAGAAATAATAGTATTTTTCATATTACTCAAATACTGGAAAGACGCCGAACTTATTTGCTCCGAACTTCAATCACGGCACTATTGGAGTGCCGCATACTAGGTCTTCAATATTCCCTTTAATGACAGGAAATATACATTTCCGCCTGACTTCGCCGGTAAATAATGGCGTGATAGCTAGGACCATATGAACGCCATCTCGCGAAAAGTGAATATCCTCAAAGGAGGCATCTGAAACCTCATTCATAAAATCCTTACCTTCAAAGGAACATAATGCTTTTTCTGACACGACTTCCCATGTTGAATATTGCAAGGCCTCTATATATAAACAAGCTCCTGACAAAGTTTTTATGTACCTCACAACGACATCGCCTATTCGGCTTGACTCAGCCCTGAAGACATGTTCGTACTTAAAATCGGCCGAACTCACATTCGCAACAAAAAAAACCGACATTATAAATATGCAAACGCCTTTCATATAGCACTCAGATAATGCACACGTTTGTTAAATCGATCTGAAGGTACATTGCTCCAGCTCTTCTTATTAGACAAAACCTGCTTGAAACTTATGAAGTCATTATCAACCACGTACCTTTGAACTAGGATCCTAGCGCCGGATCCATAGTCGCCTCGATATTTTAGATCGACTAATATTTCCAAAATTGCAGGATGCGTTTCCTCCCAATCAACCACCCCATATTCCCCTACGACATCGGATTTTGATGAAAGCCTAACTACCTCAGCCTTCATATATTCATAAACCGGCAAAAACAATTCATATTGCTGTTTCCGCGATATCACAGAATTTTTAATCCCAGCAGTTGCACCGCCTAGATAAGCTTGAGCAGCTTGTCCGCTAAGTCCTTTCGCCCCCAGCAACCAACCCAACAGTGGCTCAGCAATACCTGCAGACACCAGATCAATTTCAGGATTCGGACGATGGCCCAAATCATAGCCGCGCCCAATCGTTATTCCGGAGGCGCCTCCAGGCCAGTGGACTTTTCTGCTGAAGTAGCGATGAAGTCCGTTAGCGGGATCGGCAACGTCATTACCTTCGACATCAAACGTCAATTGCCCATGGGGTACCGTCAACCAATCTAAACTGTCGTCGTCAATGAGGTTGTCGCTTAGTGCAGCCACAAACTCTACCGGATGAAAATGCCAAACGCGCCCATCTTCTGGTAGCCCAACTGCCTTCGCTACGTCATCCCAGAACACCAGGTTGTCGATACGTTCGCTTTCATGCCGCAGGTAGGTGGGATTGTCTTTGAGCTGCTCTCGGTATGCTTGCCATCTGTCGCCATCGGATTTGGTTTGCCATTCGGTGTGATGATAGGCGATGAGTTTTGACCAACGGGATCTGAATTCCGGGTTTTTCAGGGTTTCCTGAAGTTCTTCGGCGGTCACGTCGCCGTCGCTGTTTCGGTCAGCAAGGGCATGGAGATGGGCGTAGAAGCTGTCGATTCGTTCGGGGGTCAACGGATTGAAACTGTTTTGAGCATGCTGCTCGACGATTTTGAAACCAATGGCGTTCAAGTCGTATTGGCTGATGATCCTGACACCGGAGCCTTCTTGATTGACGCTGTCTTTTTTGATTAATGCAGTGAGGCTCCGAAGGGGTTTGCCTTTGGTTCGGGCCCGCTCTTCGACAGTGATTTGGTAGGCGTCATTGCGGTTCTCGTCTTTAACGATGGGTAGGGAGTTCAGGGCAAATATATGGTCTTTAAACAAGTACGTTGGGTTATCGGTTTCGGTGTCTCGTCCAACGATAGTCGGTTGTAACTTTAGGACTTCGAGGTACTGCTTGCCGTGCTTAAGCTTGGCGTCATTGTTCAGAAAAGCGTCCAGGCCCGGATCACAGGTGAATATTTCAAAGTGCATTTGATGCTGGGTTTTCTTACTCGCACCGTCTGGCATTTCATACAGACCGAGGTAACCGATCGGATCGCCGGCTTTGATCGGAATAGGCGTGCCGGGCACGATAACGCTGTCCAGCCGAGACGGCTCCACACTCAGGCGTTCGATGCTCTGGTCGTCTACAAACCCCCAATAACTCTGCGGCATCGTTTCTCCGCGGATGACGGCGTTATAGGGAATGCACTCAGCGGTGGGTAGAACACTGCCATCCTGCATCCGCACTGGATGAGTGCTTTCGCTGTCGAAGCTGAAGCCGTACCCATGGGGTAAACGGCAGTTTGACGAAATCGGTATGCCAAATTCGCCGTTCGCGCGCGGGCAGTACATTTGCATCCCACTTTCGTTGATGACCCTCGCGGTTACCCGACCTTGCCAGTAGTTGGGTTTGGTCCGCGCAGGTGCCGCCACCGGTTTCAACTGTAACTGGCCATGCTCCCCACGAATCGCTTGCCCATCGCGCTGATCCGCGAACCAGACTTCATCGCCTTTTTTAAGCCGCCCTACCTGACCCCGAACGATGACGCCTTTTACGAAACGGTAGCCATTGGACGGTGCACTCTCTTCGACGATATCGAACTGTGTTCCGGGTGAAATAACGCCCAACTTCATACTGCCCGGCTCACCCAATGGCACATTGCGCGCAGACCAACCGCCGATGACAACTTCTACCCTTTTCTTGTAAGTCGGGTCATCGCTCCGATAGCAGTCATATGGCAACAGGTGCATGTACAGGCTGAAGAAAACCAGGCTGTTTTGCTTCCCGTGGTTCGGACCGTCTTCGGGATTAGACGGCGATTTGTGCGTGTGGCGAACCAGGCAAAACGAGGTGGAATACCGAAATTTCTGAGCGTCTGACTCAGGTTCTAGCTGAGAAATTAAATAGTCTTTGTTCAAGCGGTAGGCAACTACTTCACCATCGGCTATACAGCGAACCGGTTGGTTGAATACGCACTGCGGCGCACTACGGTCGCTGATATGTATGCCTCCGTGCCAATAACGATTTTGACCTAACAAGTAGAAGCCTGACTGTTCGTTTCCGAGCAGGCGATGAACGTGGTCAGCGTCTTTATAACGGCTGCCGTCGGCTTTGCGAATCGGGAATTGGAAATCAGACATGGTTCAGTTACCAAGCGAATCAATTGGAGAAAGGAATGGCATTAGGGGTTGTAGAGGACCGCTGGGATAACGCTGCTGGACGCCTTATCGGGACCACGTCGAGATCCGCGCTCGATATTTGCCCGGTATAAATGTGTGTTCGGTCCAGTTCATCCGTACTTAGCGGCACGCTGTTGTCCGGCGACAACGGCACAGCCGGCGTTCCCGGAACAGGTGTTCCACCGCATATAATCGGCGAGCTGCTAAATATTCCAGCCGGATTGAGCACCAGATGCTGACCATTGATTGAAAGAGTCAGGGTGATGCCGCCGTCGATAACAATGTTCTCGCCAGAAAGGTGTACTTCTTGCGCCGCGTCTATGACCAGCGCGCCACCGACGCGAGTGTGGCTGGAGCCGGCCACTTGCAAATGATCCGCCGCTGACAACTGCACTTTGCGCGCGCCGGTGACCGTGAGGTTCTGCTCGGCGTTGATGAAGGTGGTGCTGTTGCCCTTGATCGTTTCCAAGCGCTGGCCACGCACTTCCAAGCGGCTGTCGTTCTGAACCAGTTGCTCCATGTCGCGTTGGGCACGCAGGTAGACCAACTCAGCGCCATCGCGATCTTCAAAAGAGACTTCGTTAAAGCCCTGACTGGCCTTGGAGCTGCGGCTACGGAACACGCTTTTGGTTTTGTTCGCCGGTAACTCGTAAGGCACGGGATTTCGGCTGTTCGGCAAGCAGCCCATGACAACCGGCCGGTCGGCGTCGCCTTCCAGGTAGGAAATCAACACTTCCATGCCGACCCGAGGCAAGGTCACCGCGCCATGACTATTGCCTGCCCAGCTGGATGCCACCCGCACCCAGCAACTGCTGGTTTCGTCATCCGGCTCAAGACGATCCCAGTGAAACTTGACCTTCACCCGGCCGAATTTATCGCAGTGAATTTCTTCGCCTTCAGGACCCGTGACCTTGGCGGTTTGGGTGCTGTGGATCAGCGGTTTGGGATGGCGCAGGGCGGGACGAAACTGGATCGTTTCCGGGATGGCGGTAAAGGAATTCCGATACCCCTGAGTGATTTTTCCGGCGGCGACCGGAACATCCGCGCCCAATTCCTCCAACACCTGCGGCTGACGTCCTTCGTGTCGGATCGAAATCAGCACCCACGGGTTATTCCATTTGAACTGCGGATGCTTTTCTAGCTGGATCACCGTCCCGCTGCGCAACAGCGGTTGATCGCTGGTGCCATCAGCCAGTTGAAAATCAGTGCGGTGGCGTTGCAGGTCGTGGGTGGATAGTTTTTTGCCGTGATCGTCCTCCAGAAAGCGCCCGGGATAGACGTAATGCTCAAGTTTCGGCTCGACATGCAGGGCTTCACCCCTTTGCGCTTGGGCTTGGGTCGGCCAGGGTTTTCTCGAGATTTCCAGTAGAGAACCGGCTTTCTGGAAATCGTAATCCCGATGCACCACATGGCTGGTGCGCGCCGCCAAGCGCACGCCAAACTCATGGATCGAATACGTTTCGGGCACCATGCCGCTAAGCGGTTTGAACGGCAGCGCCACCTTTGCTTTATGGGGAAACATCCCTTCGTCATCGGCGAAAATCAACCGATGGCCGTCAGCCGAATGCTCAAAGCGATAAAACCAGCCGTCTTCTTCGCACAGCCTATTCACGAAGTGCAGGTCGCTTTCGTCGTACTGAACGCAATACTCACGCAGCGTGGCGCGGCTCACGTCCCCGTGGAACTGCACATCCAGGCCGCTAAACAGGCCGTGTTCCTTGAGCACTTCAAGAATGATGTTCGGCACGCTCATCTGCTGGAACGAGCGGCGGTGGCTGCTGTGTTCCAAATACGCCAGATAGGGTTTCAACACCGCGACGTAGTGCGTCAGCCGCGCGCCGGAGTTGCTTTTATGGATCGAGTGGATGTGCCCATGCAGACCTTCGCCGTCCGGGCCGAAACTGAGAAAAGCCGCCTTGTGCAGCAGGTCCGAAAGCTCAATATCCCCCGCCCGGCTGACCAGTTCGACGGTAACGGCGTAGGGCGTGCTGACGGCCTCGGCGCCCTCGAACGCAAGCACCTGCAAGCGAGGATCTTCAAGACCTTTGATGCTTAGGGTGAAGGTTGGAGCGGTGGCCTGGGACATACGCATTTCTTCGTGTCGAAAAGATGCGGCAACTTTGCAGGACTGAATCGGCGACGCCTATCGGGCGGAACCAACAGATGGTGTGGGAAGCGTCTTGCGCGAGGGTAAGGTTTCTCCTGCGGACATTTCATCGAATTAAAGCGATGATCGAGCGCCCATTGCCCGTGTCGGACAGCGTTTGGACGATGCCGAAGTTATTGGTCAAAGCGGTCATGCCGGAAAAGGCCAGCATGGCCTGTAGCGGCAATGCCGGACAGCCGCTATGGTCGATGCTGCAGGTCGTCGGGCTGACAGGTGTGTTCTGGATCGACGGTCAGGCCCTTAAACTCGACGTCTACCCGCTGGACTAAAAGAACCTTTTGGACGGCCCCGACTCATAGCGTGTGGGTTTGTGTTGTGTGGAATGCTCCTAATGAAATTAAAACTATAAGGATGTATTTATGACCGTTGCTTTCTGGTGCGTATTTATCGCGATATTCCTGCCGTACTTATGCACAGGTGTCGCCAAATTCAGCGGCGGCCAATTTGGCGCTCGGCAGAACCACGACCCGCGCGCGTTTCTCGACAATTTACAAGGCTTCGCCAAGCGTGCTGACGCTGCGCAACGCAACGGCTTTGAGGTCACGCCGGCCTTTGCGGCTGCGGTGATCATCGCGCAGTACGTCGGCAACGCGCAGATGGTGACCATCAATGTGCTGGCCGTGTTGTTCATCACCAGTCGCCTGCTGTACATCATTTGTTATCTGGCGGACTGGGCGCCCTTGCGTTCGTTATTCTGGGCGATAGGCATGGGGGTTATTGCTGCGCTGTTCTTTGTTTCCGCATAACTGGACGGTATGACTGCGGCAACGGTGCGCTTGGCCTTTGGTGATCAGCCGAGGATACTGGCGACCGTTTCCACAGCCTGAAGTCATCATGACCTTGAAAAGAATTACCTTAGTATTGCTGGCGTGCCTGACCTTGAGTGCTTGCGGTGGCGTTGATCCGAACTCGCCACTGGGTCAGCGAAAGGCAATCTTCAAGCAGATGCTCAAGACCAGTGAAGACTTGAGCGGCATGCTGAAAGGGCGCGTTGCGTTTGATGGTCAGCTGTTCACCGACGACGCGATCAAACTCGACAGCCTGTCCCATGAGCCATGGAAGCATTTTCCTTCCGTCAAAGAAGAGTCCCACAGCAGCGCCAAGGATGATGTCTGGCAGAAACAGGCTCGCTTTCAACAACTGGCTCGCTCGCTTGAATCCGCGACCGGTGAATTGGTGGTTGCCACCAATGCCAGGCCTTTCAGCGCGAGCAATCTCAAACCTGCGGTGCAGAAGGTGCAGGACGCATGCGAGGCCTGCCATAAAGAGTTTCGCGATCACTAAAACAACAGACTGAAATGCCTGATTGCAGGCGCGATTGTTGCGAAGGTTCGCGGGTGCGCCCTGCACTCTGAGTGCAGTCCGCTACGAATAGCCTTCAATCATCACTCGGCTCAATCCTTTCCAGCTCTAACTGCGCGTTCTGCAACTCCTTGCGCGACTCCGCCAGTTTGTCTTTTCGCTTGTTGATTTTGTCGGCGTCGCCCTTGCTCATGGCCTTGTTCAAGTCCGACTGACGGCGGCTGACTTCGTGCTTGGCGTCCAGCACTTTCTGCTCCAGTTGTTTAAGCAACGACGCATCGGTGCAGTTGGTTGTTGCCTTGCTCAAGGCATTCTCCAACTCGGACTGTTGTTCTTTGTTGCCACTTGTTTTGGCTTGGTCGAGCTGGATGATGATGTCCTGACGCTTGGCGGTGCAGCCCGTCAGTGGTGGGGGCTGCGGGGGGTATTCTGCGGCGAATAGCGCCATGGCCAGCGCGCTGCAAGCGGCGAGCAGAACCATCGGCGGCAAAAATTTCATATGAGCTTCCTGATTAAAAACCTTCAATACCTTGCATTCGCAAATGCTCACTCAGCGCCTGAACCTGGGGGTCATTGAAAAAAGCGCTGAGCTTCACAGCGCGTCCCGGCCCAATTCCCGGTTCGGCTTGCCACTGCTCGACGCTCTTTGACGCCAAATCTCGCCATTGGTTGCTTAGCTCGATACCGGAAGTTGGTGGCAAGCCCAATGCTTTTACCCAGCGCTGAAACGGTTGTTGTCGAGCGCTTTGAAAACTGCCCGACAGTCTAACGCTGCTGCGTTCACCAAAGCCGGAAATGTTCGCGATATCCGCTGCGTCGAGGCTCATCCAGTCGAGCAGGCCGTTAACGCTTCCGGCCTTGAGTAACCTGTCCCAAGTACCGGGGCCCACGCCGCTCAGCGCCAAACCGTTCTTGCCACTTAGCCACGTCAAGCGCGCCTGAAACTGGCTTTCGCATCCGGCGCTAGGCTGCCAGCACGACAAAAAGTGATAATTGCTCGCCACTGGAACCTTCAGTTCAGCGCGCTCGACACTGCGTGAAACCACGCTGTCCAGCCTTGGAATAGTTAAACCCGCCAGGCTGATGGCCACTTGATCGCCCGGCCGGATGTCCAACTGCTGCCAACGTTGTAGCGAACCAACGCTGATCCGTTTGATCTGCCGGTCGTCCAGTTGAACTGGTTCGATGTCCAGGACCGGGGTGATTTTACCGCTGCGCCCGATGTTGAAATTGACCTTGCGCACCTGTGCCAGCGCTTGGGCGTATGGATATTTCCAGGCGACCACCCAATACGGCGCCTTGGCCTGCCAACGCTCGGCGGGAGGTCGCTGACTTTGGCGCATGACCACGCCGTCGCTGGCGAACGGTAAGCCGCTGCGATACCAATGCTCACGTAGTGTTCGCGCCTGCTCAAAGCTTTGCAGTGGCTTGCTATACAGTTCGCTGTCGCTGAAACCCATGGCGCTGAGGCCAGCAAGGCGTTCGTTCAGGCGCTCGGGGCCGGAAGGCCAATCCCAGACAAATAACCCGATGCTGGCGGCTTCATCCGGCCTAATGGTTTTCCGGGCTAAAAGTCCGGCGACTTTGCTGCGCGCATTCAGGCTGCCAGCGTCGGCTTGAATATGATTTTGCAACCGCCAGTACAATTCCCCCTGGAGCAGCACGTCCTCCGCAACCGGCAGCTGCTGTGGGATCGCCGGAATCAATCGCGCGTGGTGCGTCCAGTCCTGCCCCCTGAGCCCATCACCACGACTGATCGCCTGCTTGAAACGGCCCTTTTCATAGACCAGCGTCACGGCCACGCCATCAACCTTTGGTTGAATCCACACATCCTGGCGATCCTTGAGCCAGCTTTGCACGGCGCGCTCACTGAGCAGTTTGTTCAGGCCAGTGTGAGGGGTCGGGTGCTGTATTGGCCCACCCGCCGTTTTCAGCGGATTGTCGGCGGCTGGCGGGCTCGCAAAGCAGCTGCTTAGATAACCAAGTCGTTGACGCGACTGGTCGTACAGTTCGTCGGCGACCAGCGAGACACCTTGGCGATGATAGCTGTCATCCCACTGCTCGATCTGCGCCTGCTGCAGGGCGATTTCATTTCGGGCTTTTGCGGAAGACCAGTCGGGGCAGGTTTGGGCGATGGCAGTGATGGAGAGAAAGGACAGGGAGGTGAAGGTGAGAAGACGAAGGGAAAGTGGCATGGAAGCGTCCTTGCTTGGGTGAGGCAAGAAAGCCTACGCGGCTTGAAAACAGTCTGCGATTGGGGGTTGGTTACCGGGTGTTATCTGCGGACCATCGTGTGCCGCAGGTTACGCATGGCTGTGCAACCTGCGGTGGATACGACGGACCAGGCTATTGGCTGGTTTGCAGGAGTGTTTTCACCTTGTCGGTAAACTCCTTGCCTCCATCCAACGCGGTGTAGACGAGGTGAATCTGGATGGTGTTGACCAGCGTTGTTTTTCCGTCGGCAGCCAGAAGCCCTTTCACAAAATCGGCATCTGGAAAAGCCAGCTGCCAGCGTGAGACGGCGCCAGTGCCTTCGAAGGGAAGGTATCGGCCGTCGTGGAAAAGCAGCTCATAGGCCCAGTCAGCTTTGCCAAGGCCCAGGCCATCATCCGCTACCGCAGAAGACAGGGCTATCTGTTGCTGAGCACGCAAGTTCCGTTTTATGCAGGTAGGGGCCTTGGCCACGGGGGCATATAAATACGCTGCGCCCTCAAGGTCGGGCTCAACCAGCGTGGTGCTGTCTGTTTGAGTGAGGATTGCGCTGACGTTTCCCAGGCTTGCACCAGCGTCCGAGTTCATGACGAACGAAACCGATACGTGTTTGAGTTGCCGCAGGTAATGGCCTGGGTAGTTTTTGTCGAAATCGACGGATTTTAATTCGAAGCTGATAGGAGTAGCGGTAAGTGCCTTAATGGTCGAAAGCCACTCGGCGGCCGTTTGTATGCCCTTCACATCAATGGTTTTCCGGATGCTCAGGCGCCGTTCGTTGCGTTGCGTATAAGCGTTTTCCATCTCCTGCAAGTCGACCAGCAGGGACTCTCCCGCCAACATCCCCTTATAGGCGTCAGCCCAGGCGCTGGTCTTGATGAAGGCTGGGCTGCTGTAGTCGCCAATCTCGTAGCGCCAGGCGGCTTCCACACCCAGACACAAAGACAGCACGGCGTCGTAGGCTGGACCGTACAGCAGCTCCTGACGAGCGACCAGCCAGTTATAGACAGGGATGATCGTGAAGCCGGTAGTCATGGCGACATGGGCTTCTTCCAGGTTTGCGCGTTCGGCGTGAGCCTCGTCCAGGCTAAGGGTCGCTGCATTGAGCTCAATGTTGGCTTCTTTGAGCTGCTGGTCAACGGACTGGATGTCCAGTTCGGCTTGTTTCAGCTCGAACTCCCATTCAATGGCCCTGCGTTCGTAGCCTGCTTCGACCAGCAACTGTTCCGAGACGAATTTGCTGGCTTCGCCCGATATCTCCAGCGCCAGCGCAGTTTTCGCCATGGGTGCATAGGGCTTGTTGCCACCGAACGCCAATCCGTAAATGGTGGGGACTACGCCTTCGGTGATGCCTGCCGCAATCTGGAAAGGGATCGACATGCTTTTCATGACGGCTGAAGTCCAGATGAGTCCGGTGGCGGCTTCTTCCATCGGTGATCGGCCGATCTGAATCAGGTTTGCGTAGAAGTCTTTTCTCGACACGGCTACCTGTCTGCTCAACTGCAAGGTTTCTTTCTTGGCTTTGAAAGAGTTGATCGACTCCTGCTTGAGTTTCAAGGTGAAGTCGGAAATCCGGATTTCCTGCTGTTTGAGCAGCACCGAGAGTGTGGTGTTGAACTCATCCTCCATAAGCTTCATGTAATGGCGGCCCATGTCCTGCAGTTGTTGCACTGCCGCGCGTGCCATGGGTATCAACTGACGGAAGCGATACCCGGGTATTTGAGCCCGGTCGCTGTTGTAGCTGCTGACGAGCTGACCGACACCTCGCTGGCCGAAGCCGAACGCGTCTGTGCCTTCTTTGCTCCAGTCCATGACAGGCAAAATTTTGCCATCCAGAGTCAGTCCGTGCCGGAGATTGAAAAGACGACGCTCCAGGGTTTTCCGGGCGCTGGTGACGCGTTCGTTGATAGGTGCGCGAAAGATCCAGTTGCTCACGGCATTCAGCGTCACCGGAATCCAGCGAGAGACTGAGGTGCGCTCTGGCAGCGGCCCGATGAGCTTCAGCGCTTTCTGATAGCACAGCCAGGCATGGTTGAGGCTGCCGGGAGTGAGTTGCCGATAAAAGTGATCCCCCTGGTGTTGCCAGTTATCCAGCAGCGAAAGGAACACGGCCTGCCGGTAATACCGTGAAAGCATGAAAGCTCGCGCTGTGGGATCTATAGCCTTTCGAGGCTCTGAGTTGCCAGACCCTGCTTCCGCCAGTGGTCGGGTATTCCAAAGTGGAGGACGTTTCTTTTCGTCTTTTTGTGTCCGGTAGGGATCAAACAGATACTGCGTGTACCAACGCTCGGCCTCGTCGAACTGTTGTTGTTCGCTCAGGCGGGTGGCCACCAGGTCTGGCAAATACAGGAACAATTCCCGGAAGTAAGCGCCATTGGCGCCATGGAAGTCGACAGAGGGTGTGGGGGCGTTCGGGTCGATGGTGGGTTCTTCAATGAATTGAGCCTCCCACTCCAGGGCTCGTTCAACACTGCGCGCCGCACGGGACACCAGCTTTTTGCCAAACAACGTATTGAGGCGAATCGCGTTGGAGGGAAATATCGGTGCCTGATCGGCAACTGCACTCAGGTCCAGATACTGGGCTTGCTGGTCGTTTCGTTTGATAGAGATGTCCCATTTCTCATCCAGGCCCAATAACCGGATGTCGAATGTGGTGAACACGTTTTGTAGAGGATCCCCGGCTTCGCACAGCGCGAATGTGTAGGAGCCCATGTCTGTCCATGGATAAACCTGAGTAAGAGTTGCCTGCCCGTTAGCCACCACACTTTCTTCGGTCAGTTTGCGGAAAGATGTCTCTTTAGGCCCCTTGGCATAGAGCCTGAGCTCTATAGGTTGGCAGGCTTTCGGGTTGATGATGATGTCCATAGGCACCGATGCCACCAGTTTGCCCTGGATGTAAAACTCGACCCTGAAACTGTCTTCAAGCAAGTGCTCGGGCTGTTGTAGCTGAAGGGTGTATGTCCACGGAGCTGAATCGGTCGTTCTGTAGGCTCGCTCTGCTTTCTCGGAAATTAGCTGGTTGTCACAAGTGACCGAGTAGCCGATGCCAAGGGGGGACGTTCCAGCGCTCGCAATTTCAATTGAAAGTGTCGGAGGTGTTCGGGGTGACAGTGAGAGATTGGTTTGTGTATGTGTGATGGTGTAAGAAGTACCGTCTGCCATGAACGTGGTATTGATGCTCGTGGAATTGAGTGTTGGGGTGATGGATGGATCTATAACTATTTTAGGGTAGTGCGCCGTAAGGGTGACTGACTTTTCAGGTGTAAGCATTGCGGTTATTGAGCTTTCCGACGCGTTTCTTGAAAAAATTAATGAGTATTGCAACTGGGAAAGTTGACCGATAGTTTGGCTCTTTACTGGTATACCTGCTTTATTTAGGACCTTTACAAAGGGCTCAACACCCACCCGGTCTCCTTCTCTCTCCGAGAGGAAAGGTAATTGTTTTATTAATGGATGGTTTTTAATGATGTCTTGGACAAAACCTGATGCGTTTGATGCGGTCTTTGTCTCGATATACGTTGTATAAAATATTTCACCATGGTCACGCAGCTCTGGCGTGCTTAGGATATCTGTCTTGTAGTTTTCCAGCGCAAAACCGGTCTCTCCGAATGATGATTTTTTAAACGTAATATCGACCCCATCCCCTGTATAGGGATGCTGAATTTTTCTGACATCCTGATACGAGTTAAAGGCTATTTTGCTGAATTTCTTTGTCTCATCAGTGTTCTGGAACTGTTTTTTATCGATCAGCAGCAAATCACGTGCTTCGACAAAGTAATCCGTGTCGAGATTGCCGTATGTTTTAGATTCCTCCTTATCTTGATTCGCTTTCGAGGTAGCGGGTGCGTAAGCGCAGTTGTACAGCATTACCGTCAGCCATGGATCCCTGGCACGCTCCCCTTCGATATCGACCAGAGCAATCAAGCCAGGTTGATAGGTGTCGTCTTTCAGGTAGGGGTTATCTTTATCAGGCAACCGGGTGCCGTCACGTGTGCCATCAAGGCAGATGAGTTCATTGGGGGGTGCCCAGAAACCATCGCTCTGCTTGTAGATGTACTGCACGCTGAGTTTCTTGAATTTGGTGGGCGTCTGGTTTTTTTCATCCGCACTGGGCAGGCCGACGGTACCGCGTTCGACCCAGAAAACATAAGGACGGCCTTCAATGATGACAGGGCGAATGGCATCGCACTTGTATTGCGATTGCGTGGCCGGGTCGGTATAGCAACTCTGGACTGTCTGGCCGCTCATTGAAACGGCGATCTTTTCCCACTCGGTCCACGCAAGCGGACTCAGGCGCTCCTTGTCGTCACGCAACCCCATGTCCATTGACCGCCAGTAATACTCCGCGGGGGAGGCATTGGTTTTGCCGATAAAGTGATAAGTGTCGTTCTTGGGGTCGACGCCATCCAGATAGCCACTGACCACTTGCAGATTGCTGGTTTGCTCGAATTTGGTCAGGTAACTGGTGATTGCCGTTTGCAGCAGCTCAGTGTCCAGCTTCCCTTGGTTGAGCTCCACTTCCAGTGATTGGAACGCACTGCTCTTGTTAGGGCGGTTGGCGTAATAAATCAGGTTTTCAGGATGGTTAAGCTGCGTCCGCCATATTTTCCAGGACCCATACTCACTCAGATAACGCTGCCAGAAGTTCGACTCGTCCCGCGCGATGAGGGTGCTTGAATAGCCTGGTTCAAGGCGCGCAAACAGCCTGTGTAAATAGTGCTGCAAGCTGGCGGTCGCCTGAATGACTTTATGGGTTTTTACGGCTGAACTGACCAGGATGTCCGTCAGAAAGTAGCTGGAAAGATCATCGATACTCGACAGGAGCGGCTGAAGCGCAGTATTCGACGGCGCGCAGTAACCCAGTAGATAAGCTGCCAGTGCGTCCCGCCAATTCTCCTGCAAAGCGGGCTCTATTATGGCAAGTCCCTCATCGTTGCATGCACCTAACAAAAACTGCGCAGCGGTATGGACGTTTTCATAGGGCGGCTGTTCATCGAGCCGGGACAGTTCCATCAGTGACTGGCAGCTCAGGCCGGTTGTTTCACCCAGGGACCGGAGGCGAAGTACCCAATCAATATCGCTGATGGTATTCGGGACGCAAGGTCGCGCTTCATATTCAATGGCATTTATTTTCTTGTCGGGAACGTAGACTTCAAGCGTCACAATTTTTGATTTTTCTGCGTTTTTGTTGATGTCCTTCCAGGTGTCGGAAAGATAGTGTTCCTGGGTGACTTTAAGCGGGCCTGGATTATTGGCAAGGAACTGTTCAAATTTTGCAAACACCGCATTTGCATTGGGGTAGGCACTCCGGTTTTTCACATGCTTATAGAGAAGAACGCCCAGCCCGGTCAGTCCGACAGACCTCTCACAAAAGTTGTAATAACCCAACTCGGAACTGGTCAGGGTGCTGAGGAAGTTGTCGAATGTTTTCGGGGAATCTGTGAGGACGGTGGCTTCCTTGATGACTGTTACATAGGGCATCGCCAGCATCGTTTCGTTGGCGTTCCATCCGATCAGTTCTCCCAGTCGTTGCGCCGCCGCTTTGACTGCCCCCGGCTCGTTGCTGGCTGGGTATTTCACAAAAAAATCGAGGGCGTCGGCTTCCTCAAATCCAATGGCCTGGCACTTCTCAATCCAGTAACGGTAACGGCTAACCTGGTAGCACAGATCAAGGTCCAGTGACGGGGCGGTTGGTGGGTTTTGATTGTTCCGGTCGACGTCTTCATCCTCCAGATTGAACCAGGCAGGATGGTCGAGCAGCGCCGTAAGCCCCGTACTGCTAAGGTGCAGCTGGATGACAGCCTGCGCATGTCTGGAAAGTTCGCTCCATAATTCAATACTGAGCCCTTTTAATGGCGCCTTTGGATTTGCGGCGGAGTCCTTGGCAGCTGCCATCATATCCGCCAGCAGGTTGAAGCCGGTCTCATTGATCCAGCGTAGCAGCGGCAGAGCATGTGCGGCTGTTAGCGCAGAGCCATCATGGGCTTTACCGAATGCCGTGCTAATGACGTGTTTGAGGATGTCCTCTTGAGCGACCAGCGCATTGTCAATCAGCTGTTTCAGCTTGGCAGCCACCTCATCAAGGTCTATTTGAGCCTGATGCATAGGGTTGGCATTTTTCAGCTTGCCTTGCAGCTCTGCTGCCAGCTTGTCTGCAAGGGCCTCGGTTGAGGACGGTTCAATTGTTTTCACCAGCCCCTGAGCATCCACCCAGGTCGCCAGGGTGCTTAGCCATGAGTTCGAATCAGGCACGATGTCCGTACCGATCTGCTGCGTGATCCGCGCGTCGCTCAATAGCGAGTTTCTGAGGCGGGGAAATGCATCTCTCAGCGTTTGCGTAATGCTCTCATCCAGGCTGTACAAAGACCCGGATTTGACTGAGCTGAGGTCGGGCTGTGGTGTGACCCAGCGTAATAGAGCTTGCGCGCAAATGTTTTTCTGCTTCAGCCACTTAGCGAGGTTCGCCGCTGCGATCAGCACATCAAGGATGTCGGCCTGCTTCTGGTCGCCGCCAATCCGGGGCGTGCCGGCCAGCATCTGAAATACATCGGGATTATCTGTCGCCAACAGTGAAATAAGGCTCATGCCGTCGGTCATGGGG
This sequence comes from Pseudomonas sp. 10S5, assembly GCF_035019745.1. Taxonomy (NCBI): domain Bacteria; kingdom Pseudomonadati; phylum Pseudomonadota; class Gammaproteobacteria; order Pseudomonadales; family Pseudomonadaceae; genus Pseudomonas; species Pseudomonas sp. 10S5. The sequence continues at coordinate 15,943 of NZ_JASJVL010000019.1, forward strand.
GTTCGTAACAGGCGAGGCAGTCGGGTCAGCCGGTAAAGCGAGGAAAACACCGGCAGCGACAGCGCAGGTTTCTTCAGCCCTAAAGCTTGTGTTACCTGGGCCAGGTATGCGCTTGCCTGCCATTCTTTCAGCGCGAAAGCACGGCAGATATCTCCGATAGGCGACTGCAAAGCGCTTTGGCCATTGCTGTTGACGCCCCCACTGATGTCGAACTCCCTGCCGTCGAGCAGTAGTGCGCCCTCAACGACTGCCAGTTGTCCCGGGCCTGGGCCATCAAGAACCCGGTTGAGGAACGGGATTGTGTCACCCACGGCATAAGGTGTTATGCCGTAGATCAACGCCGCGAACTGTTCGGCAGTCACGTCATATTCGCTACGCAGATGGCAGAAAACGCCCAGTGCTCGCAGCGTTTTTTCGCTGATGTAAAAATCTTGGGTCTGGCCTTCGGCCCGTAGGGCTGACATCACCAGCAGATCGACGTCGGCAAACGGCAGTTGCAGGGCGTGTTGCAGGTGGATGATCTTGTGCATGCGGCCAAAATGATCGGCGGTGGCGCCTTTGATGCGAAGGCTGATGCCGGGTCCACTTTGGGTATCTTCCAATGACAAGGCGGGAGCAGTTGCGTTGTTGATGAACACCGCACCATGGACGTGGCCCGCGATCGGCACCGGGCTGCCTTCGCCGACAGGTGCGTAGGCACTGGATTGCTTGACCGTTGTAAGTGCTTCCTTGCCATCATCAGGAATGCCGGAAGTGGCTAGTAGATCCAGGATAGCCTCCGGTTTCAGGGCAGTCTTGAGGCAAAGAAATTCGACGCTGGTCAGCTGTTCAATGGCTTGCGCAGTGCTGCCCGTTACGCCGTACCGCGTCTGTAGAAAGTCAGCGCCCGTGCTGTCGCTTTTATCGAGCAGCAACGATTGCAGCGCTGAACTAAAACCCGTGGCGGTGCGCATGACCTTTATCATTTCGGCGTTGCGCAAGTTACCGTTGGTGAAATTTGGATAGTTGTAGCCAGACTGCTGAAGCAGATTGAACAGCGAGCTTTTCTTGTAACCCAGCGTGGCTTTGATCTGTTCAAGCGGATAATGAAACGGCAACTGGACCGGGTGTTGAGCTTCGGCAATCTCCTGAGCCAGCTTTTTCTTCTCGCCCGCTTGAAAACGGGCCTGTCGGCTCATCGCCTCGATCACCAGCGTCAGCGCAGGCATCTGGTTATCGAGGCTCGCCTGGTCCAGAACCAGCTCGCCGATATCCGGACGTCGGGTGGCGAGCGTGATCTGGGTCCCGGCATCACCCTTTGCTTCAAAACTCAGTGCCTGCTGGTAGAGGGCGTAAAGGTAGGCCAGCGGCCCGTTATTGGATTCGAATGCGTCGGCTGAGCATTTGTCGGCAACTTGTTCAGGGAATAGTTTTCCATAGGTCGCAGATGCAATATTGTCGTCCATGATATAACGTCCTGTAATAGATCTTAAGGGACAGTGTTAACGTGTGGCTGCAGGGTAAGTGTAGGAGGGTGATACATAAGCGGCAACTGTGCAGGTGCTGGATTAAAGTTTGGCTATTTTTATTTATTTCAATACGTTGCGTATTTATATTCGGATTGGTAATAGGCGTGATTGCGAATAACTGGGTAAGTTAAATGTTGAATGGCTATATAAAGCGTCCTGTGGGCGATTTTAATGCTATTTAGGGTTTTATCGTAAATGCTACGCCGAACAGATAACAACCCTGTCGCCGGGGCTAGAACGCTCAACCACTTTCGACCCGGGCAAGCACTACAGATTTGCTCCGCAGCTGTACCTTGAACAGTCCGGCAGCCAACCAGACAATCGGCCTTCTTCAATGCTTGCGGGAGGCTTGCGATGAATCTTTCCACGTTGCTGGTATTTATACCGGCCTGCTTCGCCCTGACATGGCCCCGGGCGCTAACAACCTGTTGTCGATCAGCAACGCCTCGCGTTGGCTTTGCGCGGGCATGCAGTGGTGGGCTGGGGCGGCTGTTGGCCAAGCCGAGTGGCAAGCGATTGTTCAACCGGGTGCGCGCGGGTTTATTGGCCAGTGCGGCGTCGTTTCTGCTGGTGGCGCGGCGGGGGTAGCAGCAGTCAAACCATGAGATCGAACTGTGGCAACAAAAAAGCCCCAGCCGACCTGCATCGACTGGGCGATTTGAAGCTAACGCGTATTACAAACCAGCAGCAGCGCGCAGGCCGTCGGCGCGGTCGGTTTTTTCCCAAGTGAAAGCGGTGAAAGTGTCATCACCGACAGTCATTTCTACCGGGGTGCGGCCGAAGTGACCGTAGGCAGCAGTGGCTTGGTACATCGGGTGCAGCAGGTCAAGCATGGTGGTGATCGCGTAAGGACGCAGGTCGAAGTGCTCGCGAACCAGCTTGATGATCAGGTCATCGGAGAGCTTCCCGGTTCCGAAAGTGTTCAACGAGATTGAAGTGGGTTGTGCGACGCCGATGGCGTAGGACACCTGAATTTCGCAGCGCTCAGCCAGGCCTGCGGCGACGATGTTTTTTGCCACGTAACGACCGGCGTAGGCGGCGGAACGGTCAACCTTCGATGGATCTTTGCCGGAGAACGCGCCGCCGCCGTGACGGGCCATGCCGCCGTAGGTGTCGACGATGATCTTGCGACCGGTCAGGCCGCAGTCGCCCACCGGGCCACCGATGATGAAGTTGCCAGTCGGGTTGATGTGGAACTGGGTGTCTTTGTGCAACAAATGAGCGGGCAGCGCATGTTTGACGATCAGTTCCATCACGCCTTCACGCAGGTCTTTGTAACTCACTTCAGGGTTGTGCTGGGTCGACAATACGATGGCATCGATGCCCACGACCTTGCCGTTCTCATAGCGGCACGTGACCTGGGATTTGGCATCCGGACGCAACCATGGCAACAGGCCGGATTTGCGGGCTTCGGCCTGACGCTTGACCAGCGCGTGGGAGAAGGTGATCGGCGCAGGCATCAAGACGTCGGTCTCGTTGCTGGCATAGCCAAACATTAAGCCCTGATCTCCAGCGCCTTGATCTTCCGGCTTGCTGCGGTCAACGCCTTGGGCGATGTCTACCGATTGCTTGCCAATGATGTTCATCACCGCGCAGGTCGCGCCGTCAAAGCCGACGTCGGAACTGTTGTAGCCAATATCGATGATTACGTTACGCACGATGTCTTCGAGGTCGACCCAGGCAGATGTGGTCACTTCACCGGCGATGATTGCTACGCCGGTTTTCACCAGTGTCTCGCAGGCCACGCGGGCAAACTTGTCTTCGGCAATAATGGCGTCCAGAACCGCATCGGAAATCTGGTCGGCAATTTTGTCCGGATGCCCTTCAGACACGGATTCGGAGGTGAAAAGGGAGTATTCGCTCATCTGGACGGGTTTCCTGAATTGTACCGATTGTGAGTGTCGCCAGTGGGTCGCTGAAAGTGGCGAACCTGAATCTGGAAACCATTACGTAGGCCTACATAGAGGCTTTCCCCGGGAACAAGTCCCGCAGCGATGGCCCAACGGGCCAGATCATCCTGTTCAAAACCCAACCAAAGATCGCCGCAGGCCTCCTTGGCCCAACTCTGGTTGTGGCTACACAACTCTGTCACTAATAAGCTACCGCCTGGTTGCAGCAAACGACCAAGCTGTTTCAATGCTTCGGCTGGCGCGGCGAAATGGTGCAGCACCATATTCAGCACCACGCAATCGGCGCGTACATCGGCGTCGCTCAAGGCGTCGGCCAGTTGCAACTCGACATTACCCAGCGCTTCGCGTTTGCACACCTGACGGGCCAGCTCCAGCATTGCCGGACTGTTATCCAGTGCAGTGACGTGACGAAAACGCCGTGCCAGCTCGGGCAAGAATCCACCGTCGCCGGGACCCACTTCCACCGCCGTTGCGTCGTGGCCGAAGCTGAGTTTGTCCAGCAGCGACAATAGGCTCTCGCGGTATTGCGGTAAACCGGCGATCAAGTCTTGCTGGGCGCGAAACTTTTCCGCAATTCGGGCAAAAAAATCCTGGCTGGCGGCTGCTCGCTGCCGATGCACCAGGCTGATACGCGCCTGGACGTCGCCCGGCAAGGTCAAATCATCGGCTTCGTCGAGCAGCGCCGCATGTAACCGGCCGCCCGGTAGTCCTACGTGGGGCAGGGCGCGACGGTAAAAAATCGCATTGCCTTCGCGGCGCGTCGCCACCAGTTCCGCTTGAGACAGCACCTTTAAATGGTGGCTCATGCCGGATTGGCCGATGGCAAAAATTTGCGCCAACTCTAAAACGCCAAATGAATCGTTGGCCAAGGCGCGCAGCACATTGAGTCGCAGCGGATCGCCCCCGGCTTTGCACAAGGCGGCCAAGTCGTCACTGTATTCATGGCGAATGGCAGGCACGCGTAAGTTCATAGGGCGGCAGTCTAGAGAGCGACTGGTCGACTCGCAAGTGCAATATCAAAAAGTTTTGATATTGGTCGATAAGTGGCGTTTTACGACTGGCGTCGGCGCCACGCCCTTTTTAAGAGCGCCCGTTAGCAAGTCCGCAGGCTTGAATTGCAGGAAAAACACGTTCTGTGATTGCCCCCAAGCAGTGCGTGAGGGAAAATGCTCCCCTTTTTCAGATCCCATTCTTTTCAGCCCCAGGAGATCAGCGATGCCCAGCCGTCGTGAGCGTGCCAATGCCATTCGTGCCCTAAGCATGGATGCCGTGCAAAAAGCCAACAGCGGCCATCCCGGTGCCCCTATGGGCATGGCGGATATCGCCGAGGTGCTGTGGCGTGACTTCCTCAAGCACAACCCGAGCAATCCGTCGTTCGCCGACCGTGACCGCTTCATCATGTCCAACGGCCACGGTTCGATGCTGGTTTACTCGCTGTTGCACCTGACCGGTTATGACTTGTCGATTGACGACCTGAAGAATTTTCGTCAACTGCACAGTCGCACGCCGGGCCACCCCGAATATGGCTACACCCCAGGCGTCGAAACCACCACCGGTCCACTGGGCCAGGGGCTGGCTAACGCCGTCGGTTTTGCCCTCGCCGAAAAAGTGCTGGCCGAGCAGTTCAACCGCCCAGGCCATGACATTGTTGATCACCACACCTACGTGTTTCTAGGCGATGGCTGCATGATGGAAGGCATTTCCCATGAAGTCAGCTCGTTAGCTGGCACCTTGGGTTTGGGCAAGCTGATCGCGTTCTACGATGACAACGGCATTTCGATTGATGGCGAAGTTGAAGGCTGGTTCACTGACGACACCCCAAAACGTTTTGAGGCTTACAACTGGCAAGTGATCCGAAATGTCGACGGTCACGATGCTGATGAAATCAAGGTTGCTATCGAAACCGCTCGTAAAAGCGCCCAACCAACGCTGATCTGCTGCAAGACCACTATCGGTTTTGGTTCGCCGAACAAGCAAGGTAAGGAAGATTGTCACGGTGCTCCACTGGGTGCCGACGAAATCGCCTTGACCCGTGCCGCGTTGAAATGGAACTACGGTCCTTTCGAAATCCCGGCTGACATCTATGCCGAATGGAGTGCCAAAGAATCCGGTTTGGCGGTGGAGGCTGACTGGGACCAGCGGTTCGCTGCCTACGCGGGTGAGTTTCCTGAATTAGCCAACGAACTGATTCGCCGCATGAGCGGTGAGTTGCCGGCTGATTTTGCCTCGAAGTCGGCTGCGTATATCGCTGAAGTCAACGCCAAGGGCGAGACCATCGCCAGCCGCAAAGCCAGCCAGAATGCACTGAACGCGATGGGCCCGTTACTGCCTGAGTTCCTCGGCGGTTCGGCTGACCTGGCCGGTTCCAACCTGACGATCTGGAAAGGCTGCAAGAGCATCACTGGCGAAGACGCCAACGGCAATTACCTGCATTACGGTGTACGCGAGTTCGGCATGGGCGCCATGATGAATGGCATCGCGTTACACGGTGGTTTTGTTCCGTATGGCGCAACCTTTCTGATCTTCATGGAATATGCCCGTAATGCGGTGCGTATGTCTTCGTTGATGAAGAAGCGCGTGATCTATGTGTTTACTCACGACTCTATCGGTCTAGGCGAAGACGGCCCGACACACCAGCCAATCGAGCAGTTGACCAGCCTGCGCACCACGCCGAACCTCGATACTTGGCGCCCAGCCGATGCCGTTGAAACAGCAGTGGCCTGGAAGTACGCTATCGAACGTAACGATGGGCCGTCGGCGATGATCTTCTCGCGCCAGAACCTGACGCACCAATCGCGCAACGCTACCCAGCTGGCCGACATCGCCCGTGGTGGTTACGTGCTGCGTGATTGCGTCGGCGAGCCGGAGCTGATCCTGATTGCTACCGGTTCTGAGGTGGGTCTGGCGGTACTGGCTTATGATCAATTGTCGGCACAAGGTCGCAACGTGCGCGTGGTGTCCATGCCGTGCACCAGCGTCTTCGAAGCTCAGGACGCTATGTACAAGCAAACCGTGCTGCCGCTGCAAGTCAGCGCGCGTATTGCCATCGAAGCTGCTCACGCAGACTACTGGTACAAATATGTAGGCCTGGAAGGTCGTGTCATCGGCATGACTACCTTCGGCGAGTCGGCGCCTGCGAACCTCTTGTTTGAAGAGTTCGGCTTCACCCTGGAAAACATCCTGAGTACGGCTGAAGAACTGTTGGAAGACTAATTACGGTCTTACGACACTGCCACACTCCTGTGGGAGCAGGCTTGTTTGCGATAGCTTGATGCGGGTCACCCAGATCTACCGCGTCGTCTGATTCGCCGGCAAGCCTGCTCCCACAGGTCCAATACCCGCCTGTGAGAACCCCATGCCTCAGCCACAACCACGCCTCTACAAAGTTGCTTTAAACGGCTACGGCCGCATCGGTCGTTGTGTCTTGCGTGCGCTGTGTGAGCGAGGGGCGAAAGCCGGTTTTCAAGTGGTTGCGATCAACGATCTGGCGGACATGGCCAGTGTGGAATACCTCACGCGCTTCGATTCCACCCACGGTCGCTTCCCCGGCGACGTGCGGGTCGAAGGCGACTACCTGCACATTAATGATCACCGTATCAAAGTCCTGCGCAGCGCGATTCCGGAAGGCATCGACTGGGCCGGGTTGGGCGTTGATCTGGTACTTGAATGCTCGGGCGCGTTTCACACGCGCACCGATGGCCAGCGTTTTCTCGATGCCGGTGCGCCCCGCGTGCTGTTCTCGCAACCGATGGCCAGCGAAGCGGATGTCGACGCCACCATCGTCTATGGCATCAATCAGCAAAAGCTGACCGGCAGTGAATTGCTGGTATCCGCGGCGTCCTGCACCACCAATTGCAGCGTGCCATTGCTGCGCTTGCTGGACCAGGCCCTTGGGTTGGAATACATCACGATCACTACGATTCACTCGGCGATGAATGATCAGCCGGTCATTGATGCGTATCACCATGAAGACCTGCGACGCACCCGTTCGGCGTTTCAGTCGATTATTCCGGTGTCCACTGGTCTAGCACGCGGCATTGAACGGCTGTTGCCGGAACTTGCCGGGCGAATTCAGGCCAAAGCTGTGCGTGTCCCGACGGTCAACGTCTCGTGCCTCGACATCACGATGCAAGTTGCGCGCGATACCGATGCTGCCGAGATCAACCGGATCCTGCGTGAGGCCGCCACCAGCGGCCCGTTGAAAGGGCTGGTGGCGTACACCGAATTGCCGCATGCCAGTTGTGATTTCAACCATGACCCCCACTCGGCCATTGTCGATGCCAGTCAGACCCGCGTTTCCGGCCCACGGCTGGTGAACTTGCTGGCTTGGTTCGATAACGAGTGGGGTTTTGCCAATCGAATGCTCGACGTTGCCGATCACTATCTGAACGCCGTGCATCACCCACAATAAAACAGGGATTGCCTCATGACCGTGTTGAAAATGACCGACCTCGACCTGCAAGGTAAGCGTGTATTGATCCGCGAAGACCTCAATGTCCCGTTGAAAGACGGCGTGGTAACCAGTGACGCGCGAATCGTGGCTTCTTTGCCGACCATTAAGTTGGCGCTGGAAAAAGGCGCGGCTGTCATGGTTTGTTCGCATCTGGGCCGTCCAACCGAAGGTGAGTTCTCGGCGGAAAACAGCCTCAAGCCGGTTGCCGACTACCTGAGCAAAGCTTTGGGCCGTGAAGTGCCGTTGGTGGCCGACTATCTGGACGGTTTCGAGATCAAGGCCGGCGACATCGTGCTGTTCGAAAACGTGCGCTTCAACAAGGGCGAGAAGAAAAACACCGACGAGCTGGCGCACAAATACGCTGCTCTGTGCGATGTGTTCGTGATGGACGCTTTCGGCACCGCGCATCGCGCCGAAGGTTCGACCCACGGCGTCGCCAAGTTTGCCAAAGTGGCAGTGGCCGGGCCGTTGTTGGCTGCCGAACTGGATGCGTTGGGCAAAGCCCTGAGCGCGCCAGCTCAGCCGATGGCTGCCATCGTTGCTGGCTCCAAAGTTTCCACCAAGCTTGATGTACTCAACAGCCTTAGCTCGATATGCAATCAATTGATCGTCGGTGGTGGCATCGCCAACACCTTCCTCGCAGCGGCTGGGCACAACGTGGGTAAATCGCTCTATGAGCCAGACTTGCTGGACACGGCGCGTGCCATTGCTGCCAAGGTCAGCGTGCCCCTGCCGACCGACGTAGTAGTCGCCAAGCAGTTTGCTGAAAGCGCGGTAGCGACGGTGAAGCTGGTCGCAGATGTGGCCGATGACGACATGATTCTCGACATCGGCCCGCAAACCGCCGCGCACTTTGCTCAATTGTTGAAAACCTCCAAAACCATTTTGTGGAACGGCCCAGTGGGCGTGTTCGAATTCGATCAATTTGGTGAAGGCACCAAAACTTTGGCCAAGGCGATTGCCGAGAGTTCGGCATTCTCCATCGCGGGCGGCGGCGACACGCTGGCAGCCATCGATAAATACGGCATAGCAGATCAAATCTCCTACATTTCTACGGGCGGCGGTGCGTTCCTTGAGTTTGTTGAAGGTAAAGTGTTGCCCGCCGTTGAAGTGTTGGAGCAACGTGCCAAGGGCTGAAAAAAAGGCTTGGTAGAGGGCAGTGACATGGTCAAAGGGTTACCGCTGTTTATCATTACCGGCCTGATGGCCGGCTGTGCCGGCGCACCGGAAGCCGATGAGGTGTCCGTCGCGCCTCAAGTGTTGTACATGAGTTGTTATCAGTCGGGCTGGCAAGCGGAGACCGTTCCGATTATCTATAAGCGTGGCGGGCAGGAGGCCTTGGAAAAATACGACGTTGCGTCTAAAGGGGCAGCTTCAGGATGTCGTTAAACGCCTGTTTTGGGACGTTTGACGGTGGGTTTGGCAACGTTGGTGATTGGCAGTGGTCTTTGTAGGAGTGATTACTTTTTAGAAGAAGGAGTTTCGCCATGAAAGTTGCTTTCATCACGTTGTTCAGTTGTATGTTATTGGCCGGTTGTATGAGTTCCGGCACGCATTCCCGGGCCTGCGAGGTACTCGTCCCGGCGAAGGTTGACGTGCCAACGACTCAAAATGATCAGCGGGTTGAGGCGCAAGCCACGGGTGAGCCCACTGATGATCGCAATAAAGAACAGAATTGCCCCTGATCGACCGAAGTGACTGGCACTTGTCAGGCTTCATGGGGCGACCAGGAGACGGTATGAAAGGCCTATTCGCCCTCGTAACACTTGCAGTGCTTGGCGGTTGCGCCAGCATGAGCCCGACAGTGCCGGAATCGGACACTTGGACCAATTGGGTGTGTGATAGCAAGGCCGCGCTGCTATGGCGTTATGCCGACAGCGCAAAAACTGAGATTGATCTTCGCCTACTGGGTAGCGACAAGGTCTATCGTTTAAAGCCCGAGCCGGGTTCTTCCGGTGAGCTTTACAGCGATGGAGTTTTAGCGTTTCACATAAAAGGTGATGAAGGCCTGGTTTACTGGGTTGCCACCAATGATTTGATTGGCCGCGGTTGCAAGGCGCTTTAAAACGGGCTTGTTGCTTGAGGACCGAGTAAGCGCACTTACGTGTAACATGCGCAAAAAAATTGAATCGCAGCCACCGATCAGGCAGGCTCGCACGAATTAACGACCCTACCGGGAGAGAGATCTAATATGGCACTTATCAGCATGCGCCAGATGTTGGACCACGCAGCCGAATTCGGCTACGGAGTCCCCGCCTTCAACGTCAACAACCTGGAACAGATGCGCGCCATTATGGAAGCGGCTGACAAGACCAATTCCCCGGTGATCGTTCAGGCTTCGGCCGGCGCACGTAAATATGCAGGTGCTCCGTTCCTGCGTCACTTGATTCTCGCGGCAATCGAAGAGTTCCCGCATATCCCGGTGGTCATGCACCAGGATCACGGTACCAGCCCTGACATCTGCCAGCGCTCCATTCAACTGGGCTTCAGCTCAGTGATGATGGACGGTTCCCTGGCCGAAGATGGCAAGACCCCGACTGACTACGAGTACAACGTACGCGTGACACAGCAAACCGTGGCCATGGCTCACGCCTGTGGTGTTTCGGTTGAAGGCGAGTTGGGTTGCCTGGGTTCTCTGGAAACCGGTATGGCTGGCGAAGAAGACGGTGTAGGCGCAGAAGGCGTGCTTGATCACAGCCAACTGTTGACCGACCCGGAAGAAGCTGCTGACTTCGTGAAGAAGACTCAGGTCGATGCTCTGGCCATTGCTATCGGCACCAGCCACGGCGCGTACAAGTTCACCAAGCCGCCCACCGGCGACACCTTGGCGATTGATCGGATCAAAGCGATTCACGCGCGTATTCCCAACACTCACCTGGTCATGCACGGTTCATCTTCAGTGCCGCAGGAATGGCTAAAAATCATTAACGAATACGGCGGCGATATCAAAGAGACCTACGGCGTACCAGTTGAAGAAATCGTCGAAGGCATCAAGTACGGCGTGCGTAAGGTCAACATCGACACCGACTTACGTTTGGCCTCTACTGGCGCTATCCGTCGTTTGATGGCAACCAACCCGAGCGAATTTGACCCGCGTAAATTCTTTGGCGCGACTATCATTGCCATGCGCGACATCTGCATCGCTCGTTATGAAGCGTTCGGCACCGCCGGCAACGCCTCGAAAATCAAGCCAATTTCGCTGGAAAAAATGTACCAGCGTTACGCAGCTGGCGAGCTGAAAGCCAAGGTCAACTGAGTTCCGGTTGATTGAAAAAACCCGCAGCGATGCGGGTTTTTTTATGGCGTTTGTCAGGCGGGCAGGGCTATTACGCGGCCAATCCAGATAGGTGTCGGTAAGTCTTGTTGTTCATTGGTCATGGCGTGCAAGGTGCTCAGCGCTGATTCGCTGAAAGGCGCCGAGCGTGGCCCTGCTAGGTTGACGTGCAATAACATTTGCTCATTGGCAGCCAGTGCATCGTCGCTGCCGGGTTTGTGCAGGCTGTGGTAGAGGTGCACGCGTTTACGGTCATGACCGACGATTTGCGTGCGCACTTCTACCTCTTCGCCCAGTTTCACTTCGTGCAGGTAGTTCAGGTGACATTCCAGTGTGAACAACGAATGGCCGCTGGTTTCTCGGTTATCGCTGTCCAAACCCAGGTGCTCCATAAAGGCATCGGTCGCGTAGCTGAAAATCAACAGATAAAACGCATCACGCAGATGTCCGTTGTAATCGACCCAGTCGGCCAGGATCGGGGTTTTGTAGGTGGTAAGTGCTGGCATGGTGGAAATTCCATCAGTCTTAAATAAAGCAAAAACCTATAGGAGCAGGCTTGCCTGCGAATGGATTGACTCAGTGACGCCTGGTCCACCGCCTTCCTCGGCAAGCCGACCCCCACAGGTTTAGTGCAATGTCGGAAGATTATCCAGTCTGCATCAGTCGCTGAATGCCATTCCATGCTTGGCCTTGGTCGTCTTCACTGCCTCCAGCACGGCCATCAGGCAGTCATCGCGATAGCGTTCAAGAGCCGCGATGCTGTGTTCGCCGAGCTGTTCGGTGGTGCCATCAACCACATCATCAATCAGCTTGTCGGTCAGTTCTGGTGCGGGCAAATAGGTCCACGGTAGTTTCAACGCCGGACCGAATTGGGCCATGAAGTGGCGCATGCCAGCGTCACCGCCAGCGAGTGTGTAAGTCAGGAACGTACCCATGAAGGACCAGCGCAGTCCAGCACCGAAGCGGATCGCATCGTCAATTTCGCCAGTTGTCGCAACGCCGTCATTGACCAAGTGCAAGGCTTCACGCCACAGCGCTTCCAGTAAACGGTCGGCAATGAAGCCGGGGACTTCCTTGCGTACGTGCAACGGACGCATTCCTAATGATTTATAAATACTGATAGCGGCTTGCACAGCTTCAGGCGAGGTATGTTTGCCGCCGACTACTTCAACCAGTGGCAGCAAGTAAACCGGGTTGAATGGGTGACCGACCACGCAGCGCTCAGGATGGGTAGCGCCTTCGTAGAAATCACTCGGCAGCAGACCTGAAGTGCTGGAGCCGATCAGGGCGTTGGGCTTGGCGGCGGCACTGATTTTGGCGTGCAGCTCAAGTTTCAGGTCCAGACGCTCAGGCGCGCTTTCTTGAATGAAGTCGGCATCGCACACACATTCTTCGATAGTCGTGACAAAGCGCAGGCGATCTTGCGAAGCGCCTTGGGCCAAGCCATTCTTCTCCAGCGCTGGCCAAGCATTGGCCACGCGTGTACGCAGAGCAGCTTCTGCGCCTGGTGCCGGGTCCCAAGCCACAACGTCCAGGCCGTGGGCCAGCGCGCGAGAAACCCAGCCGCTGCCGATAACGCCACTGCCGAGGGCGGCGAAGGTTTTGATGTCGGTAATAAAAGTCATTGTGTGTTCCTGAATGCTGTATGTCATCGGTACAGGGAATTGCATCAGCCGCGCTTGGTCAGGCCCATTTTGATGCGGCCTTCAGCCGGGGTCATGACCCGAGCGCCCAGGCGGCTGAGGATTTCAGAGGCGCGTTCAACCAGTGCGCCATTGCTGGCCAGTACGCCGCGATCCAGCCAGATGTTGTCTTCCAGGCCGACCCGCACGTTGCCGCCAAGCAATACCGCTTGGGCCGCCATCGGCATCTGCATGCGGCCAATTCCAAAACCTGCCCACACCGCATTTTCCGGCAAGTTATCGACCATGGCTTTCATGGTGGTGGTATCTGCCGGTGCGCCCCATGGAATACCCAGGCACAGCTGAAACAGTGGGTTATCCAGCAAACCTTCTTTGATCATCTGCTTGGCGAACCACAAATGACCGGTGTCGAAAATTTCCAGCTCGGCTTTCACGCCCAGCTCTTGAATACGTTTGGCCCCAGCGCGCAATTGGGCTGGGGTAGAGACGTAAATCGTATCGCCATCGCCGAAGTTAAGGGTGCCGCAATCGAGGGTGCAGATTTCCGGCAACAACGCTTCAACGTGGGCCAGGCGCGCCAGTGGACCAATTAAATCGGTGTTCGGGCCAAACTCCATCGGGTTTTCACCCGCGCCGATCTCCAGGTCACCGCCCATGCCTGCCGTGAGGTTGACGATGATGTCGATGTCGGCTTCGCGAATGCGCTCCATCACTTCGCGGTATAGCGCTACGTCGCGGCTGAATTTGCCGGTTTCCGGATCGCGCACATGGCAATGAACCACGGTCGCGCCAGCTTTGGCAGCTTCAACCGCAGCAGCAGCGATTTGTTTCGGAGTGATCGGGACAAGGTGGCTTCTCCCGGTCGTGTCGCCAGCACCGGTGAGTGCGCAGGTGATGATGACGTCATGGTTCATTTCAGAATTCCTTACAGGCGGGTTTTAAATAGTTTGGGATGTTGTTGCCCCGTCCGCAGCCGAGAAAGCGACTGCGGATCGGTATGCACGATCAGATCAAGGATTGCTGGTCAGTTGCAGGTTGGTGGCAGCGTCTTTGCCATCAAAAGTTTTCACCCCGGCAAGCCAACGTTGCAGGTCTTGCGGGTGATCTTTGAGCCATTGTTTGGCCGACGCTATAGCGTCTTTATGGTCCAGCAGCGGCTGCATCATCCGGCTCTCTTCTTCAGCGGTGAACGTCAAGTTGGTCAGCAACTTTTCGACGTTCGGGCATCGCTGAGCGTAATCCGGCGCGGTGACGGTCCAGACTTTGGCCTCGCCTTCGTTCGGCCCCAACGCATTGTCGCTGCCGGTGAGGTAGGTCATTTTCTGATTGACGTTCATCGGGTGTGGCGCCCAGCCGAAGAACACAATAGCTTCGTTGCGGTTCACTGCTCGGGTTACTGCCGACAGCATCCCGGCTTCGCCGGACTCAACCAGTTGGAAGTCGCCAAGACCAAACTGGTTCTTGGCGATCATTTCCTTGATCTGAGTGTTGGCGCCTGAACCCGGTTCGATGCCGTAGATTTTGCCGCCCAGTTCTTTCTTGAATTTAGCAATATCGGCGAAGGTTTTCAGACCCTTGTCGGCCAGATAAGTCGGAACGGCCAAGGTAGCGCGGGCGTCTTTAAGGCTCGGCTCAGGTAGTACGCGAAGTTGGTTGGCTTTTACGAACGGGCTGATGGTTTGGGTCATCAGGGGATCCCAGTAGCCCAGGAACATGTCCAGGCGCTGATCGCGGATGCCGGCAAAAATGATTTGTTGCGATGCGCTGGTCTGCTTGGTTTTGTAGCCCAGACCGTCGAGCAACACTTGGGTCATGGCGCTGGTGGCCATAACGTCGGTCCAATTGACCACGCCCAGACGCACGTTTTGGCATTCAGCCGCATCCGCTGCGAGTGCACTGCCGGCAATGAGGGTGCTGCTGGTGAGTGCCAGCAAGCAGGTGCAAATCAGTCGTTTCATGGTGGTTTCCTCGGCAGATTCTTTTTATGGGGATGGCGATCGGGCCCGGCGTCTTTGCGCGCAGTGATGCCACGTTACGCAGCCGCAGCCCGGCAAAAACGCACAGCGGCGACAGGCTCTTGCACAGCAGCGACCTGTCCTCTTGCCGTGCTGATCCAAGGAGCGTATGTGGTGTTTACGCTACCCCCGATGAGTGCGCCTCGATGTCTCAGGATTACTATTTTTTGCTGATGCCCGGATTTTCGATCATGGGCTTTGTCTCAGCCGTCGAACCGCTGCGCGTGGCGAATCGTTTTGGTGGCGAGCTGTACCGCTGGCATGTGTTGAGCCTGGATGGCGGAGCAGTGATTGCCAGCAACGGAATGTCGGTGAACGCCGATGCGGCACTGGAGTCGCTGAAGAAGGGCACAACGCTGTGGGTGGTCGCAGGTTTTGAGCCGTTGCAGTTCTGCACGCCAGGGCTTGAGCACTGGCTGCGCCGACTGGACCACGAGGGTGTGACCTTGGGCGCCATCGATACCGGCAGTTTTGTCCTGGCCCAAGCGGGGCTGCTTAATGGCTATCGCCTGACCCTGCATTGGGAGGCGCTGGACGCCTTCAAGGAGTTGTACCCACACTCTGTGGTGACTCAGGAGTTGTTTGAAATCGACCGGCGCCGCATTACGTCGGCGGGTGGCACGGCGTCCATCGACATGATGCTTGATCTTATTGGCCAGGCTCACGGGCCGGAACTAGCGATCAAAGTATCCGAGCAATTCGTGCTTGGCCGCATTCGTCCGCGCAAAGACCATCAACGCATGCAAATCGCGACGCGCTTCGGCATCAATAACAAGAAGCTGGTGCAAGTGATCGGCGAAATGGAGCTACACACCGAACCGCCGCTCAGTACCTTGCAA
The DNA here is from genome assembly GCF_035019745.1 of Pseudomonas sp. 10S5. Taxonomy (NCBI): domain Bacteria; kingdom Pseudomonadati; phylum Pseudomonadota; class Gammaproteobacteria; order Pseudomonadales; family Pseudomonadaceae; genus Pseudomonas; species Pseudomonas sp. 10S5. The sequence goes on from NZ_JASJVL010000019.1 coordinate 31,585, forward strand.
TTGGCCGAAGGGATTCAAGTAACTCGCCGGCAACTGGAGCGGCTGTTCCGGCTGCATTTGAACGATACCCCAAGCAATTTCTATCTGGGCCTGCGCCTGGACAAAGCACGGCAGTTGCTGCGCCAGACCAACATGAGCGTGCTGGAAATCAGCATCGCCTGCGGCTTCGAATCCCCGTCGTACTTTACCCGTAGCTATAAGGGACGATTCGTAAGGTGCCCGAGAGAGGATCGGCAACGGTCGAATGTGTGAGGCGCAGATCGCTCCGCCAGTAAGTGGGTTATCTACACAGGTCGGTGACGCTATTTTCCAGCCCTATTATTCAATCCCAATCGACTGCAAATACTCCGACCGCTCATCGCTGTTCTGCGCAAAACAATCGTTTTGAGCGATCTGGAATGCTTGGCTGCCTTTTTCATTGAGGAACGTTTGCACCGAGCAATCGGCGTCGCGCAGTTTTACCCATATATCTTGGGCAGTCTTGATTTTGGCTAAATACTCATTGAGTTGCGGCGGGTGAGCGGCGTATTGAGAACTGATGCGATCAATCAGGTCTTTGTAGGCGGTGTTCATTTCACGATCAGCGGTGGTTCTGTTGAACGTGGAGCATTCGAAGCTTTGCTGGGTGGTTTCCACCTTGTCGCATGGCGTGCCGTCTTCAGCCTGTGCGCTGGTAGCCAGCACTGCCAAAACCAATAACATTGACCTCATTTTGCGACACCCTCGTTCGTTATGTACTTCATACGCTGTCGATTTTGGCCCACTGGGTGAGTAAAGAACAGAGGCCAGTTGGTCTATCCGGGTCAGTGGCACTGACCCTTTGTCGCTTCTTGACGCTTTCGGCAAACCCCTTGTCGTTTTTGCACCCGGCTCGCTCAACCCTCAGGCATATGCTGGCCCCAAAGCGCCGGCACACGATTCGGTGCATGAATCACCAAAGGGGACCGCCTGATGAGCCCAGCCGAATTACACGCCGACAGTATCGTTATTGACGGGCTGATCATTGCCAAGTGGAACCGCGAGCTGTTCGAAGACATGCGCAAAGGCGGCCTGACCATGGCCAACTGCACCGTGTCGGTGTGGGAAGGTTTTCAGGCGACCATCAATAGCATTTGCACCAGCCAGAAGCTGATGCGTGAAAACAGTGACCTGGTGATTCCGGTACGCACCACTGCCGATATCCGCAAGGCTAAGGAACAAGGCAAAACCGGGATTCTCTTTGGATTTCAGAATGCCCACGCGTATGAGGATCAGATCGGCTACGTCGAAATCTTCAAGCAGCTCGGCGTTGGCATCGTGCAGATGTGCTACAACACGCAAAACCTGGTGGGCACTGGCTGCTACGAACGTGATGGCGGCCTGTCGGGCTTCGGACGCGAGATCGTTGCCGAAATGAACCGCGTCGGCGTTATGTGCGACCTGTCCCATGTGGGTTCGAAAACCTCCGAAGAAGTCATTCTCGAATCGAAAAAACCGGTCTGCTACTCCCATTGCCTGCCGTCCGGTTTGAAAGAACACCCACGCAACAAGTCTGATGCAGAGCTGAAGTTCATTGCTGACCACGGTGGTTTTGTGGGCGTGACGATGTTCGCGCCGTTTCTGGCCAAAGGCATTGAGTCCACCATCGACGACTACGCCGAAGCCATTGAATACGTGATGAACCTCGTCGGTGAAGACTCCATTGGTATCGGTACTGACTTCACCCAGGGTCACGGTCAGGACTTCTTCGAATACCTGACCCACGACAAGGGCTACGCCCGTCGCCTGACCAGCTTCGGCAAAATTATCAACCCACTGGGTATCCGCACCGTGGGCGAATTCCCGAATCTGACTGAGACTTTGCTCAAACGCGGCCATCCTGAGCGCGTTGTTCGCAAAATCATGGGCGAAAACTGGGTCAATGTTTTGAAAGACGTTTGGGGCGAGTAATTCCTCCGATACCTATCTGCTTAAACACCCCTCTGCCCCTTTGCGCAGAGGGCGTCACCCGAATTTCTGGAGTTTTACCCCATGGCTAAAATTGCCCCGCAGCTGCCTATCGAAGTCGACAGCGAAACCGGCGTCTGGACCTCCGACGCATTGCCAATGCTGTACGTACCGCGTCATTTTTTCGTCAACAACCACATGGGCATCGAAGAAGTCCTGGGCGCTGACGCCTACGCTGAGATTCTGTACAAAGCGGGCTACAAATCGGCTTGGCACTGGTGCGAAAAAGAAGCTGAATGCCACGGTTTGTCTGGCATCGCTGTGTTTGAGCATTACATGAAGCGTTTGTCGCAACGTGGCTGGGGTCTGTTCAAGATCCAGGACATTGATCTGGAAAAAGGTACCGCCAGCATCAAGCTGGAGCACTCTTGCTTTGTCTACGTGTACGGCAAGGTAGGCCGCAAGGTCGATTACATGTTCACCGGCTGGTTCGCGGGCGCCATGGACCAGATTCTTGAAGCTGCGGGCAGCTCGGTTCGTACAGTTGCTGTGCAAGTCTACGGTGGCTCCGAAGAAGGCCACGATGACGGCTTGTTCACCGTCAAGCCGTTGTAACTCGAGGTTTTCGTTATGGCTTTCGAAGCAATGTTCCAGCCGATTCAAATCGGCAAACTGACTATCCGTAACCGCGTGCTTAGTACTGCACACGCCGAGGTGTATGCCACCGATGGCGGCATGACCACAGATCGGTATGTGAAGTATTACGAAGAAAAAGCCAAAGGTGGTATCGGCCTGGCCATTTGTGGCGGGTCTTCCAGCGTGGCCATTGACAGCCCGCAAGGCTGGTGGAAATCGGTCAACTTGGCGACCGACAAAATCATTCCGCATTTCCAAAACCTGGCCGATGCTATGCACAAGCATGGCGCCAAGATCATGATTCAGATTACTCACATGGGCCGTCGCTCACGTTGGGATGGGGACCATTGGCCGACGCTGCTGTCGCCGTCGGGCATTCGTGAACCGGTCCACCGCGCTACTTGCAAAACCATTGAGCCGGAAGAAATCTGGCGGGTAATCGGCAACTACGCCAGCGCCGCTGGACGGGCGAAAGCCGGCGGCCTCGACGGCGTCGAGCTGTCTGCCGTACACCAACACATGATCGACCAGTTCTGGAGCCCGCGGGTCAACAAGCGCACCGATGAATGGGGCGGCAGTTTCGAAAACCGCATGCGCTTCGGCATGGAAGTCATCAAAGCGGTGCGCAAAGAAGTCGGTCCTGACTTCTGCGTTGGCCTGCGTATTTGCGGCGACGAATTTCACCCTGATGGCTTGAGCCATGAGGACATGAAAGAAATCGCCAAGTATTACGATGCCACCGGTTTGATCGACTTCCTCGGCGTCGTCGGTTCGGGTTGCGACACCCACAACACTTTGGCCAACGTTATTCCGAACATGAGCTATCCGCCTGAGCCATTTCTGCATTTGGCGGCCGGCATCAAGGAAGTGGTCAAGGTTCCGGTGCTACATGCCCAGAACATCAAAGACCCGAACCAGGCCACACGGATTCTGGAAGGCGGCTACGTCGACATGGTCGGCATGACCCGTGCGCACATCGCTGACCCGCACCTGATCGCCAAGATCAAAATGGGCCAGATCGACCAGATCAAACAATGCGTGGGCGCCAACTACTGCATCGACCGCCAGTACCAGGGTCTGGATGTGTTGTGCATCCAGAACGCCGCGACCTCCCGTGAATACATGGGCGTGCCGCACATCATTGAAAAAACCACCGGCGTGAAACGCAAAGTGGTGGTCGTTGGTGCCGGTCCTGCAGGTTTGGAAGCTGCACGGGTATGCGCTGAACGAGGCCATGACGTGACCTTGTTCGAGAAGAAAGACACCCTCGGCGGGCAGATCACTACGGCATCGAAAGCGCCACAACGCGATCAAATCGCGGGCATCACGCGCTGGTTCCAGCTGGAATTGGCGCGTCTTAAAGTGGACGTTCGTTTGGGCACCGCGGCTGATCCAGCGGCCATTCTCGACCTGCGTCCTGACGTGGTGGTGCTGGCCAACGGTGGCCATCCGTTCCTTGAGCAGAACGAACATTGGGGCGCGGCAGAAGGCTTGGTTGTCAGCAGTTGGGACGTGCTGGACGGCACCGTGGCGCCGGGTAAAAACGTGCTGGTCTACGACACCATTTGTGAGTTCACCGGGATGTCGGTTGCCGACTTCATTGCTGACAAAGGCAGTCAGGTCGAAATCGTCACCGACGACATCAAACCAGGCGTAGCTATCGGTGGTACATCGTTCCCGACGTACTACCGCAGCATGTACCCCAAAGAAGTGATCATGACCGGCGACCTGATGCTGGAAAAGGTCTACCGCGAAGGCGACAAACTGGTCGCGGTTCTGGAAAACGAATACACCGGTGCCAAGGAAGAGCGGGTGGTTGACCAAGTGGTGATCGAGAACGGCGTGCGTGCCGATGAATGGATGTATTACGAGTTGAAAGAGGCCTCGCGCAATAAAGGCCAAATCGACATCGAAGCGTTGTTCGCGATCCAGCCGCAACCGTGCCTGAGCCAACCGGGTGACGGCTATCTGCTGTTCCGCATCGGCGACTGCGTCGCCCAACGCAACATCCATGCGGCCATCTATGACGCATTGCGGTTGTGTAAGGATTTTTAAGGGAGCCCTGTAGGAGCACGCTTGCCCGCGATAAGGTCGGAACGGCCTTCAAAATGTCAGCGGTTAGACGATTTTGTGACCGCTCCGCGCCCATCGCTGGTAAGCGCGCTCCTACAGATGACCGAGTCCGGTTTTGTAAACGCGATAAGAATTCAGACCCACCCGGTTTTGATGGGAGCTCCACATGTTGAACACCCTTCTTCCCATCCTGCTCTTCGTCGCCCTGGCTCTGGCCGTATTGGGCGCGGTGCGGCGGATGATGCTGTGGCGCCAGGGCCGGGCGTCCAAGGTCGACCTGCTTGGTGGCTTGCTGGCAATGCCCAAGCGCTACATGGTGGATTTGCACCACGTCGTCGCACGGGATAAATACATCGCCAACACCCACGTCGCGACGGCGGGTGGTTTTGTGCTGGCCGCGCTGTTAGCGATCTTGGTCCACGGTTTTGGCTGGCATAACCGCATCCTCGGCTACGCCTTGCTACTGGCTTCGGCGATCATGTTCGTCGGCGCGATTTTCATGGCCCTGCGACGGCGCAACCCGCCTGCACGCTTGTCCAAAGGCCCCTGGATGCGCTTGCCGAAAAGCTTGATGGCATTCTCAGTCAGCTTCTTTTTAGTCACCCTGCCGGTTGCCGGCATCTTGCCTGAAGACTTCGGCGGCTGGGTTCTCGTTGCACTTCTGAGCTTGGGCGTGGCCTGGGGCGTGTCGGAAATGTTCTTCGGCATGACCTGGGGCGGGCCGATGAAGCACGCTTTCGCCGGCGCCTTTCACTTGGCCTGGCACCGCCGCGCCGAACGCTTTGGTGGTGGTCGATCTACTGGTTTAAAGCCGCTGGACCTGAGTGATACCAGTGCGCCGTTGGGTGTGGAAAAGCCCGAAGACTTCACTTGGAATCAACTGCTGGGTTTTGACGCCTGCGTGCAGTGCGGTAAATGCGAAGCCGCGTGCCCGGCATTTGCCGCTGGCCAACCGCTGAACCCGAAAAAACTGATTCAAGACATGGTCGTCGGCCTGGCGGGCGGTACGGATGCCAACTTTGCCGGCAGCCCGTATCCAGGAAGGGCCATCGGCGAACATGGCGGCAACGCTCATCAACCCATCGTCAACGGCTTGGTCGATGCCGACACGCTGTGGTCTTGCACCACCTGCCGCGCCTGCGTTGAAGAGTGCCCGATGATGATTGAGCACGTGGACGCTATCGTCGATATGCGCCGCTTTCTGACTCTGGAAAAGGGCGCGACGCCAAATAAAGGCGCCGAAGTGCTGGATAACTTGATCGCCACCGACAACCCCGGCGGATTTGCGCCGGGCGGGCGGATGAACTGGGCGGCGGATTTGAACCTCAATCTGCTCAGCGAACGGAAGTCCGCCGAGGTGCTGTTCTGGGTGGGTGATGGCGCGTTCGACATGCGTAATCAACGCACCTTGCGCGCATTCGTCAAGGTGCTCAAAGCGGCCAACGTCGACTTCGCCGTGCTCGGCCTGGAAGAGCGCGACAGTGGTGACGTGGCCCGGCGTCTGGGCGATGAAGCAACGTTCCAGATGCTCGCCAGACGCAATATCCAAACCTTGGGCAAATACGACTTCAAACGCATCGTCACATGCGATCCGCACAGCTTCCATGTGCTAAAAAATGAATACGGTGCATTTGACGGTCACTATCAAGTGCAGCACCACAGCACGTACATGGCTGAGCTGATCGAAGCCGGCACCTTGAATTTGGGCCAACACAAAGGCACCAGCGTGACCTATCACGATCCGTGTTACCTCGGTCGCTATAACGGCGAATACGAGGCGCCACGTGCGGTACTGCGTGCGCTGGGGATCGAGATCAAGGAAATGCAACGCTCCGGTTTCCGTTCCCGCTGCTGTGGCGGCGGTGGCGGCGCGCCGATCACCGACATACCCGGTAAACAACGTATTCCTGATATGCGCATGGACGACATCCGCGAAACCGGCGCTGAGCTGGTAGCGGTTGGATGCCCGCAATGCACAGCGATGCTCGAAGGCGTGGTCGAACCTCGGCCATTAATCAAAGACATCGCGGAACTGGTGGCTGACGCGTTGCTGGAAGGCGCCGTCGTCGACAAACCGCTGCCGATTAAGCAGGGCTCAGTCAAACCTGAACTCGCGGAGGCACACTGATGAGCGACATTATTCGCCGTGACCCTCGCGCAGAGTGGATTGCTCGTAACCGCCTGCACCCGCTGCATGCGGCCATGCAACCGGCGCAAACCAGCTGGATGGGGCCAAACGGCATCGTCCGCAAAGACGTGCACCACGTCGGGTTCATCGGTCCCAATGGCGTCAAACGTATTGACCGCAGCGGCGCGCAACAGGGCGGGGCGGTTAAACGTTCTTTCGCTTCTGAAGTACAACTGCCGCTGCATCAGGTCGCGCTACCGGCGTTCTACATTTGTGTAGCCCCGGACATGGTCGGTGGCCGCTTGAGCGCTCACGACCGCGACTTGCTTGGCTTGGCCCACAGCTTGGCCGGTACCGACGGCGCGGTAGTGGCGGTTGTTTTCGGTGAACATAAGGAAACCAACTTTGCCACAGCGGGCGTCGATAGATTACTGACGCTGGAAGGCAGCGAATTCAACGGTTATGCACCCGAGCAGCGGGTCCAAGGGCTGCGGGCTGTGGATAACCAATTAAACCCGCGCCATTGGTTGCTGCCCGACAGCCGTACCGGTGGCGGTGAATTGGGTCGGCGTTTTGCCGCCAGCTTGGGCGAGCGCCCGGCGACAAGGGTATGGCAGGTCACGGACAAACACTGCATCGGCCGCGCCGGTGCCGGTCGCCAAGACATAGCTGGTCCGCTGGCTCGCTTGATACTGGCCGCCGTTGAATGTGCTGAACCCGTTAGTGAAACCCGGCATGAAGCGCTGCCGTTAGAGTTATCCACAACCGTGGCGCGAAGCTTGTCGCGTATCGAAGACCTCGGCGCAGTGGCGGTCGATCCGGCGGCGATTCCCATGGCCGAAGCGGAATTTATCTTCTCTGGCGGCAACGGGGTAAAAGATTGGGAATTGTTTCACCGCACCGCTGCGGCATTGGGCGCCACCGAAGGCGCTTCCCGTGTGGCGGTCGACGACGGCTACATGGCGCGTGATCGCCAAGTCGGCGCCAGTGGTACGTGGGTCACGGCGCGGGTGTATGTCGCCGTGGGTATTTCCGGCGCGATTCAGCATTTGCAAGGCATTGGCGCTTGCGACAAGGTCGTGGCAATCAACCTTGATCCCGGTTGCGACATGATCAAACGTGCCGATTTGTCGGTCATCGGTGACAGCGCAGCGATCCTTAAGGCGCTGATTGCGGCCATTGAGGCTTATCGCAATGAGGGGAAACGTGATGCCGCTTAATTCGTTGCTCAATTCGAGCGCCCCCATGGATAACGGTTCGATTCATGTAATCACGTTGGTGTCTATCGGCGCTCACCCTACTTCTGGCCGTTCGCGCCGCGCTGAGCAAGATGCACGTGCTGTTGAACTGGGTTTGCAACTGGCTGGGGATAACTTGCATGTGTTGCACGCAGGCAACGTTGAAGAGCCAGCGTTGCGGGCTTATCTCGGCATGGGCCTGGATGAATTGCATGTGTTGGAGCAACCCGAAGGCGCCGATGCATTGCCCGCCCTAACTGAGTATTTGCGTGAATCCAACGTGCAAGTGGTGCTCACCGGCAGCCAAAGTGAAACCGGTGAAGGCTCAGGCCTGCTTCCGTATCTGCTAGCAGAAAAGCTGGGTTGGCCATTGGTGGTCGGGCTGGCGCAAGTTGAATCGTTGGCAAACGGTCTAGCTCATGTACTGCAAGCGTTACCACGCGGTCAGCGGCGTCGGTTGAAAGTGCGTCTTCCGTTCCTGGCGACTGTGGATAACGCCGCACCCACGTCCCGGCAAAGCGCCTACGGCCCGGCACAGCGTGGCTTGCTGGCGGCTGATCAAGTTGAAGTGGTGACGGACGAGTTACTCGCAGCCTCCACCTTGCAACCCGCCAAGCCACGGCCCAAACGCTTGAAAGTGATCAAAGGCAAGAGCGGCGCCGACCGGATGAAAGCTGCAACAGCCAAAGCCAGCGGTGGCGGTGGGCAACTGCTTAAAGGCGTTAGCGCCGAGGCCGGTGCTGAGGCTATTTTGAAGCTGCTGATTGAGGAGGGCGTGGTTCGTTAAAGGGCAGCTATTTGAGACAGGTTTTTGCGTTCTTTGAAAACGTATCTGTCCCAAATGCCTAGGCCGGAGCTACTTAGGCTGAAACTGCGGATCTGCTGTCAGCTTGAATAGCAATTCAACCCCTTGGGGCCAGGGTCCGTATCCTGCTTGACCGTTGATATGACCCGCGTTTTCCACCCAAACCAGCTCACTGCCCCATAACCTGCCAAAGGCCTTGGCCCGATCATGGGTCACGTACGGATCGTTAGTACTCGCCACCATGATCGTTGAAAAAGGTAGGCGTTGCGTCGACATGGGTACAAAACCCGATGTGCCCGGCGGGTAGCTTTCCGCTTCGGTGTCACTCGGAGCTACCAGCAATGCGCCGCGAACCTTGCGCACTTCAGGGTACTGCTGCGCCCAGCGCGTGACCAACGTACAAGCCAAGCTATGGGCTACTAATACGACTTCCCCGTCAGCAGCAGAGATTTCCTGGTTCAAACGTTCCACCCAATCCGTCGCGCTTGGCGTTTCCCAATCCTCCTGCTCTACTCTGTGCAGACCTGAAAACTGGCGCTCCCATATTGACTGCCAATGGGTTTCACCTGAGTTAAATAAGCCCGGTAAAATCAAAACCCTGACTGTCATCTTCCTTCTCCTTTAAGACTATTCATACGCCCCCAAAGAACCATTGGGCTGAAAAAAAATACCAGGACACCGATGACACTCGGCAACATACACCGAGGCAGGAAAAACAGCAGAAATACCAACCCGCCAATCCACGGCCCAAGCGCTTGAAAGTGATCAAAAGCTAAAGCGGCGTGGGCGAGTCCATCCAATTGCAATTGTTCGATGTTAGCTGCGCGGCTGCGTTGGGTCTGCGTATTGGACTTCTTTTACATGCGGTCGAAAAACATAAGGCTAGCAATCCAGACAACAAAAACCCGCGAGGCGGGTTTTTTGTTCACGTTCAGACGGCTAGCGCCGCCAACGTAATTACGGACTACTTACCCATCAATGCACTGCCCGCCGCGCCGCCGAGGCCTGCGCCAATAGTGCCGCCGCCGCTGCCGCCCAATTTGTTACCAAGCAGTGAACCACCGGCTGAGCCGAGGCCGCCGCCGAGTGCGGCTTTGGTTTTGTGGCCCTTCTTGGCGGTCAATGCGCCGCCTGCCGCGCCGCCGACACCCGCGCCCAATGCTGCACCCGTGCTGCCGCCGCCCATTTTCTGGCCAACGACGTTACCCAGCGCGCCACCGAGACCGCCACCGAGTGCGGCATTAAGTTCGTTGCCAGCCATTGCGTTTTGGGTGGCGAGCAATGCGAGGGCAAGGGTCAGGGCAGAAAGAGTTATACGCATGTTACGAACCTCAGGAAAATAAAGCAGGAGGGATACGGTGACTCACAGCATGAGCCGGTAAAAAATCTTTAGCGAGACGGCTGGTTGTTTTTGCCTACAAGAATGCGAGAGGCCTCGTTGTAATCCGCCTGGAAAGCGTCGCTTCCAATCCATGCAACGGCAGTGTCTTCGTCTTCGTCGTAGAAATTCGTTCGATACGCGATGAGCAAGCCTGTGAGGAAGTTGGTAGCGTGTTCTTCTTCTTCCTCGGAAATTACCAGTTCTAACACTGGGTACTGCAAAAACACCACGCACATCGCCAGTTGGCTAATGGACTCGGCAGCTTTCATCGCCTGAAACAGGTCATCGAAGTCGGCAGGGTCGAAACCATTGGCGAGAAGGTCCGCGAAATCGAACGTCGACAGGTCAACATCAACGTCATCGAACGGCTCGTTGACCAGAGGCGAGGCGAGCACCGGATGGAACAGACTCTGCGCCGGTTTACCCGAACGGTTCTGCTTGGCTTTGGTTTTTGCTCGCTTGGCGCGTTTCTGCTGTTTGTCTGGCGAAGCCATGGCTTAGAGTCCTGTGCAGGCTGGATGCCGCGAATGGGCGCTATTGAAACGCATACGTTTTGAATAGCCAAGCGGGTTGGGCCAAACGACGCCCAATAAAATATCGCTGAGACTTAGGATGGAGGCGGTTTGGTTTTCACACGGTTAGAGACGGAGGCTGATTCTCATGCCATAAGGAATGCTGGCCAGGGTGGTTTTGCGCGGTTAACGGGGCTACCCCAGTCGCAGTACTATTGCTGAAATGATCAGGTAATCACCATGTCCACTGATACTACGCCTACATTCTGGAGAGACGCAGAGCTGCCTTTCATAGAGGCGCGCCGAATAGAAGATGGGCGTCAGGTCCATTATGGCCGGCATTCTCATGAGTTTTTTTCTATGGGGGCGGTCACCTCTGGGCAAAGCACTTACCTGCATGAAAGGAGCCGTCAAACCATCAGTGCCGGAACGGTGGTGTTGATGAATCCGGGCGAAGTCCACGCCTGCAATCCCATTGAAGACCAGCCGTGGTCATACGTGATGTTGTACGTCGACGCGGATTGGCTAGCGGGTATCCAGCACAGTCACGACGATGGCGTCGGCATGGGTTTTCAACCGATCGCGGCCACCCACACTCAATCACCTGAGTTGTTTGCAGGCCTGATTGATTTTTACGCGCAGTTGATCGATCCGACTGTGGACGCCTTGCCCAAACACGAAGCGGCTGTTGCCTTTTTCATGTTGATGCAGCGGGCGCTAGGCAATTCGACGTTGGAACTAAAAAAAATAAATCCGAGGGTGGTACGTGCTGCCGAATATATCAATGAGCACTTTAAGGGCGCGGTTCGCCTTGAGGCGATGTGCAAGGCGGCCAATCTCTCGGAGGCTTATTTGATCCGCGCTTTTGAGCAGCAATATCACATGACACCCCACGCTTACTTGATCAACCGGCGGATTCAGCACGCGCAGACGCAGCTACGTTACGGCGCATCAATCATCGATATCGCGCATGAAGCTGGGTTTGCTGATCAGGCGCATTTTCAGCGGGTGTTCAAGAAGCATCTCGCAGCGACGCCAAGGCAGTACAAGCCTTAAAACAACAGCAGGGACATCGCACACCCCGCCAGCATGGCTGCCATGCATCGGTTGAATAAGCGGATCCGGGGCGCACTGTGCAGGTACCTACCGAGAAACGCACCGGCGTAGACCCAGCAGGCCACCGACAGGTAGCAGATTACGAAGTAAATCAGCGCAAATGACCAGATCAGTTTGGCATCTCCGCTGGCAACAAAGGCCCCCATTCCCGCGACGGCTGCAAGCCACGCTTTGGGGTTGAGCCATTGCATCGCAGCGCCGCGCATAAAGGACGGTTGACGCGTCGTACTGCCGATATCCAGTTGCCCGTCATCCGCTGCCAGCTTCCATCCCAGCCATAGCAAAAATGCGACGCCCGCCCAGCGAATCAGGTCGGTCAGAATCGGCCACTGCTTCAGAATCTCAAGCAGCCCGAAACCGGTAAACAACAGCAACACGACAAACCCCACCGTAGCTCCAAGCACATGCCTCAGGCTGGAACACAGACCGAACTGCGCCCCGGAACTCAGGGCCACAACATTTACCGGACCTGGTGAAATCGACGCTGCCAAGGCAAACGCCGCCATTGAAATCAACACGCTCATTTTGCTCTACTCGGTTTAATGAATGAGTGTTGAACGTAGTTGGGTGGGGGTGTGGAGTATTGAAAAAAACTGCCCTGTGCGGTGGGGTTGGAATTTATCGCGGAGGTGAATGACCGTCAGCTTTGCAAGGTTCAAGCAGGGCTCTGGTAATTTGCGGGGTGGGAGGTTGTTATCAATCAAAAAAATTCAAGCAGCAATCCTATGCTCATAGGCCACCGCCGCATCTTTGCCAGCCTATTTCCGATGCTGGAACTCCAAACAACAAAAAGCCCGCACTAGGCGGGCTTCTTGGTTGCTTTCAGGTGTTATCGGAACCACCTGAAAACGAAAGGTGGTGCCAGAGACGGAATCGAACTTTTGGCTGTGTGCCTCGGTTTATAGGGTGTTAGTGAGTGATGAATAACAAATCTACTCACAAATCTACTCACTTTTTGAAATGCTGCCCTGTTTCCGCAGCGCTTCTTCCTACGTAGGAAGTAAAAGAAATGAGGCAATTCTTCGTAATAAAGTAAAAACCGGAGATCTCATCTGTAGATCAGAAATCTATGCCGAAGGCAAAGGGTTGAAATTACTGTGCCTCTTTTACGGTTTCAGGTATACCGTTCGCCGTCCGGCCACTGGCCATTGCTGTCAGACGCAAGCGCGAGCTTGTCGAGGTGGCACTACACCTGGCCAGGACGGCCAATCATTTGCGTGGAAGCAGCATGGCACTGAAGAGATGTTATGAATGTAAGCAGAACGTAGCCTCGAATGCGAAGGCTTGTCCTCACTGCGGGGCGCGACCCTCTATTAGCTCAGCCGATGTTATCTTTTACGCTCTTTTGCTTTTTGTAATTTGTTGGATTGTAGTCAAAGTTGTATAGAGCACCGCGGTCATCGATGACGCCCATCCTCCTCAGCTCAGCTCAGCTCAGCCAAGTGGCAAGTGACTTTAAAGTTTGAGATACCCACCCATCCCCAACAGACGGATTTTCCGTAATTAAACTACCCAAATACTAGGTAGTTAACGGCCGTCTAAAGGTGATCCTTCTCATAATCAACCATGCGTGAAGCTTTCGCCGAATCAGATGAGCGGGTCGGGGCTTCGTGACGAACCGCCGTGACGAAGCCCGACACTCTGGGACGCCGGCCTCAAAAGAACGTGTCTTGAAGGCTTTGATGTCACCCCAGTCTCGACTCAAGCCTCATATTCCTCTACGTCGATTAGGATGCGTCTGTCGGGCACACGCCTCCAAACACGATCTTCGAGCCAAGTTCCATCTTGTATTTTTGACCTCACCGCCGCCTCGGTGTAGCCCGATTCGCTGGCGAATTTCCTGATTGTTAAGTAGCGCATATCACCTTTTCCGGTCACATGCCGGCCGAGCCGGATAGGTCTGGTTATTGATCAAGCGTGATTACGGAGGTTTCGTAGTTAGGGCTTCATGCCATTTCTTCCTAAGGAAGCGAGCAACAAGCGCAGTTTGTGTAGTGAGTACACAAGACGAAGGCTTGGGGCGACTTGCGCTCTGCTTTGCTCCCCCGGCACGCTGAAGATGTACACACTCAGCACGGGGAGGTCGTCATGCCTTACGCGATACTAAGAACAAAAAAGCTGAAGTCGGTCGCCGGGATCTGGGGATCAGGACGACACACATTTCGAGAGATACCCACGCCGAACTCAAATGGTGCGGCCAATGTGCGTGTCGGTGGCGCGTCGAATGCTGCAGATCTTGCCGGAGCGGTCTTGGCCAGGCTGCCGGAGCGCAGGCGCAAAGGCGCGGTGCTATGCATTGAATACCTAATAACTGCTAGCCCCGAGGCATTTTGTTAGGCATGGCGGGGATATGCCCGACACCGGCGGCTACTTTGATCGGGCCATTGCTTGGCTGAAAGCCCGGCACGGCGGCGCGAACATTGTTTGCGCTGAAGTCCACCTAGACGAAACCACGCCTCACCTGGTCGCGTACGTAGTGCCGGTGACAAAAGACGGGAGACTATCAGCGCGTGACTTCCTCGGGGGAGCCGCCAAGCTGCGCAAGATGCAGACCGATTTCCATCATTGGTGCGGCAAGCCTTTCGGGCTGTCTCGCGGCATCGAGGGATCGAAAGCCACCCATCAGAAGGTCGGGCAGTATTACCAGGCGCTCGCCGCTGTTGAGCCTGTCATTGAGCGATCAGACTTAGCCGCTGCTGCCGTCGGCATACAGACGCCGAGCTACAAGGCGCTGCTGCTGGGGGCGAAGACCTCAGCCATTCAGAACAAGCTTCAGCACACAGCGACCGAGGCACTACATGCGCGGCAGACAGCCCTAGATCGGCAGGCGGTCGAACTCAGGCGGGCTCAGCGGGCGCTCGAGGATCGGGAGATCACGCTAGAAAAGCGAGCCGACCAGTTAGCTGAGGTCGATCAGGCATTGGATATGGCTCTGCTGAAGGCTGACAAAGAAAAGGATCGTGCTGACCGGCTGGTCAAGCAGCTCAGCGCCATGACCAGGAGAATGCTCGAAGCCGGCGTGGTAATAACGCCACTCTGAGGCATTCCCACTACCCTGTTTCGGGGTGGTGATCGGCTATTGACGCGGCTCATTCATGGGGTTTGTTTCGCAAACGAATGAGTTGGGTCAAAAGTAACCAGTCGAAAGTGGTTACCTCATTGGTTACCAGCCTGGAGCGGTTGATTTCTCTGTAACCAGGGTGTTAACCGGGCTTACGCGATGACTGCATTCTAATTGGTTACGGGGCCTTAACTGCTATGGCGGGGGAAAGTGATCAAGTTGCTGTGCCAATGCCGCGATTTGAGGTTTACGGTTCGCCGTCCGGGCACTCATCACGGCTGCAAGATGCGAGCGTTAGCTCGGTTGCTCCTCAGCGAGTTTGGCGAGATGGCATTGCAGTCGGCTAGGGACAGTCAATCATTTGCGGGGAAGCAACATGGCACTGAAAAAATGTTATGAATGTAGGCAGAACGTGGCTTTGAGTGCGAAGGCTTGCCCTCACTGCGGGGCGAGACCCTCTATTAGTTCAATCGATGTAATTTTTTACGCCATTCTTTTTTTCTTCATTTGCTGGGCTGTGGTTCACATCATATAGAGCAATGCCACCGAGCCGTTAGCCGCCGAGCCCTTGCGCCTCTGGCGCTGGTGGTGGGCGGATGCCCGGTATTGCTCTGGTGGTGCGCGACACGTTTTGCGAAAGATGGAAACGTGTCACGTATACCCAGAAGAGACCAACCCGGTTAACTCCGCCAATCAGACCATCTGATCCGATCCGGATCAGATGGTCTGCCTCAGTCGCGGGATAGATGCCGGAAAGTTTGCCGCTATCTACAGCCGCATTTCCCTGATGATTCGTCGCGGCTCCGAACCCTGCGAAAGCGCACGCCTGACGTCCTTGGTTAGCTGGTCGAGCGCCTGACTCTCGAAAGCGTCGGCCATGGCTGCGGCCTTCCTCACGATCAGCAATGCCAGCTCGGGCGGAAACACCACTTTGTTGGTTGGCAGGTAGTCGCAGTCGATAACGGACATGGGATGGCCCTCGGTGGGTGCGGTCATACTCAAGAGGCGTTGAGCAGGTGTCCGATTATCTGATAACTACCGCGATCCCGGTAGTTTGCTGGCGCATCGACTTGCCAGTTCTGGCTTGTCCTATTGTCTGTTCCAGCCTGCGTTACAGGGTGGGCATTTCACCCACCCCTATGGCATAGCGATTCGTTACCCCGTTGAAATGACGGGGCAGGTTCTGCGAGTCGTCAGACTTTCGGATTTCAAATCCGGTCTGGCACGCTGTGTCGATCTCTACACAGTATATCGATTCCAACACGCCGGAATCTGACAAAACCTGACATTGGAACGGTTGGCAGGCTCATTCATGGGGTTTGTTTTACAGAGCGGTCATTCAACGTCGTTCGAACGCCATTTAAGGCATGTTTTTGCAATTCAGCGGTTGCCAGGCGTCATTCATGGGTGGCGTTTTTGCAACGATGGCATTCCCCTTTTTATTCCCCCCCAAAACGCAAAGAAGGCTGCTCGGTACTGGGCGTCATGGTGTAATCATGATGACCATTCCCCCGGTGAAATACTGGCCCCACCCTTCCGTTTCGGTCGGGCAGGTGTCGCGCCACATTTTGCGATTCGCCGTCTCTTCGCCGTTGGCCGGAGATGGGATCTGATACTACGAAAACTTTTTAGTAGAGATGCGCTCAGATTTGAGTGCATCTCGTTGTCTTGGGAACTGATGAAGCAGGATCCGACTCGGCGATCTAGTCGGACACGCCTGAGGAAATGGGTCGGGTTGGAAAATGCAAAGAGTAGTAATCTATATATGAGCTGTTCGTATTTGTAATTTTTAAAACTATCCTATGAAGCATTAACTTTAATAGCTTTGTTTCTCTGATAAGAGAAATATAATCTTCTTCAAGTATATCATTCCCATGCGCTGCATTATTCCGGCGTTGCCAAGCAATAAGTTCAGCTTCGCCCATATTTAAGTCGAGATACTCAAAAAAACGTTGTGAGCGAACTTTTTGGGATACGGTATTCGCGCTGTGCAGTTTTTCTATAAGGGTTTTTCTATCTTCAATAGGTAGCTCTATATTCTTCGTGGCTTCTAGGATTAAACGTTTTATCGAGTTGTAATCTGCTGGGCTAATCACCCTGTTATTGAATTTACTACCCTGTGCATCAATATACTTCTTTTGTAATGACTCGATGATGGCTCCGAAATACGCAGGGGCCATATGTGTTGGGGCTGTAACTGCGTGCCAATAGTTCCAATTTAAAGAGCTGATTCCGTAATCGTCGTAACTATCGCAGAATAAATTGGCCATTCGTTCTAGTTCGGCCTTGTCAAGAATGTTTCTGGTGTTGTGAGTGGCCAATGGTGCGGGGGGGAGGGCATGAGTATTGAATGCTCTGCCGTCCATGCTATAGGCATCAATAGCCTTGAAAGTGACTAGCTCTTGTTTCGTATTGAACTTGGAAAACCCTAGCTTGACTATTGGAAAACCTAAGAAAAAAGACAAGCTGTCACGTATTTTTTTTCTAGTGTCTTCGTTGGGATCTCCGAAAAATAGCAGGTAGCCAGGCTTCAGGGCGGCATCGATTTCATCAGTCTTGGTACGTCCTATTATCGTACGGTAGCCGCAAACATTTAAATCAATGCAGCTTTTACTGCCGCCATCGCTAGTAGCTCCAGACCTGAATTTAATTTTGTTTGATGCAGTGCCAAACGTGCGGCTCGGTATCGACACTAACTTGTCATTCACTCCGTCCGGCCACAAATAGGAGCGATGATCAACGTTAGCGATCCACTCGAAGGTGTACGCGACTGGGCCTGTTTGTAGTGTGTGATATTCAAAATAATGAAGTGAGGAAGTTTGAATGGTTTCGCGAATGGGTTGTTTTAGGCCTATTGTGCTTCTTGTGCCCAGGGGTTGGACGCCAAACGCTAACCCTGCTCCTCCCATGGGGCTAGATAGGCTGACTGTATCTTCATTGGTTCGGACGGTGCCGGGAGGGTATGGATCTTTTTCCGGGCCTACAATTTTTTGTGATTTGGTCTCTAAAATCAGGTTTAGGTCTTTGTCTCTGCTTAGTTTGAAACTATGTATTGGTCCGACAAGAGGGCCAGGGTCGGATATTTGGAGGAAGTTGCTCTCAATGTAAGATTCCAATTGTTCCCAGTCCCAGAAATACATATATCGAATCCTTGTGTTTAATGTATGTGAGGGCATTAATCGTAAGGCCGCTGGGAGTCTAGTTGTAAGATAGTGTCCTGTCTCTAAAATAAATCTCCGCACAATTGGTTATGCTTTCTCGGTCATCACCCCGTCGGAGGCGAACAGATGAGCGCACAGGATATTGTCCTGATTCCGAAGAACAGACTGAGCTAAGCCGCCTCGCAAGGTCTGCCGCCATCAATGGCCCGATCTGGGCCAGCCAGTTCCACCAGCTCGCCGGACTTCTTGTCGTGGTCTAGTTAGTGAAGCAACTCGAGGTGGTTTTTCTTCACTCGACGAGTCTCGTCGAGCGACATGCTTGCCTTGGGGCACCGACGATTCTCGTTGCAGTTTGCTCAGGTATTTTATCTTCAAGCGCGTTGGGTAACACACAGGGTAACGAGTTACCCTCGTTACCTAAACTGTTACCCTAGCCGCTTTTTTCGCTTGGGTAACAGTTTTTCGATAGCGCCAGATTGGCGTATTCGACGCTTATACACCGCTCGCTCAATAAGCTGAAACCAGCCAATCACGGTGCTTCCAGAGCTTTTCTATCTTTTCCCGCGCTCCGTGCGACTTGGCCGAAGATGATTGGCTCGCGTGTTACCCGTTACCCAAATTTCAAAATTTTAAATCTAGAGAGACAGCAAACTGCGCAATACCCTCGATGCCAAAAGGGTGGGGAGGGACCCATTGAGGGGGGGGCTGCCAATCTGGATGCCCCCCTTAGCACAAGGTGTTCACCCGATCAGGTTTTCCAGAATGCCCTCAGCGTCCGCCATATCGCGTCGATCACCCGCGATCAGATAGCGCAGCACGGCTTTGGCCTCGTCCTTATGTCGCGGCCTGATCTCGGCAAGCAATCCAAATACGAAATGTTCACGGGAGCTGGCTTCCTGCGGTCCCTCGGCGTCTGTGGAGCTGTCGCAGAACGCGCACCTCAGTCGGTACAGCTTGTGCCAGTAATCAAGCTCGTACAGGCAGTCCGCCAATGTGCGCGGCATCAGATTCGGGCGCCCTCTGAAACAGACAGCTATGTCAGCCTCGTCGATTGATCCGTATTGACCAATCTTGGCTCCGTCCAAGACTTCAGCACAAAACACCTCGGCGTCAGTGTCGAACATGGCACGATCACCGAAGCGCGCTCGGCCTTCTGCCCGAGCGTGGTGGTCGGCCATGGCAGAACGCGCTAGCCCTTCAAGATTGGCAAAGCCGATGGTCTTGAATGCGACCGTCCAGTTACCGGGGTCAGCATCAGACAGCAGGTGGCTATACCGCTTCTCAAGTTCATCGAGCGGGGTTTTGATGCGCTTGGCCGCAGCAAGGGCGGTCTCGATATGCGCGGCGTTGCCGGTCTTGATGACGGAGCGCAGCCACAACACGGCGTCGACTTCCTTGTCACCCGTCACGCGTTGCTGTGGTGGCAGCTCCGGCACGCTGGGCAGCGTCTCGGCACTGACTGTTATCGGTGGCAGGCAGAACAGCGTGCGGTGGGCCTCGTTGTCCCGGAATACTCCCGAACGACTAACGATTGTCTTGACCGTTCCAAGAGGAATGCCGGTGATTTTTGCCACTTCCCGAAAAGAATGCTGACGGCGCAGATCAATGACGTGTTGCCGCTGACTATCTGAAACCCCCTGTTTCTTACCTTGCGCATTGAAACCCCCTGTTTCGTTGCTTGGCACCGTCATCGATGCCACTCCGTAGGGATTGTTTCGTAGTTGGTGCGAAGAACCGAATTCGCCTGAGTGCCGGAATCTGAAACAGCGAGGTTTGCTGTTACGCCGACTGTTACAGCCCATTTTGTTTCAGGGTCTTCCGCCTTGGCCCGGGTCATCGATGTGCCTCCATAGGCGTTACGTCATACAGAGCGCGCAGGTCGGCACCAGCCTGACAGTGGCGGCCTGTAGGCGCGTAACAGGACCGGCACGCCAGTATGTGAGCCAGGTATCGGTCACGAGCTTGACGCCATTCAGGTGTGGCATGGGCGGCGGTCGTGTAAGTGCGTGCTGGTAAGCGAGCGGGTCGCTCGACAGAGATCAGGCGCGGACGGTCCGTAGCGCGATTCGCCATCGTCGGTTTGTCGGCACCAGCGATGGTCGGCGGCATGTGATCGAGCAGTCCAGAAAGCAGACTCATGGCGTCACCGCCCTTGAATTTCGCCATTGCCCAAATGTCACTGTGAAAAATAAATGGGGGAACGGGGGAACGGGGGGAACACCCAGTGTTTCCGGGGCTTCCAGCGGGGTTTTCTGTTCCCCATGTTTTTTTGTGGGGAACAGTGATAACCGAATGCTCAGAAAGGCCGGCGCTCTTATATTGAAAAACATGTTTGTGTTCCCCCTGTTCCCCATACATCTAATAAGGGGGAACGGCTACAGGCCACGGTTTTAAAGGCCGTTCCCCCGTTCCCCCTGTTCCCCACGTTTATAGGTTCCTGTGAACTCGGGCATTCGTGTTTGGTGCTAATACGGGTCATACGCTTCCACCTTCGCCGTCCATGACTTCGGGATCGATCACGTACAGGCGAGCGGAGCCACCGGCCGGAATGCGGTACTTCTTTGTTTTGCGGCTATCGCGGTCGGTGTCGTGCTTGGCGAGGGCGCCACCCACCTCAAGCGCTTTGATGACGCGGGTAAGGCCGAACCCGTGAGATGCTTCGACCAGCGCCGACTTGTTGAACAGGTAGAGGCGTTTCTGGCCCACGGTCTCCCAGTACCCGGCGCGGTTGAACACCTTGGCGTCGACGGTCTGATCATCCACGTTGGAGAACCGGCTACTGCCGTGCTTGTCGATGAAATCCAGAATGCCAGCGAGGATCTGCCGGTCTTCGGCATTGCCTCCACCAACGCGGGAGAGCCATTCCCCATAGAGCAATTGGCAGTCGGCGAGCGCGCTACCGGCTGGCCAAGGGAGCAGTCCATAGGCGATAGCCATTTCTCCCGCCAATGCGATCACGGCGAAACGGTCGGCGACTCGTCCTGCCTGGGCGTTGTCTTCAACGAACTGCGCCCGGATGCCATCAAAGTCTTTGAGTAGCCCCGGCTTGTCGGCGGCGGTAACCAGCTTTTCGACGAACGCTGGCCCAAGGTGCCCGTGATGGGCGCCAACGGCTACGGTGAGCAGGCGGTGGAAGTCGGCGCCCTCATGGCCGTGCAAGTCATCGAAGGCCCGGTGGGTGCGAGTACCGGCGTTCACGTCGACCATCCGTAGTTCAGCGCCAGCATGGGCGGCATTACCGGATATGGCGGCATGCTCTGAAAGCGACCGCTCGCCACTGGAAAGGGTAAGTAGGCGCCAATTCAGTTTGGCCCGACCTTCGCGCTCACGGGTCATGGTGCCCTTGCCTTGGCCGTTGGCGAGGGAGTAGGCCATTTCCTGTACGCGCTTGGGGTCGGCGCGCTTGATCTCATCCAGCGGCAGAATAGTGTCGTTGCGGCTGGATGCTTCGATCTCCAAGCCGCCTTTGGTCATGTCCCACGACGCGGCGAAAATGCCAGGGTCGCCCCACACTGACGAGCCGATCAGTTGCGCCAGTGACTTGCCGCTGGAACTGTCGCCCACCAGGTGAACACCGCCGCCCAGTACGCCAACGAGACTCAGAAGCGGGCCAGCCAGCGCGCAGCCAATCGCTAACGTCAGTACGGGATTACCTGCGCATTTGGCGGCTATCTGAGTCTGCCATTGCTCCAGCTCGCCGCGCCGGCTGAACAGTACCTGGGCCTTGTTGCTCGCCTGATAGCGCACTTTGGCGCTACCGATCGTATGGCCGGGCAGTACAAACGCACCCGATTCATGCCAGCCCGGGCGGCAGGTTGTGGCGAACACCTCGGCGGGGCGCTGATCTAATAGGAACTCCATGAACGTGCCGCGTTTTTTGAGAGCAATGATCACGCCCATACCAAAGAGCGCACGCCTGGCATCCTCGCCACTGCCGCCGAACACTTCCATGGCAATAATCCATTCCTTAACACCGCCCTCGGTCACCAGTCGAAGCAAGCGGCCTTCGCTGCCGTCATCGCTATTGGTGGTGCGAGCCACGACGGTGACCGGGCTGGCGATCCACTCATCCGTGATAGGGCGGTCTGTCTTGTCGTCGTCTGTTTCATCGTCCGCGCCGCTACGTTTGAAACCGTGCCAGTACACGCCGGGTCGCAGCCTGCGACCTTTCTCGTTGATAACCCAATGTTCATACACAGCCCAGCATGGGCGCTCAGGCACGACCGTGGGCGCTTCAGGGCGCAAGTTGATGACGTTGGTCTCAGGCGATGCCATGGGCTTTGCTCCATACGGCCAAATCATTGAAGTCGGTCAGCGTGTCTGGCGCATCGGCTGGCCATTCAGGGAAGGTCACCAGACAGCCAGCGATTGCGGCTGCGGCGTTGGCGGAGGTGCGTCCGGGATTGCCTGGCGTCAAGCGGTCGTCATCGCCGGCGATGATAATTTCCTGATTGGGGTACTTGGCCCGGAGCGCCAGCGCCACCGGTTTGAGGTTGCCCGCATTCATCGCTGCGGCGACGGTGTAGCCGCCGTCTTGATGAAGCGTGGCGCCGGTTGCCCAGCCTTCGCAGATGCAAAGTGGAAGGTCTGGCGTGATGGTTCCAAGCGTCGAATAGCTCGCGCTGACCTTGCCCCCAGCGAGGAAGCGCTTACCGCCGTCCGGGCCGATCCGTTGCAGGTTGACCAGTTGGCCGTTGGCATAGAGCGGGATTAGCAGTTCGTCACCGCGCTGGCGCAGGCCGTGGCCACGCACCTGCTTGGCAACTAAATACGCATGATCAGGATCGGCGCGACGGGCATGACTCCACCAACGGCCGGCCCATTCGGCTGCGATCTTCTGGCGCCGTTGGCGTTCGACTTCGCGTTGGCGCCGCGCCTGCTCAATGCGCTCACGAACCTGCTCGGCCTCACGGGCGTCGACCGGCTCACGACTACACCAGCTCATAGCGCCACCGGTTTTCCAACTACCGAATGCGCCTGAAGCGATGCCGTCCAGGTACAGGACGTACCAACCGTTTACGCTGCCGGACTTGTCACCGGGCACATAAAATCGGTGAATATCGCCGTCTGGTTCGGGCAGCCAGTCGAGCGGGCCGTATACCGATTGCATGGCTTCACGAAAAAGAATCACGGTGTCATTCATGATGTCCACCAGAACCGCCAGCGAACGCCCGAACGATGGCGCCGTTATTCACGCCGTGCCAGTGGGTCATTTCGTCTATGGAGTCGACCAGCGAAGACGTCACCAGAGCATCAGCGCTGCGCATTACGATACGGCCACACTCTGCATCCGCTGCGTTTAGAAAAGGCCCCATCAGTGCTTTGGGCGCTTTCGGATGAGTCAGGTAAAACAACTCGGTGGCTTTCTTAGGGCAAGCCGATCCCGCTGGCGCTGATGCGCCATTTTGAATTTTCATGGTTAGCCTCTTAAGGTCAGTACGTCGTGGCGATGCGCGACAGCGCTGCCTTTTTCGGTTTTAAACGATGGCTTGATCATGGATACAGGCGCCAAGGTGAACTCGGAAGCGGACGTTTTGACTTTGAGATCAAAGCTTTCATCGCGCGCCCTCCTGCCAAAGAACATCTAGTTCATGCCTCATGCATTCAGCCCACTGGAGGGTCTTAGTTGACCAGTCGTTCACTTCCGCAATACCTAACTGTGCAAATGCGTGCGCCGTGTGATTTTCCGGGAAGTGCTCGAGCATTACGGTGAAGATTGCGTGTACGTTGGTAAATACATCCTGTACGGCAAACAGGTCATCCATGCCTGATACCGCCACATCCATAGTTGTGCGGCTCATTGCACCCCCCCATTCGACTCAATCACGCCTTCGAGCAGCTCTGCCCAAGCCATTGCGGTGTGCTGAGCAACAATCGCCAAAACCTTCGTTACAAACGGCTGCGTGGTTGGCGCCGCAATGACTGCAAGAGCCATGGCCAGCAGAACAAGAATCTCTTGCGCGCCGCGCAGGTCGTCGAGGGAGCTATCGGTAGGTGTTGCGATAGATAGGCTCATGGGTACGCCCTCCCGATGGCCGACTCATGTATTGGGACGTAGGCGTACTGTTCGTGATCAGGCTCGTACTTCGCGTGTTCCAAAATAGAACTGAGAACGCTCAGCGGCATGGAATTTTTGTATTGATGGACAAACGCAACGAGGAAGGCGCGACTCGGTGACAATTCACCGGCACTGCGAGACCACAGCGCTTGCATAACCTGGGTTTGGGCGCGGTGTCGTTCGATATCGTTTCCGGCTTCAGGAGGCATCGCGGCCAGCGAAATGAGTTCAATTTTCCGCCCAAGCAAGTCGCTTCCGAACGCATGGAGCATGTCATTGGCTAAAACTTGGTCAGTGAGGCCAACCCCAAAACCGTAGAAGCCCCGACCGTCATAGACTTGGATGACGAAAAAGGTGTGGATCGGAGCGTTTTTAGGAGTTTGGGTAATAGTGATCAGACTCATACCGACACCGCCACATTTGCCGACACGATTTCGGATTCCGCATTTTGTGTCGCGGGTTTGGCATCGCTTTGAACGCGCTCAAGGTAATGCTCTGCATCTTGCTGAAGTCGAACGCCAACTAATCGCAGGCCATGTCCGACGCCAGCGATCACAGACGGACTGAGAACTCCCTCCTCATCGCCAGAGTCGAGCAAGCGCTGAAACAGGCTACCTACAGCCCAAATAAACTGGCCGGTCGCTTCCATAGTCGAGGCAGCATTTCCTAGGCAGGCGCTAGTAGTGGTTGCGCGAGTCATACAGCACCGCCGACTGTTTCCAGGGTGCGAGCGATGGTCATGTGGTGATTCCAGCGACGCAAGCGAACAGACAGGGATGAGTCGGCATGAAGTGCGGCGATTGCCATAGCGCGATGCGCGGCGGCTTTGCCGGATGTGACAGACGGATTTCTGGTGCGGGAGTACTGCATGGGTAACGCTCCTTTTGCTGAGGAGCTGCCACGTCCGCTACTAAACGAATGGGTGGCAGCTGTACGCAGGTTAGTAGACCGGGGCAAAAGGAACCCGGCACGCTCGAAGGCGTCCCACGCACAGCCGCCATAACACTGAACGGCAGGCACAAAAAAAGCGCCTGCAATCGTAATGGGGGCGCTGTTGCGCCTTTTGCTTGTCAGGCTACTAAACCCGGTCGCCAGCAATGTGACGACAGGCGCACCATACCGCCGATGTGCGAACTTGGCAACACTCGGGAATGATTGAGTGGTGTTCATGGGCGCCCCTCTTCCAGTGCGAGGGGCAGCTTCAGTTGCTCCCTCAAGTGGGCGACGTGCTGATGCATGCCTGGCTTGTCATAGCGCCAATGAGCCAGCCGACTACCGCTCTGGCTCGCCTCCTTCTTGCGAGCCTCCAGCGTCTGGCAGGCGTGCCCGTAACGGGCTTCACGGAATGCCATTATCAGACTCGACTTCAGCTCCACGACGCGATCAGTGTTGCGAGACAGCGCCAGTAGGAAGAACGCTTGATCCTCGTTCAGCAGGGCAAACTTCATGTGCTTAACGCCGCGAGACTCCAGCGTTTTCACTGCCTCCGTTTGAAACGGAACAAGTCCAAACTCTTTGAACTTGCAAAGGTAACGCTCGATCAGCTCCATAGTGTTCTTGTGTTGATTGCCTAACTGCTCGGCCAGCAAGCGGCTATCTATGCGGGGCTCACCCTTGTATTGGATCAGGGTAATGTCGGATTTCCCGGCATTACTTTCGTCCATTGGCTTGATGATCTTCGCCGTCATGCCGCCACCTTCTGGCGTTTCGCCGCACGCTCAAACATCAGCGTTAGCACCTTGTCAGCTTGGTCGTACGAGCTTTCCAGTAGGCGGTAACGGGTACAGTCGCAAGGCTCGCCCCAGTTGTTAGGCGACTTCTCGGGGATGTGTTCAAAGATCAAACCGTAGCTATTTTCGAGTACGGGAATGGTCGAGTTCAGGCAGGTGTCGCCAACCCACTTCGGTGCCTCGAAACGGTTGAGCGTTCCAAAGTGACGGACGTATACCAGGGCGCGTGCAATCTTGGTGGGGGCTGTTTCCAGCAGTACGGCGGGGCTGGCGCTGGTGATAGTATTGCCGTGCGACAGGCTGTGTTTCTCTTCGGGGATCATGGCCTTTTTCATTCAGGCCACCGCTCGGCTTTCGGCGATGCGCTCATTCATCCAGCCGTAAATTTCAGCCTCGACCCATACGACTGACTTCGGCCCCAACATGACTTGCTTCGGGAAGTTGCCTGCGGCCATGCGGCGGTAAATCTCAGTACAGGAAATGCCGGCGATGCTTTCCACCGTCTGGCGCTTAATGAAGCGGATCGCTGGCTTGTCGCCGGGGACAAGTACGGCTTGACGGGATTGCTTGCGGATAGGGGTGGTTGCGTTTGCCATCGTTTGCGCCTCCTGAGGCGGTTTGGGTAACTGACGATGGCAATACTGGCGGGCGTATGAATGTCTTAGTCCGAATTAGGATTTGGGAATTGAAATTCGGAATTCGGAATTGCGGCCTACTTGGATCGGCGTTCAAGTGCGTCGGGAATGCCAGTAAATACTTTTCGGATGGTTTCGTCATTTACTGGGGCGCCAACTTGCTCGGTCAGCTCCATGAGTCTTTGCGAGGCGCCGCGCTCGGTTATGTCGATGTCAGCGCCCTTGCATAGCGCGGCAATCAGTGTCAGAAGCGTCCGGCTTGACCTTAATGGAGTTGGTGTATCCAGATTCGCTTGTGTCGTCATCATTTGCTGGGCGGGTCTGCTCTGCGATCCTTTGGGGTGTAACGCATAGAGCTTTTGATTGTGGTCGCAATACTTATTTTCTGCTGGATCGATATCAGACTCAGGAGCTGGCTCATTGATGTTCGCAATTTCGGCCAATTTATATATCGAGTCGGCTTCAATGTTGAGGGTGTGGAAAAACACCTGATCGGATGCTGGGCCTAGGTAGTGATCTGTGTCGATGTCCCGTAAAACGTATAGGCCTCCATTTTTGTCAGCCAGTGCAAACGCGTTGACTGCCCCGTCTATGAGAACCTCGCCACATGGATAAGGAAGACCAAAGCAAATGCCCTCGACCTGATCAATTTCGACCATGTAATTTTCAAGTTTTAATTGCTTTTCTTGCTCCTCAGCCCCGAGGAAAAATTTCGTTTTTACAATTGCGCAGTGGCATGAGTAGTGGCCGTTGATCCAGTGGCTAAGTAGAAGGCTTTCTATGTCGGCTTCCGAAACATCCTCATCGATTAACCTGGTGAGCAATTCTGCCGCTTCGGCAATTGTAAGGCTGTATTTGAACTTCCAAAGTTTGCTCATGGCTTATTCCTTCTGATCGATACCACGTTGGCGCCAGCGCACAGGGCGTCTATTGAATCCGCCCACGCTTGCATCATTTCCCGGCGCTGCTCGACGTAGGCTGCATGGTTGTAGGTGCCGCGTATGTCGTCGCTGTCGCCATGGGCAAGCTGGCGCTCGATCCAATCCTTGTTGTATCCGCGCCCGTTCAATTCAGTGCTTAGCAAGTGGCGGAATCCGTGGCCCGTCTGCCGGCCTTCGTACCCCATCTGGCGCAGCGCCTTATTGACGGTGTTCTCGCTCATTGGCCGCTCAGGGTTGGCTCCGGCAAATACCAGTGAGTAATGCCCGGTCACTTCCTGAACCTTGCGCAGGATGGCGACAGCCTGACGGGGAAGCGGCACAGCGTGAGGGCGGCGGGCTTTCATGCGGGCGGCTGGGATCGTCCATAGCGCGGCGCCTAAGTCGAACTCCGACCACGGCGCTTGGCGCAGCTCACCAGGGCGAACAGCGGTCAGCACCAGCAGATTGATGGCGTGGCGGGTCAGTACATGAATTTTGGCAACGTCGACCTTGCTCAGTAGCTCTGGCAGTTCGGCAAAGTTGACGTGTGGATGATGGCGGGCAGCTTTAGCCTGTGCCGCTACCACGCTCAGGTCGGTGGCGGGGTTGGCGTCCACAACACCCTTGGCCAGCCCGTATCGGAATATCTGATGCAACCATTGGCGGATCTTGCCAGCGGCATTCAACGTACCCCTTGCTTCGACCTTGCGCACCAGTTCCACCAGATCGGGGCGGGTGATCGCTTTCACCGGGCGGGCGCCAATGCCGGGTATCAAATCGTTTTCAAGGTACAGCTTTGCCTTGTAGGTGGTGCTCTCTGCCCAGCGAGGGGAATTGTAGGCAAACCACTCGAGCGCCAACTCCTTAAAAGTTACGCCGTCAACGGCCTGTGCTTGTTTGGTGGCTTTCTTGTGCTGGCCAGGGTCGATGCCATCAACGAGCAACTGACGCGCGTCGTCACGGGATTGTCGAGCCTTGGCCAGCGTGACTGCGGGATATGAACCCAGCGCCAGCATCTTTGCACTGCCATTGAAGCGATAGCGGTACCGCCACAGCTTGGAGCCCGTCTGCGTGACTTCCAGGCATAGGCCGTTGGCGTCACTGAGCCGATACAGCTTCTCTTTTGGCTTGGCGGTGCGAATGGTGGTGTCTGAGAGTGACAAAGCAGCCTCCTGCGGGCCGCACCGGGCGGGCGTATTGCTGCCGGGTGTGAGTAGATTTCTAGACCGAACTGAATCTACTCACGAATCTACTCACAATCGTCCGGGCTTACAAGGGAACGCTTGGGAACGCTAGACAACAAAAAGCCCGCACTAGGCGGGCTTCTTGTTGTGTTTCTGGTGGTTTTGACATCACCTGAAAACGAAAGGTGGTGCCCAGAGACGGAATCGAACCGCCGACACGGGGATTTTCAATCCCCTGCTCTACCGACTGAGCTATCTGGGCAACGGGGCGCATTAGACTTGGTTTTCAGGGGGTCGTCAAGCGTGTTTTTGAAAATAGTCAGTTATTACCGTTGCTTACGATCCGCAGGGTTGCGAGGATTATTCCTTTGGGGCGACGTAGCCTTCTGCTTGGGCGTAGTCGGCGCCGGATAAGAACTTGTCCATTTCGACCTGGAGAAATTTTCGGTCATCTGCGTTCATCATGTTCAAGCGACGCTCGTTTATTAGCAGGGTCTGGTGTTTCTGCCAGTCGGCCCAGGCTTTTTGGGAAACGTGGTTGAAGATGTCTTCACCTTTGGCGCCAGGGTAAGGGGCGCGGTCCAGGCCGGGTAATTCTTCTTTGTACTTGCGGCACATCACGGTGCGGGTCATGACAACTCTCCTGCATTCAATACGTCGGCTGCGCGTTTCAGCAGCTTCTTCACCGGGGCAGCAAGGCCCAGGCGCGGCGGGGTGGCGAGGTTATACCAGAGCCAGTCGGCCTCGGCCACGTGGTTAGCGGACTCTTCGACCTGCACTAGCCAAGGTTCGATGGACAGCTGGAAGTGACTGAACGTATGCACCAGGCCCGGCAGTTCATGGTGTTTACCCAATGCCAGCGCGTGTTGGTTGGCTAAATGTTCCAGGTCGCTGAACTGATCCAGCTCCGGCAAGCTCCACAACCCGCCCCAGAGCCCCGTTGAGGGGCGT
Organism: Pseudomonas sp. 10S5; assembly: GCF_035019745.1. Classification (NCBI taxonomy): domain Bacteria; kingdom Pseudomonadati; phylum Pseudomonadota; class Gammaproteobacteria; order Pseudomonadales; family Pseudomonadaceae; genus Pseudomonas; species Pseudomonas sp. 10S5. The sequence goes on from NZ_JASJVL010000019.1 coordinate 61,100, forward strand.
CGGTAGAGCAAAATGGCGCCATCACGGTTGGCGAGCATGGGCATCAACGTGCGCTTTTGTGGCACTGTTTTACGCGGTTTGGGAATTGGGTAACGGAGTTCTAAACCTAACAGGTGTGCTTCGCAGCCTTTTTTCAGCGGGCAGAGCAGGCAACTCGGTTTGCTGCGGGTACAGAGCGTCGCGCCCAAGTCCATCATTGCCTGGGTGTAGTTGTTGACTCGGGTGTGCGGCGTGAAGCGCTCAGCGTTCGTCCAGAGCTGTTTGGCCACCTTGGGTTCGCCGGGGTAGCCCTCTTGGGCGGTAAAACGTGCCAGCACGCGTTTGACGTTGCCGTCGAGGATTGGCGCCCTTAGGCCCATGCTCAAGCTGGCGATGGCGCCCGCTGTGGACAGGCCGATACCCGGCAGTTCGATGAGTTTGTCCACATCGAGGGGAAACTCCCCGGCATAGTCGGCGACCACAATTTTGGCGCTCTTCTGCAGATTGCGCGCCCGAGTGTAATAACCCAGCCCAGTCCACAGGTGCAGCACTTCGTCTTCCGGCGCTTCAGCCAGGGCCTGCACGGTTGGCAGGGCGTCCATGAATCTGTCGAAGTAGTTCAAAACGGTGCTGACCTGAGTCTGCTGCAGCATGATCTCTGATACCCATACCCGGTAGGGCGTGATTCCTTGTTGCCAGGGCAGATCGTGTCGGCCGTGGCGGTCGTACCATTCCAGTACAGCCGTTGAAAACTGCTCGGCTTTCATCGTTTGAAAAGACCTTTTAGCGCGTCCTTGAGCTGTGGGTTGATTTTGTCGCCAAGCTTTTCATCGATCTTCTGTTCGATTTTGTCACCGGCTAACTTCGCCGCGACTCCGGCTAATGCCTCATTGTCGACACGGCACGCCTTAGCGCCCAACTCTAGCGGGCCACGGCAGCGCAAGGGGAATTCGATATTGGCATATCGCTCGTTGACCTGGCAGGCCGGGTCTGGCATGTCGCTCTTGTCGCCTTCCACGATGATGCCAATGCGGTAATCCATGCCCAGCACGCGTAGGTCAATATCGCCGTTACCGTTCACAGTCAAACCGGGAATTTGCACCTTCAGATCGGGATTGCTGGCAACACCGTTGCGTATCACCAAGTTGCCGCCCAGTTGCTGGAAGGGCGTGTCCTTGCCGTGAGGTTCGCCGCTCAATGTTTTGCGGTTCAGCTTGGAAATCCCCAAGCAAACTTGTTGCTCGAGGTTGGCATTGACCAACACCCCATTGTTGAGCATGAAGCTGGCGGTACCGTTGAGGCCGTCAACCAAGACCTTCTCGCTATTACCTTTGCTGGTCATATCGCTGTGCGAGGTCAGCAATCCTCTGATGGGCGCGTTATCTTGGCTTCGGTAAAAACGTTCGAGCGGGATTTTATTGACCCGGGTTTGCAGCGCTACTAATGGTATGTCGGAGCGTACATCCAGGGTGCCTTTGACCTCAAAATCACCGTTGCCGACGTTACCACGCAGGCTTTCCAGCGTGATCTGACCACCGAGAGCGTGAGTTTTCAGCACGGCGTTCTGAATCGGCAATTTATCGATGGTCAGTTTGCCAAAGCTAAGGTCGGCCTGAGCGTCGAGTTTGCGCAAGCGCTCCAGCGGCAATAAGCGCTCATTGTTCCACGCAATCTGGGTTGGCTGATTAGGCAGCGGCGTCGTGCCGCCGGCGGTAGCGAATACCTGGTTTTCCGTACCCGTTACTTCGGACTTACGGGCCGCCCCCGCACTTTTGGCGGCATTGCTCCTTGCTGGACGATAACGGTCGGCGTCAAAGGTGTCGGCCTTGAGCTGAACGCGAATAGCTTGCTTGGCAAAGTCGTCAACCGCCAGACGTCCACTGAACGAGCTGTCGTCGACCTTCATGTTGAGGTCATCAACGGCAAGGCTGGTAGGGCTGCCAGTGAGGCGGCCAACCAACTCAACCTTACTCAAGCTGCCATCTGCCATGTCAGGTACGACTTGACCGACGCTTTCGAGAAAGTCTCGAAGATTGAATTGGGCGATAGAGAGCCCGCCGCTGAACTGCGGTGTCTTGTCCAGATCGCGAACATGCAGTTCGCCCAATGCGCGCAATTGGTTGGCCGAAAACTTTAGACCGTTCCAATCTGCAATGTTGGCCGCCAAGTCGACTAGCAATTGGCCCTGCGCGGCGAACGTGAGGGTTTTGCCGTCCGTTGGATCGCCAGAGGCTTCTCCGGACAAGCGCATGTCTTCGAACTGGTAGCGTCTAAGTGCGCGGTCAAATCGCAACTGCCCAACCAGTTCGGTCTTGGCGCGTATCACCGGTTGGTTGGTGCTGAAAAATGAGGTGAATTTGATCGGGATGTTAGTTCCCTCGTGCACGGCTCCAGTGCTCAACTGAATGCTCTCAGCGGTAAATTGCCGGCCATTTTTGGCGTCATTGTAATCAATGCGGGCGTTGTTGATGGTGAGGCTGTCGATATCAAGCTTGATCGGCTGTGAGGTTTTTCCAGGCGTTACAGACTCATCTTTCGCCAAGGTGGCGCTGGCGTTTTCAGGTGCGGCTGGAGGCGGGGCATTAGAGGGTGCTGGGCGGCCGATGTCTTCCCAGTTGCCATGGCCGTTTTCATCACGGTTCAGCGTCAGGTTGAGACCCTCGACGCGGACATCGCTCATCTGCACTTCGCGGCGTAAAAGCGGCAGCACGCGAACGGACAGACCAAGCATCTGCAAATCGGCAAACGGTTTGGTCGGGGTTACCAAGGTGGCAACGCTGGCGTCATGCAACTCCAGGCCTAGCCAAGGGAACAGGCTCCAGCCAATGTCGCCTTTGAGGGTCAGCTCCACATGGGCTTTGTCGCGGGCCAATTGGCGAATCTCGTCTTTGTAATCGTTGGGATCAAAAAAGTGGGTCAGGGCAAAGCCAAGAGCCACAATGATCAGCAACAACCCGAGAATAACCAGACCCAGGATTTTGCCGAACGCTTTCATAGGCGAGTCCTTGTGATGGATTCATTTAAAATTTAGCCCGCGAGTATAGCGTTCTCGATTGGAACCGTACTGCGGGTGGCTTTTATTGTGTGTTTTCCTCAGCTATAAACCGGCTGCGGATCGAGAATAAGATGAAACCTGGCCGCTAATGCCTGGGCCTCAAGATGTCCGACAGGCGCCAGCATGCGCAGTTCACAGCCTGCAAGCAGGGCCATCTTTTGTGCTTCGATCAATAAGCGTTCAGCAACCCCTCGACGTCTGGTCAATTTCCGTACGCACAGCTGAGATATCTGCCAAACAGCGCTTTTGCGTTGAACGCGAGCCGCTCCCAGCAGTCGGTCATTAAAGCGAGCCGCGAGAAAGGTTCCCTCGCTTAGCCCTGACTCTATTAGCGCCGGACCATCGCTAAAGGGCGCTAGTAGCCATTGGGGGGCATCGCGATAGATTTTTTGCAAATCCTCTTGGTCCTGATAAGTGGCTGCATGTATTGACTCGACAACGATGGGCATTACGCTTCCTCAATTTCTTGGCCTGACGTCAGGGCAGTAACGAATGACAGTTGTAACAAAAAACTGCCGTCGAAATTGCTTTCTGTGTTGTTGCTGGATGTTAACCTTCCGGCTTCTACCGATTTTCTGCGTCGTTATGTCACGTCTTCAGCGTTGCTGCCGATTAATAGCCGAGCCCTTTCTTATGGAGGGCTGCCAGGCGAAATAAGGCGTTGAGCCTTGCGTAAGTAAATCTACTTGGGGGTAATAATGAATAAAACAGCCACTCTAAGCAGCCCTGTTGCGCAGCGTGCGTTTTTGTCTAAAGAACGCATCATCGCCAAGACCGGTTTCAACCGTTGGCTAGTTCCACCTGCCGCTCTAGCGATCCACCTGTGCATCGGTATGGCGTATGGCTTTTCAGTGTTTTGGATACCATTGTCTAAGGCTGTTGGTATTACCGCTTCCGTTGCGTGTGCGCCGGACACGAGCTTTTTGACTCAGGTTTTTTCATCAAGCTGTGACTGGCCTATTTCAATGTTGGGCTGGATCTTCACGCTGTTCTTTATCTTTTTGGGCTGTTCTGCAGCTATTTGGGGCGGCTGGCTGGAAAGAGCAGGTCCACGCAAAGCTGGTGTGGTGTCGGCGGTGTGTTGGTGCGGTGGGTTGGTGATTTCTGCACTAGGCATTTACACCCACCAGATAGGGCTGATGTGGCTGGGTTCTGGAGTGATCGGCGGTATTGGTCTGGGCTTGGGTTACATCTCCCCTGTGTCGACTTTGATCAAGTGGTTTCCGGACAAGCGCGGCATGGCAACCGGTATGGCGATCATGGGTTTTGGCGGCGGCGCAATGGTTGGCGCGCCCCTGGCTGCGGCGTTGATGGGCCATTTTGCTTCGCCCACCGGCATGGGCGTTTGGCAAAGCTTTCTGGCCATGGCCGGGATCTACTTTGTTTTCATGATTGGTGGCGCCTTGTCATACAGGGTTCCACCCACTGGCTGGAAGCCCGAAGGCTGGACCGCGCCGGCCCATAAGGCCAGCAACGCGATGATCACGCACCGCCATGTCCACGTAAACGTGGCGTGGAAGACTCCGCAGTTCATGCTGGTGTGGCTGGTACTGTGCCTGAACGTGTCCGCAGGTATTGGCATTCTTGGCATGGCATCACCTCTGCTACAGGAGGTATTTGCGGGTAAATTACTCGGCAATGGGTTGACGTTCGGTCAATTGGACGCTGATCAGTTGAAACTAATCGCCGCCATTGCTGCGGGTTTCACCGGTCTGTTGAGTTTGTTCAATATCGGCGGTCGTTTCTTTTGGGCGTCCTTTTCCGACTACATTGGCCGTAAAGCGACTTACTTCGTGTTTTTCGTGCTGGGCTTGGTGCTCTACGCCTCTGTACCGACCTTGGGGCATTCCGGCAGCATCGGACTATTCGTCGCGGCGTTCTGCGTCATTCTGTCAATGTATGGCGGCGGGTTCGCGACCGTTCCAGCTTATCTGGCAGACTTGTTCGGCACACAGATGGTCGGAGCGATCCACGGTCGGCTGCTGACGGCTTGGGCTGCAGCGGGAGTATTAGGTCCGGTATTGGTCAACTACTTGCGCGAGTATCAATTGAGCATCGGCGTTGCCCGCTCCGACGCTTACGACATCACTCTATATATCCTTGCTGGACTGCTGGTTTTGGGGTTTATCTGCAACTTGCTGGTTCGCCCGGTTGCCGATAAATACTTCATGGCTGACGACGAGTTGGCTGTAGAGCAATCCTACGGTCACGATGCCGGTGCGGATCACAACACAGTATTGGAGTGGAAAGCCTCCGCTGGCAGCAAGCCATTGGTAGTCGCAGCCTGGTTAGCCGTGGGCATTCCATTGGCGTGGGGCGTTTGGATCACCTTGCTGAAAACGGCGGTGTTGTTTCACTGACACATGGTTTCTTGTGGGAGCGGATTCATCGCGCATGAGGTGTGTCAGGTACCCCTGATTTGGACATGCCGACCTCTTCACGAATGAATTCGCTCTCACAGGATGTGCGGTGTATCTGATTGCTTCATGCCAGCCTGTTCTAGGCCTATAATGCTCGCCCTTTTCGCCCAATGATTTTGCGGAGTTAGTGATGACCGAACGTAAGGCATCCGTCGAGCGCGACACTCTGGAAACCCAGATCAAAGCCTCGATTAACCTGGATGGCACCGGAAAGGCCCGATTTGATATCGGCGTTCCTTTTCTTGAACACATGCTCGATCAGATCGCCCGACACGGATTGATCGACATGGATATCGAATGCAAAGGCGACTTGGCTATCGACGACCACCACACGGTGGAAGATGTCGGTATCACGTTGGGCCAAGCGTTTAGTAAAGCGATTGGCGACAAAAAAGGCATTCGTCGTTATGGCCACGCCTATGTGCCGCTTGATGAGGCACTATCGCGTGTCGTCATCGACTTTTCTGGTCGCCCAGGCTTGCAGATGCATGTGCCCTATACCCGCGCCACCGTTGGCGGCTTCGACGTGGACTTGTTTCAAGAGTTTTTTCAGGGCTTCGTCAACCACGCCAATGTAACGTTGCACATCGACAACCTGCGTGGAGCCAATACTCACCACCAGATTGAAACCGTATTCAAGGCTTTCGGTCGTGCCCTGCGCATGGCTGTTGAGCTTGATGAGCGCATGGCCGGACAAATGCCGTCGACCAAAGGCGTGCTTTGATGCAGACCGTTGCAGTTATCGATTACGGCATGGGCAACCTGCACTCCGTCGCCAAGGCGCTGGAGCATGTTGGCGCAGGCAAGGTGTTGATCACCAGCGACGCCGCAGTGATTCGCGAAGCTGACCGTGTGGTGTTTCCCGGCGTTGGCGCCATCCGCGATTGTATGGCTGAAATCCGTCGCTTGGGCTTTGACGAACTGGTGCGCGAAGTCAGCCAGGACCGTCCGTTTCTCGGAATTTGTGTGGGTATGCAAGCGCTGCTTGAGCGCAGCGAAGAGAGCGGCGGTGTCGATTGCATCGGTGTGTTTCCCGGCCAAGTGCGCTTTTTCGGCAAGGACCTGCACGACGACGGTGAGCATCTAAAGGTGCCGCACATGGGCTGGAACGAAGTAAAACAAATCGTCGAGCATCCGTTGTGGCACAACATTCCGGACATGGCACGGTTCTATTTTGTTCACAGCTACTACATAGATGCTGCCAATCAGCGGCAGGTGGTGGGTGGCGGCCATTACGGTCTCGATTTCGCTGCGGCGTTGGCAGAAGGCTCGCGCTTTGCCGTGCAGTTCCACCCGGAGAAGAGCCATACCCATGGCCTGCAATTGTTGCAGAACTTCGCCGCATGGGACGGTCGCTGGTAATGGCCAAAAAGGCCAAACCGCCGATCCTGACCCTGACGTCTGAGCAGGAAAGTGAGGCGAACCATAAGATTAAACGGTTCATGGAGGAGCGTTTCGAACTGGACCTCGGTTCGTTCGAGGCGGCTGAGATCCTAGAGCTGTTCACCCGTGAAATTGCTCCGCATTATTACAATCGTGCGATTTTCGATGTGCAGGCGCTCCTCAAAGAGAGGTTCGACGGCATTGAAAGCGACGTGTGGGCGTTGGAGAAGAGCAGCTGAAAGCTTCAAGCTTCGAGCTGCAAGAATAGTGATATCTGTAAGCTTGTAGCTAGCCGCTTGAAGCTTGCAGCTCTTTTGACGAAGGAAAAATGCATGCTCATTATCCCTGCTATTGATCTTAAAGACGGTGCCTGTGTGCGACTGCGCCAAGGCCGTATGGAAGATTCCACGGTGTTCTCCGATGACCCCGTAAGCATGGCCGCCAAGTGGGTAGACGGCGGTTGCCGTCGTTTGCATCTGGTCGATCTGAACGGTGCGTTTGAAGGCCAGCCAGTCAACGGCGACGTGGTGACGGCGATTGCCAGACGCTACCCGCAATTGCCGATCCAGATTGGCGGTGGCATTCGCTCGCTGGAAACCATAGAGCACTACGTCAAAGCAGGTGTTAGCTACGTGATCATTGGCACCAAAGCGGTGAAAGATCCGGCATTTGTTGCCGAAGCCTGCCGTGCGTTTCCCGGCAAAATCATTGTGGGTCTAGATGCAAAAGACGGCTTCGTCGCCACCGACGGCTGGGCTGAAATCAGTACCATTCAGGTGATTGATTTGGCCAAGCGTTTCGAGGCGGACGGCGTCTCGGCCATTGTTTATACGGACATCGCCAAAGACGGCATGATGCAGGGCTGCAACGTTCCGTTCACGGCGGCACTGGCGGCGGCAACGCGGATCCCGGTGATCGCTTCAGGTGGCATTCACAACCTGGGCGACATCAAGTCGTTGCTGGACGCTCGGTCGCCAGGAATCATCGGCGCAATCACTGGCCGGGCGATTTACGAAGGGACGCTGGATGTGGCTGAGGCTCAGGCCTTTTGTGATGGTTACAAGCCGCAGTAGGACGTTGACTGCCCTGTAGGTTCAAACTGTTTTCGGAGGATAGGTCCCATGGCCCTGGCCAAACGCATCATCCCTTGCCTTGATGTCGACAACGGTCGAGTGGTCAAAGGCGTCAAATTCGAGAATATTCGCGATGCCGGTGATCCGGTGGAAATTGCCCGCCTCTATGATGAGCAAGGCGCGGACGAAATTACGTTTCTCGATATCACCGCCAGCGTTGATGGCCGCGATACCACATTGCATACCGTTGAGCGCATGGCCAGCCAGGTTTTTATCCCGCTGACCGTGGGCGGTGGTGTACGCACCGTGCAAGATATCCGCAATCTGCTTAATGCGGGCGCCGACAAGGTGTCGATCAATACCGCCGCAGTATTCAATCCCGACTTTGTTGGCGAGGCAGCTGCGCGCTTCGGTTCGCAGTGCATCGTGGTCGCCATTGACGCCAAGCGTGTTTCCTTGCCGGGCGAAACGCCGCGCTGGGAGATTTTCACCCACGGTGGGCGCAAACCGACAGGGCTGGATGCTGTGCTGTGGGCCAAGAAGATGGAAGAGTTGGGCGCTGGTGAAATTTTGCTCACCAGCATGGATCAAGACGGCATGAAAAACGGCTTCGATCTGGGGGTAACCCGAGCCATTAGCGATGCGCTGGGGATTCCAGTGATCGCTTCTGGCGGTGTGGGCAATCTTGAACATTTGGCCGCCGGTGTGTTGGAAGGCCATGCTAGTGCAGTGCTGGCGGCGAGTATTTTTCACTTCGGTGAATACACCGTTCCTGAAGCAAAGGCCTACATGGCCAGTCGCGGCATCGTAATGCGCTAAAAATTGATGGCTACTACACATCAATGCCGTCGCGCTTCACTCTAAAGCTGTCATGGACGAAGGCTTACACATGTTCAAACCTGTTCTTCTTAGCGTAATAGGACTCGGCCTTTTACTGGCGAGTGCCGTTAATGCGGCAGAGATGAGTAGCAAGACATCGGTAGTGGATGCGGTATCAACAGGCACAGTCCCTACCTATTCGATAGTGTTACTGACGGAAAATTTTCCGCCTTATAACATGGCTGTGGACGGCAAAAACTTCGCCCCGGAGGGCAGGATTGTCGGCATTGCCGCCGGGGTCGGTTACAGCTCGGTATTTGTAGCGGCGAGCTGTACGCAATCAAAACTTCTGCATATCAGCGATAAACCCCGTTGTTACCGTGCTGGGCCATCGCTTGATTACCGCGCAGGCTGATCATTTGGCGCAGGTTGATCCAGACAATACCTTGTGCTTTGAGCCGCGGTAGTTCGCGTTCAAGTACGTCGAGGGTGACCGGGTAGGGGTGGCCGATAATGACCACGGAGCCTTGCTTATGGGCCAATACCATGGCGGCATTAAGCTGCGCGGTCACGGCTTCAGTGGTGCGCTCATTATCCAGAAAAATATCGCGCGACAAACTGGCCAGCCCAATGCGTTGAGCTTCGGCGGCCGCTACGGTCTTGGCACTGGTGCGGCTGTCGAGCAAGAACAGGTGGCGGCGCTGCAATTCGGCCGCTAGCCAACTCATCGCTACGGGTTCGATCGTCATCCGGCTGCCCATGTGGTTGTTAAGACCCGCCGCGTACGGCACGGCAAGTAACGCAGCATTCAGGCGTTTTTCCAGTTCGGCGAGAGGCAATTCGGGATGCCAGGCAAACGGTCCAGTCGCCGGGTCCATGGGCATGTGCAATATCACGGTCTTGCCCGCATGATGAGCTTGGCGGGCGAACTCGGTGGCGTGTGGCGTGTCTGGCATAATCGCTAGTGTGACTGGCCCGGGGAGGGCCAAGGCACGACTGTCACCGGAAGGGCTCTGACCAAGGTCGTCGATGATCAGGCTGAGGTAAACAACCGGCGGCACGTGGTCAGTCTTCATGAGCTCAACCGGAGCTGCGAAAGCAACGCCGGTCCAGCTTAGCGATAGCGATAACAGCCATTTGGGCAGCCGCACTTGCATATCAGTTACCGCGCGTTACGCTCAAGCCCTTGAGCAAGCTCAATGCCTGGCTCAGTTGGAAGTCATCGTCTTGTGGGCGTGCCTTCGCGGTTACAGCTTTGCTCATCTGAGTAGGCTTATCCGCACCGCCGTTGCCGTTACCCAAGTGACCGGTCAAATCGGCTTCCTTGTAGTTCTCGCTGTCCGCGTCGGAGGTGAACTTGCCGCGGCGTACTTCGATGTCTGGCGAGATACCCTGGGCCTGAATCGACCGGCCGTTAGGTGTGTAATACAGCGCCGTGGTGATTTTAATCGCGCGGTCATTGGCCAGAGGCAGCACGGTTTGCACCGAACCCTTGCCGAAGCTTTCGGTGCCCATCAATACGCCACGCTTCTGGTCCTGCAGTGCACCAGCAACGATTTCTGATGCTGACGCACTGCCGCCGTTGATCAATACCACTAATGGTACGCCTTCGCTGGCGTCAGCCGGGTCGGCGTAAAAGCGCAGCTCGGAGTTGGCAATGCGGCCTTTGGTGTAAACGATCAGGCCTTTGGTCAAAAAATGGTCCGCCACTTCAACCGCGGCCTGCAGCACGCCACCGGGGTTGTTCCGGAGGTCCAGTATCAAACCGCTCATTTTTTTGCCGTTGTCTTTGCGCAGCTTGGCCAATGCTTTTCCGACTTCCTCGCCTGTCTTGACCTGGAACTGGGTGATACGGATATAGCCATAGCCATTTTCCAGCATCTGAGCTTTGACGCTTTTAACCTGAATGGTCGCCCGTACCAGTGATACGTCAAACGGAGTGCCGCCGTCGCGTACCAGGGTTAGCATGATTTTTTCGCCGATTTTACCGCGCATTTTGTCGACCGCTTCCTGCATGGTCTGACCGCGAGTCGGAGCGCCGTTGATTTTGACAATCAAGTCGCCAGCTTCAACACCGGCTTTCGACGCAGGGGTGTCGTCGATGGGTGAGACCACTTTGATAAAGCCGTCTTCGATACCCACTTCGATGCCCAGGCCGCCGAATTCGCCGCTGGTGCTTTGTTGCAGCTCTTCGAAGTCTGCAGGGCCCAGATAAGCAGAGTGCGGGTCAAGATTGCTGAGCATGCCTTTGATGGCGTTTTCCAGCAGCGTCTTGTCATCGACAGGTTCGACGTAGGCGGCTTTGATCCGGTCCATTACCTCGGCGAACGTGCGCAGTTCTTCAAGTGGCAAAGGTGCTTTAGCGGTGGTAACGGTCGTGGCGGCTGGTGCAGGTGCCGCAGGTTTTACGGCTTCTGCGGCGGATGCCAGAGGAGCGCCGATAACGATCGCAATAGCCAGAGCCAGCGAAGTGAGGCGGGACAAATGCAGCATCGAACGAACTCCTAAACCTGAGGTTGGCGCCAGCTTATCCTTGAACATGGCACCATTGCGCTGGGTCACTAGGGCGACCCTGCTGACGTATAGCGAAATACAACGCCGGTGTTTCTTGACCCCCACTGTTACCTACCGTGGAAATCGCTTCACCCGCTTTAACAATATCGCCAGCGTCCTTGAGCAGACTCTGGTTATGGCCGTACAAACTTAAAAAGCCGTTGCCGTGGTCGAGAATGACCAGAAGCCCCGCTCCGCGCAACCAGTCGGCAAACACCACCCGACCGCCGTGAACGGCATGTACCTGGCTGCCGGCAGGGGCGCTGATCATCACGCCATCCCACTTGGTTCGGGCGTCATCGCCGCGCGTGTCACCGAAGCGCGCCAACAATCGACCATCAACAGGCCAAGGAAGTTTTCCCTTTGCTTGCTCAAAAGATCCACCGTAAGACGCGCCTGCGCTGGAAACCAATGCGCCAGGCGCTTTGGCCGGGTGTTTTACCGGTGCTTCTTCATCACGCTGATGCTGATTTTCCGCTTCTTGCTTCGCGATCAAGGCTTTTTGGCGAGCTTCTTCGGCCTCGCGCGCTTGTCGAGCCAAAGTTTCTTCAATGGTTTTCAGCACATTCGCCAGATCGCTTTGTTCTTGCTGGCGGATTTGTAGTTTGTCGTCGCGCGCTTTCACATCCTGATTAAGCTTTGCAAGGACCTGACGGCGTTCTTGGCGAACTTTGTCCAAGGCTTGGCGCTGATCTTCAAGGTTGCTTTTCTGTACTAGCAGCTGCGCTTGCTGCAGATCAATGTCTTTCTCAACGCCCGCCAACTGGCTAAGTGTTTCGTTGAAATTGCGCAGCTGCGCCAAGCGTGCCTGACTTAAATAGTCGTAATACGTCAGCGTCCGAGCGAATTTTTCCGGGTTCTGCTGATTCAACAGCAGTTTCAAGTATTCCTCGCGGCCGCCCTGATAAGCAGCACGGGCCTGAATTGCAATGAGCCGCTGTTGTTCAGCGCGGGAGCTTTGTAGTTTTTTTTTCTCTTGGTCGAGCCGTTGCAGCTCGACTTCAGTCTTTTTTTGTTCTTTTTGCAGGGCCTCCACCTGCTTCTCCAGCTTGCCCATCTCAGTTTCTGTGCCGCGCAGGTCTTTCTGCACGCCGGATTTCTCCTGCTGCAACTCGCCCAGGCGTTTTTTCAGCTCGGTAATATCTTTGCGGGCAGCGTCCAACTGTTGTTGGGTCTGCGCGCGCTCATCGGCGAACGCTGGATTGAGCAAGCACATGAGAACGAGGGCTATCAGGGCGCGAAGCATGGGGCGGGCGACACCAAGGAGGAGTTTGGACAGAGCCTAGTATGCCCGCCACGCGCTGCAAAAAAAACGCCCCAAGGCTACTGCTTTGGGGCGAGTTGGGTAATTAACCGATGCAGGGGGGGTAAATGGCCCGTGTTAGCGCAGTTTATTTAGCCAACAAGATCGAATGACCGGTCATCTCTTCGGGTTTTTCCATACCCATCAACTGCAACATGGTGGGCGCTACATCCGCCAGAACGCCGCCTTCGCGGACGGTTAAATCGCGTTTGCCCACATAGATGAAGGGCACTGGCTGCGAAGTGTGAGCAGTATGTGCCTGACCGGTTTTTTTGTCGGACATCTGTTCAACGTTGCCATGATCTGCGGTGATTAGCGCTTCTCCGCCGACCTTATCGAGCGCGGTGACAATTCGGCCGATACACACATCGAGGTATTCGACAGCCTTGATTGCCGCCGACAGGATGCCGCTGTGACCGACCATGTCGCCGTTGGCATAGTTGACAATGATGACGTCAAACCGCTGTTGTTCGATGGCGTCGACAATTCTGTCGGTAACTTCCGGGGCGCTCATTTCGGGCTGCAGATCGTACGTGGCGACTTTTGGCGATGGGATCAAAATGCGTTCTTCACCGGGGAACGGTTCTTCACGACCGCCAGAGAAGAAAAAGGTCACATGGGCATATTTTTCCGTCTCTGCGATCCGCAGCTGCGTTTTGCCGTTGTTCGACAAGTATTCGCCGAGTACGTTTTTCAGGCTGCCAGCGGCAAACGCTGACGGCGCGGGAATGGTGGCGGCGTATTGCGTGAGCATGACAAAACCGGCCAGTTTCGGCTGGCGGGCGCGCTCGAAACCCTTGAAGTCGTCTTCAACGAAAACGCGCGTGAGCTCGCGCGCGCGGTCCGCACGGAAGTTCATGAAAATTACGGCGTCGCCATCTTCAATCTTGACCTTTTCGCCGATGCTGGTGGCCTTAACGAATTCGTCGTTCTCGCCGCGTTCGTAAGCCGATGCGAGCCCGGCCTCGCTGGTGGCCGCCTGGTACTCGGAAGCGCCGTCGACGATCAGGTTATAGGCGCATGCCACACGGTCCCAGCGATTGTCGCGGTCCATGGCGAAATAGCGGCCAATGATGGTGGCGGTCCGGCCTTTGCCCAGCTTGGTGAAAGTCGCGTCCATCAACTCCAATGACGCCTTGGCGCTGCGAGGTGGCGTGTCGCGGCCATCAAGGAAGGCGTGCAGATAGATTTTTTCTGCGCCTTGTTGAGCGGCCAATTCGGCCATGGCGACCAGATGGTCCTGATGGCTGTGTACGCCGCCAGGGGATAAGAGGCCCAGAATATGCACGGCTTTACCGGCGCTGACGGCTTTATCAACGGCGTCGCAAATAGTTGGATTCTTGAAAAAGTCACCGTCGCGGATTGATTTGGTAACCCGGGTGAAGTCTTGGTACACGACGCGGCCTGCACCGAGGTTCATGTGGCCCACTTCAGAGTTGCCCATCTGCCCGTCCGGCAGACCGACATCCATTCCCGAGCCCGAAATCAGGCCGTTGGGTTGGGTTGCATAAAGGCGATCCATCACCGGCATTTTGGCGTCGAAGATAGCGTTACCGTCGTGGCTATCGCTGTGTCCGAAGCCGTCCAAAATGATCAGAACCAAAGGTTTTGGCGTGGCAGTCATAGAATCCACTCGCGGCTAATGAACGAAGTAAAAAAACAGATCGGCATTTTAAAGCCAAGTTCAAACGGCGTCACTGCCGTACGGGCTTTGGCCGACCTTGGGTGCTGTGTATACTGGCCGCCATTTTAACGCCCTGGAACCTACTGATGGTTGCTCATCTGATTGAATTTGCCACTAACCACTATTTGCTGGCTGGCGCCTTCGCCATTCTGCTGGCGCTGTTGATCGCGACAGAGATCAGCAAAGGTGGTCGCAGCCTCAGCACTCGCGAGCTGACGTCGCTGGTCAACAATGATCAGGGCGTGGTTATCGACGTCCGTCCAGCCAAAGACTTCTTGGCTGGGCATATTGTTGGCGCCCTCAGCTTCCCGCAAGACAAGGTGATTTCTCGGATTGCCGAGTTAGAAAAACACAAGGCCAAGACCCTTATTATCGTTGACGCTCAGGGTCAGCACGCTGGCACTACCGCCCGCGAATTGCTCAAGACAGGTTTTACCGCAGCCAAGTTGTCTGGCGGTATTGCCACTTGGCGTTCCGACAACCTCCCTCTGGTGAAGTGATATGGCTGATGTCATCGTCTATTCGAGCGATTGGTGCCCCTACTGCATGCGCGCCAAGCAACTGCTGGAAAGCAAAGGTGTTGCCTTCGAAGAAGTCAGAGTCGATGGCAAGCCACAGCTTCGCGCTGAAATGACACAGAAAGCCGGACGTACTTCCGTCCCGCAAATCTGGATCGGCGCAAACCACGTGGGTGGTTGCGATGATTTGTTTGCCCTAGAGCGTGCCGGTAAGCTCGACGCGCTGCTTCAGGCTTGAATCCGAAACCCTACAGAACCTTATTAAGAAGGACCTGACATGACCGATCAATCGACTAACAGCGCTGTAGCAGAAGACGCTGAAGCTCCGCAATTTTCCTTGCAGCGAATCTACGTGCGTGACTTATCTTTCGAAGCACCAAAAAGCCCGGCGATCTTTCGCCAGGAGTGGTCGCCAAGTGTTGCCCTGGATTTGAACACTCGTCAGAAGCCGCTGGAGGGCGATTTCTACGAAGTTGTTCTGACGCTGTCAGTTACCGTCAATAACGGCGACGAAGTAGCCTTTATCGTGGAAGTTCAGCAAGCAGGTATCTTCTTGATCAAGGGTCTGGACCCGGCGGGCATGAGCCACACGCTTGGCGCGTTTTGTCCGAACATCCTGTTCCCGTATGCGCGTGAAACCATCGACAGTCTCGTCGTGCGCGGTTCATTCCCTGCACTGATGCTGGCTCCGGTCAACTTTGATGCGCTGTACGCGCAAGAGTTGTCCCGCATGCAGGAGTCTGGCGAAACCCCAACCGTGCAATAAGCGGTAGGTTGAACTGAAAAAGCGCCTTTCGAGGCGCTTTTTTATTGTTTTTTTAAGCGGTGTTTTGCAGGTCCGAGTTCGTGCAGTTGCCCAAGACCGAGATTTTCAAGCGAAATCCATCTGGCGCCATGCTTCATATACTGCAACCGCCACTGTATTCGACAGATTCAAACTGCGGCAGCCTTCGCGCATCGGCAAGCGTAAGCGGTGGTCGCTTGAGAGGGAGTCAAGAATATCAGTGGGCAAGCCGCGGCTTTCCGGGCCGAAAAGAAATGCGTCGCCTTTTTCAAACCGTGCATGGTGAAAGAGCCGCGAGCCTTTTGTGGTAAAAGCAAACAGGCGAGGATGGCCGATACTTTCAAGACAGCTCGGCAAATCAGCATGGGTCTGTAGGTTAGCGTACTCATGGTAATCGAGCCCCGCGCGGCGCAGACGCTTGTCGTCCAACTCAAAACCCAATGGCTCAATCAAATGCAGGGTGCAGCCACTGTTGGCGCACAGCCTGATTATATTGCCGGTATTCGGCGGAATTTCTGGTTGAAAAAGGATGACGTGAAACATGCACGGCTCCGAATTGAAAGGCGGGCAGCATTCTAACCCCGAAGAGGATCCGAGACCGAAACTCTGGCCGAAGGTGCTCGGCTCGATGGCCATTGTGGGTGTGATGGTCGGCTTGATGATCGGTCGGCTGACAGCGCCCGATCCGCTGGAGCTAAAGCAGATTGAACCGATTGATAACGGTCTGGTGTTGTGGTTTAGCGATGAACCGAAAGTGCAGTTTGAGCAGGTGTCGGGTTCGCTGGCAATGCTATTCAATGCGCAAGGGAAATCGCAAAAAGGCGAGTTCAAATTGAGTGGCAAAGATGTTCGCTGGAAAGTGCAACGTGCGGATGGGGGGTTGTTGCTCAACCTGTTAGCAGCCCGCCCTTTGCACGGTGACTGGCACGGTACGAAAGTGGGCGGGCGCTGGAGACTAGAGATCAGTCTCCGACAAGAATAAAAGAGGGGAATCCCCGGCCTGCCTGTACCAAGGTCCCCAAAACTGGGCTGCTTCTAATGTTAAATAAATTATTGCAGGGTGCGTGCCAGTTTTTAATTACGCGCTTGATAAAAGCTGGTTTCTATTTGGAGGGGCATGATGGCGTGAGTTTCTAGCCGTTTTTGGTCGTTTCTGCTGGACGAGCATCAGGTCGGCCAGATGCTTTCAAAATTGTTTTCGCACGTAATGTGAGCATCGAAAGCACGCTAGACACTAAATTGATGCATTTTTAGGGCTCTCGCTATTTTAGCAGTGCTCGCAGGCTTTGATAGACCGATGCCAGCGGCGTCACTCACGCAAAAAAATTTGTAGGAAATACACAAACTGTAACTTTAATTTGAGAAATTTCTGTTGATGTCTTTTAAGTGCTCAGAGCCCGATACGCTACTCATGAGCCATTAATAAGGTCCACGTCACGGTTTTCTTGATGAGAATCGTGATTTAGTTATAAGTGATGATGCTTTTATTCTTTATCTGAATAAAAGTGGATTCTAATGGCGACAAAGCGCTATTGGTTTGGTAGATGCGGTTTAATATTCCATTTTGGTCTGAAAAAGAGCGAAACAATTCTTTTTCGAATAATGAAATATTATTTAATCTCCATCCAAGATTTGGAGAGGCATTAGACCAAGGTCGGTAGATGACAGTATTGTGTTGACTTGATGGTCACACTTTAGTGCTATTCGCACATCCGTGGTGGAAGGGGCGTCAGATCCCCAAGCCTTGGAACACAAGAATTAGAACGTTGAGGAGCAAAACATGAACAAGTCAAGCTTAGCGCTGGCTATCGCTGTTGGCGTATTGGCCCAACAAGCAGGCGCTGCGGGATTCCTGGAAGACAGCAAACTTAATCTCAGTTCCCGTACGTTTTACTACGAGAACGACAACCACGCGCCGTCCGTTACTCAGAACAACCAGCGTGAAACCGGTGAAGTTCTGAAGCTTGACTACATCTCAGGTTTCACTCCAGGCACCATTGGTGTTGGTGTTGACGCCCAGATGCTCTACGGTCTACACCTTGATGGCGGCTCAGGTCACCACCCTGCTACAGGTAACTCTTTCTGGCCAAGCGAGCACGACGGCTCGGCTGTAGATGACTTGGCTCGGGGCGACGCAAACGTTAAGTTCCGTTACTCGAAAACCGAATTGCACGTTGGTGGCGCTTTGGCCCCACAACTGCCAATTTTGCTGTCGAACGACAGCCGTGCAATGCCGCAAAACTTTGACGGTGGCATCATCACGTCCAAAGACATCGATAACGTGACATTGGTTGCTGGTCAGCTGGAACACTCCACTGGTCGTGCATCGACCAACAGCACCGGCCTGTCGGTTGCTGGTGCCTACAACAACAGCAACCAGTTCCGTTTCGCGGGTGGCGATTGGAAGGTCACTAAAGACCTGACTTTGCAGTACTACCACGCAAACCTGGAAGACTTCTACAAACAAGACTTCTTGGGCTTGGTTCACGTCCTACCGTTGGGTAATGATCAGTCGTTCAAGACTGACCTGCGTTACTTCAATAGCCGGTCTGCCGGTAAAAACAGCAGCGGCACCGCTGGTTACGCGTTCAACAACAACGGTGGCTACGCGGACAACGCAGGCGAAGTTAACAACAAAACCTGGAGCTCAATCTTCACTTACCAGTTGGGCGGCAATTCGTTCCTGGCCGGTTACCAGAGTGTTAGTGACAGCGGCGGTTTCGTTCTGCTGAACCAAGGTAACGTGAGCACTGACGGCAAACCTGCCGGCGCGCTGAACAGCGAAGACAACGGCGGCACCAGTTTCTATCTGTTCACTGACTCTATGGTCAACGGCTTCATCCGTGCCGGTGAGAAAACCAAGTTCGCGCAGTATGCTTATGATTTCTCCCGCATCGGCGTTCCTGGCCTGAAAGCCTCGATCACCTACCTCAAGGGTGATGACATCAAGAGCTCTCTCGCTGGCAGCAGCCAGACTTTCTCCGAGTGGGAACGTGATGCGCGTATCGACTACGTGATTCAGACTGGTTACCTGAAAGGCTTCGGTACCACTCTGCGGACCGGTAGCTACCATGTTGGTGGTGATACAACTGTTGGTAACGGCGGCACCCGTAGCACCGATCAGACTCGTCTGATCTTCAACTACACCTACGCTTTCTTTTGACCGTAGCGAGTTGAAGAAGCCCCGCCCTCGTGCGGGGCTTTTTAATGCGTGAGATTTGATGTACGGCGAGTAATGATCCAATTGAATTCGATGCGATTGCAGCACTGACGTTTGGCACATTCGTAAAGATGACAGGACCAGACACAGTAAAGTCCCCACTAACACGACGAAGCCCAGATAGAGCCAAGCCCAAAACCGGGAATTATTTTTGAAGGATTGGCGAAGCCTGCCGGAACGCAGAAGCGGGAAAGCCTTACCCGGAACTGCATTGAGCTGACCCTGCAACACTGGAAGCTTGCTAGATTTGGTTTGTGGATCTTTGGATGAAACGTAATCAACGGTCAGATTGGTAAAACTTAGGTGAGGAATCCGGCTTTACCAACGTTGTGCGTAAAGTATGCCGAGGCATACGTAAATGGGAGGTGAAACAGGTGTGAAAAATAACCCCCCGTTTACTGACATATGTGAAAGTTTCATTGGGCTCTAGTAATGTTATTCGTAAAAAACGTGTTGAAAATTTAAGTTATTCCAAAATATTCTAACTACATCGATATTAATTCTTATTGAAACTCAGAGCCGAGGGGCAGAGTTAGCTAACTATTAATCAAGAGGATTTAATAATGAGCTTAAGACTTGGCGACATTGCCCCCGATTTCGAGCAGGAATCCAGCGAAGGAGACATTCGATTTCATGATTGGTTAGGCGACAGTTGGGGCGTTTTGTTTTCACACCCGGCAGATTTCACCCCGGTGTGCACCACGGAGTTGGGGTTCACCGCCAAGCTCAAAGATGAGTTCGCCAAGCGCAATGTGAAGGCCATCGCGCTCTCAGTTGATCCCGTCGATTCTCATGTGAAATGGATTGATGACATTAATCGCACCCAAAACACCTCGGTCAATTTTCCTATCTTGGCGGACGCTGATCGTAGAGTCTCAGACCTGTACGACCTGATCCATCCCAATGCCAATGACACCCTGACCGTGCGCTCTCTGTTCGTGATTGATCCGAATAAAAAAATTCGGCTGACCATCACTTACCCCGCCAGCACGGGACGTAATTTTCATGAAATTCTGCGAGTAATTGACTCGCTGCAATTGACCGATAACTACAAGGTCGCGACCCCCGCAAATTGGCAGGATGGAGATGATGTGGTAATTGTGCCGTCAATCAAGGATGAAGACGAAATCAAGCAGCGCTTTCCCAAGGGTTACACCGCAGTCACCCCTTACTTGCGCTTGACCCCACAACCTAATCGTTAGCAGTTTCGTGTTTTAAAAGGGCCGATAGCAAACAAGCTCGGCCTTTAGATATCTGCATTCCTGTTTTGCTCTTGGTACGGGTTATCGAGAGCCGACAACTCAGAGTTTCATCGTGCCAACGAGCTGAGACGCAAGCACCGGGAAGATCCGGCCAGTGAGTCAGCTGTCAAGCGACTCCCGCTTGGGCAGATAAGGTGGCAAATACAGCCCTAAGTAAGCGTCGAACACACGCATGCCTTCTTCAGCTAAACGCGGCGTGATCTCGTTGTGCAACTGTATCGAGCGCGCATAGACCCGGTCACCCAGTTCCATCGCCAAGGCAAAAACATCAACGTCGACAGGCATCGCCGGAAGCTGGAAATGCCGGTTGAAAAGCTCCTGCATTAGGTGGCCCAGCTCAATGTCGTGCTGACGGTCGGCTTGGGTCACCTCGGTCAGGCCGTGTTGCGCGAGGATCAATTGGCGGGCGGCGGCATCGGCGCTGTAGATGCTCAACATTCGAAGTTCAACCAAGCGCGACAAGTCATGCCAGCTGCTGAGCTGATCGTGCGCTATGGGCGCTTGTAGGCAGGCGCGGAAGGCCGCATGGATATCGGCGGTCAAGGCTTCGAGCAGGGCTGGAACGCTGGCGAAAAAGTGATACACCGACGATGGTGGAATCTGCGCGCGTTCGGCCACCAAGTAAATCGACAAACTGGCCACGCCTTCGGTGGCAAGCAGCGTGCGGGCGGCGTCGAGAATCGAATCGATACGGGCTTGGCTGCGAGCGCGGGGTTTGCGGGCGGTGACGGGGCGAGTCATGGATGATTTCCGGTGCAGGGGCAGCGGGGATTGTACGCGACACATTGGTCTCCCAGCTCGGGACGACAAAAAACGCCGCAAGCCCATAAGGCCGACGGCGTTCTTTTTTACGGCACAGCGTTACACCGTGTGCAGGTACCAGTTGTACTCAAGGTCGGAGATGGAGTGTTCGAACTCTTCCAGCTCGCTTTCCTTGCAGGCGACGAAGATATCGATGTATTTCGGATCGATATAGCGCGCCATGATTTCACTGTCGTCCAGCTCGCGCAGGGCATCGCGCAAGTTGTTGGGCAGGCTTTGTTCGTTCTGCTCGTAGGAGTTGCCTTCCACGGGTGCGCCTGGCTCGATCTTGTTGGTCAAGCCGTGGTGCACGCCCGCCAGCACGGAGGCCAGCAGTAAGTAAGGGTTGGCATCGGCACCGGCTACCCGGTGTTCGATACGTACAGCGTCTGCCGATCCGGTTGGTACGCGCAAGGCGACAGTCCGGTTATCCAGGCCCCAGCACGGCGAGTTAGGCACATAAAACTGTGCACCAAAACGACGGTAGGAGTTGACGTTCGGGCACAAGAACGCCATCGACGCCGGTAGGGTCTCGAGCACACCGCCGATCGCGTGGCGTAACGCGGCGTTCTGCTCGGGATCCTCGCTGGTAAAGATGTTTTTGCCATCGCGATCAAGAATCGAGATATGGACGTGTAAACCGTTACCTGCCTGACCCGGATAGGGTTTGGCCATAAAGGTCGAGTCCATTTCGTGGTCGTAGGCGATGTTTTTGATCAAGCGCTTAAGTAGCACCGCGTAATCGCACGCTTTGATTGGGTCAGCGACATGGTGCAAGTTCACTTCGAACTGCGCCGGGGCACTTTCCTTGACGATGGCGTCAGCCGGAATGCCTTGTTCTTTGGCACCTTCCAGAACGTCCTGGAGGCAGTCAACGTATTCGTCGAGGTCGTCGATCAGGTAAACCTGAGTCGAATGAGGGCGTTTGCCAGAAATCGGCGAGCGCGGTGGCTGGGGACGACCGTTCACGTTCTCCTGATCGATCAGGTAGAACTCAAGTTCGAACGCGGCGCAAATAGTCAGGCCCATTTCATCGAACTTGCTGACGACCTGACGCAGAACTTCGCGGGGGTCGGCAAAGAAGGGTTCGCCTTCTATTTCGTGCATGGTCATCAGCAACTGCGCAGTAGGGCGCTTTTGCCAAGGTTCGTTGCAGAGAGTGCCGGGGATTGGATAACAGATTCGGTCAGCATCACCGATATCCAGACCCAGACCGGTGCTTTCTACCGTCGAGCCATTGATGTCCAGGGCAAACAGAGAGGCAGGCAAGTTAATGCCTTTCTCGTAAACCTTATGGAGGCTGGTGCGTTCTATGCGCTTACCGCGCACTACACCATTCATATCTGCAATCAGAAGGTCGACGTACAGAACCTCAGGATGTTCCTTAAGGAACGCGTTCGCTTCGTTAAGCTGAACGGCACGCGGGGGTACCGACATGATGAAACACCTTTGTTGTTAAAAATATCAATCATCGAGCGTTGCGGGTTTCAGTCAATCCGAAAGCCATGATGAAGTCAATAGAGCCTTTTTTTGCCCCAAAAAAGCACTGGAGGGGGCTTTTTGCGGCAATTTAGGGCAAAAAAAGCGTATCTAAGTTCATGGGATATGCGGGCTTGAGCGGGCTGTGTTCTATTTTTTACGGGGGTGTTGTGTAAAAAAATGAACAAGGCTAAGCTCGATTGCAACCCAAAATAGCAATAATACCGGGGGTCCCATGTCTCGCCTGCCGTTAATCGGCGTGACCGCCTGCACTAAGCAGATTGGTCTGCACAGTTATCACATCAGTGGTGACAAATATGTACACGCAGTCGCTCTTGCTGCTAAGGGCCTGCCACTGATCCTGCCTTCACTGGCCGAATTACTCGACCCTGCCGACCTTCTTTCCAGTCTTGATGGGCTCCTGTTTACCGGGTCGCCCTCCAATGTCGAGCCCTATCACTACGGCGGCCCAGCCAGTTTGCCAGGCACTGATCATGATCCTGAACGCGATCGCACCACCTTACCGTTGATTCGTGCAGCTGTGGCCGCGGGCGTACCGATATTGGGTATCTGCCGAGGCTTTCAAGAAATGAATGTCGCGTTCGGCGGGAGCCTGCACCAGCAGGTTCATGAAGTCGGAACGTTCATGGACCATCGTGAGCAAAGTGACGATCCGCTCGACGTCCAATACGGTCCCAGTCATACGATGTATATCCAGCCAGGCGGCGTTCTTGCAGCTCTCGGCTTACCGAGTGAAATCGAAGTCAACTCGATTCACGGACAGGGCGTTGAGCGTCTGGGGCTTGGCTTGCGCGTCGAAGCGCTGGCGCCGGATGGGCTGATTGAAGCGATTTCGGTCGAGGCAGGCTTAAGTTTTGCGTTGGGCGTGCAATGGCACCCTGAATGGCAGGTCACCTCGAATCCGAACTACCTTGCGATCTTTCAGGCATTTGGCGATGCCTGTCGAGCGCGGGCGAAACTACGCGACGCAGACGCGTTAAAACGTGCCTGAGTCCTCATCGGGCCCAGGTTTTATGACCCATGAGGTATTTATGAGTAACAACCTCGATCAGCTCACGGATTGGTTGAAAGAGCACAAGATCACCGAAGTCGAATGCATGATCAGCGACCTCACCGGGATCACTCGTGGCAAGATTTCACCCACTAATAAATTCATCGCCGAAAAAGGCATGCGGCTGCCGGAGAGCGTGTTGCTGCAGACGGTCACCGGTGATTATGTCGAAGATGACATCTATTACGAACTGCTGGACCCGGCCGACATCGACATGATCTGCCGCCCCGATCAAAATGCCGTGTTTCTTGTCCCATGGGCCATCGAGCCTACCGCCCAAGTCATTCACGACACCTACGACAAGCAGGGCAACCCCATTGAGTTGTCTCCGCGCAACGTATTGAAGAAAGTTCTTAAACTCTATGCCGACAAAGGCTGGCAGCCCATTGTGGCGCCAGAGATGGAGTTTTATCTGACCAAGCGCTGCGAAGATCCCGATTTCCCGTTGCAGCCGCCGATAGGCCGCTCCGGTCGCCCGGAAACCGGGCGTCAATCCTTCTCTATAGAAGCCGCCAACGAATTCGATCCGCTGTTCGAAGATGTTTATGACTGGTGTGAGTTACAGAACCTGGATCTTGATACGTTGATCCACGAAGACGGCACGGCCCAAATGGAAATTAACTTCCGTCACGGCGATGCATTGTCATTGGCGGATCAGATTCTGGTGTTCAAGCGCACCATGCGCGAAGCCGCGCTCAAGCACGATGTAGCTGCCACCTTCATGGCCAAGCCCATGACCGGAGAGCCGGGCAGCGCGATGCATTTGCATCAGAACGTCATTGATGTCGCTACCGGCAAAAACATCTTTTCTAATGAAGACGGGACGATGAGTGAGTTGTTTTTGTGCCACATCGGTGGACTGCAAAAATTTATCCCTGAACTGCTGCCGTTGTTCGCGCCGAACGTAAATTCGTTCCGCCGTTTTCTGCCCGATACTTCTGCGCCAGTGAACGTGGAGTGGGGCGAAGAGAACCGCACAGTCGGGTTGCGCGTACCGGACGCTGGCCCGCAAAACCGTCGTGTGGAAAACCGCCTCCCAGGGGCCGATGCCAACCCTTATCTGGCGATTGCCGCCAGCCTGTTGTGTGGCTTTATCGGCATGGTCGAGGCAATCAACCCCAGTGCGCCGGTCGTCGGGCGAGGTTATGAGCGGCGCAACCTGCGCCTGCCACTGACCATTGAGGACGCGCTGGAACGGATGGAAAACAGCAAGACTATCGAAAAATACCTCGGCAAGAAGTTCATCGTTGGTTACGTCGCAGTCAAGCGTGCCGAGCATGAGAATTTCAAGCGCGTGATCAGCTCCTGGGAACGTGAGTTCCTGCTGTTCGCGGTCTGATAAATACGGAGAATTGCGGTATGAGTACCAGCACAACACAAACGCGCCAATGGCAGGCCCTGAGCCGAGATCATCACTTAGCGCCGTTCAGTGACTACAAACAACTGCAGGAAAAAGGCCCACGCATTATTACTCGCGCCAAGGGTGTTTACCTGTGGGACAGCGAAGGCCACAAAATTCTCGACGGCATGGCCGGTCTCTGGTGCGTCGCCATCGGTTATGGTCGCGAAGAACTGGCAGATGCCGCTAGCAAACAAATGCGTGAGCTGCCTTATTACAACTTGTTCTTCCAAACCGCCCACCCGCCGGTGCTGGAATTGGCTAAAGCCATTTCCGATATCGCGCCCGAAGGCATGAATCATGTGTTTTTCACCGGTTCTGGTTCGGAAGGTAACGACACCATGCTGCGTATGGTCCGTCATTACTGGGCTATCAAGGGGCAGCCGAGCAAGAAGATCATTATCAGTCGGGTCAACGGTTATCACGGCTCGACAGTGGCGGGCGCCAGCTTGGGCGGCATGACTTATATGCATGAGCAGGGCGACTTACCGATTCCGGGCATCGTCCACATTCCTCAGCCGTATTGGTTCGGTGAAGGCGGCGACAT
This sequence comes from Pseudomonas sp. 10S5, assembly GCF_035019745.1. Classification (NCBI taxonomy): domain Bacteria; kingdom Pseudomonadati; phylum Pseudomonadota; class Gammaproteobacteria; order Pseudomonadales; family Pseudomonadaceae; genus Pseudomonas; species Pseudomonas sp. 10S5. The sequence goes on from NZ_JASJVL010000019.1 coordinate 86,451, forward strand.
GAGTCCGGACGAGTTCGGGGTGTGGGCCGCCGAACAACTGGAAGCGAAGATTATCGAGTTGGGCGTCAATAACGTGGGTGCTTTTATTGCCGAGCCGATTCAGGGCGCGGGCGGCGTGATCGTTCCGCCTAAAACCTATTGGCCGAAAATCAAAGAGATTCTCGCCAAGTACGACATTTTATTCGTCGCCGATGAAGTGATCTGCGGATTTGGTCGCACCGGTGAGTGGTTCGGGTCCGATTTCTACGATCTCAAGCCGGACATGATGACCATCGCCAAAGGCCTGACCTCGGGATATATCCCCATGGGCGGACTGATCGTGCGCGACGAAGTGGTCAAGGTGCTTAATGAAGGCGGCGATTTCAATCATGGCTTTACCTATTCCGGGCATCCGGTGGCGGCGGCTGTCGCCCTGGAAAACATTCGAATCTTGCGCGATGAAAAAATCGTCGAGCGCGTAAAGGCTGAAACGGCACCTTATTTGCAAAAGCGTTTACGTGAGCTGAATGATCACCCGCTGGTCGGTGAGGTTCGGGGTGTTGGACTGTTGGGCGCGATTGAGTTGGTGAAAGATAAGGCCACTCGCGAGCGTTATGTCGGCCAAGGTGCTGGCATGATCTGCCGGACATTCTGCTTTGATAACGGCCTGATCATGCGTGCGGTAGGTGACACCATGATCATTTCGCCCCCCTTGGTCATTAGTTTTGCCGAAATCGACGAATTGATCACCAAGGCGCGCACCTGCCTTGATCTGACGTTGCATGTATTACAAGGCTAAGTGCTAGGCTCAGCCGGAAAAAAGAAAAGGCGGATTCGGCGGTCTTGAAGGCCGCCCAAAATCTTGCCAGACAACCGACTGTTTCAGTAATCAGTCACCGCGACCTAACGGTAGTGTTCTAACAATGGAGCTCCACGCATGAAAATATTTGGCAAGACCCTTCTCGCCTTATCCCTTATGGGTGTGGTGGCCGCCGCTGCTCAGGCCGACGATAAAGTACTACACGTCTATAACTGGTCGGACTACATTGCACCGGACACCATCGCCCAGTTTGAAAAAGAGTCGGGTATCAAAGTCGTCTATGACGTTTTTGACAGCAACGAAACTCTGGAAGCCAAGTTGCTGGCTGGTAAATCCGGGTACGACATCGTGGTGCCGTCCAACAACTTCCTGGCAAAGCAGATCAAGGCTGGCGTCTATTTGGAACTGGACAAGTCCAAGCTGCCAAACTGGAAAAATCTTAACCAGAGTCTGCTAAGCACGGTCGGAAAAGCTAGCGACCCGGGTAATAAGCATGCGTTCCCGTACATGTGGGGTTCGATCGGGATTGGTTACAACGCCGAGAAAGTCAAAGCCGCATTGGGCGCAGACGCACCGGTGAATTCATGGGACCTAGTGTTCAAGCCCGAGAACGCAGCCAAGCTCAAGGACTGTGGTATCAGCTTCCTCGACTCACCGACCGAGATGATGCCGATTGCCCTGCATTACTTGGGTTTCGCGACCAACACCCAAGACAAGGACCAGATCAAGAAGGCTGAACAGCTGTTCCTTAAAATTCGTCCGTCAGTGGCGTACTTTCACTCCTCCAAATACATCTCCGACCTGGCCAACGGCAACATCTGCGTAGCGGTCGGTTATTCGGGTGACGTGTATCAGGCCAAAGCCCGTGCTGCTGAAGCCGGCGACAAGGTCAAGGTCAGCTACTCGATTCCGAAAGAAGGCGCTGGCAGCTTTTACGATATGGTTGCCATCCCTAAAGACGCCGAGAACGTTGAAGGGGCTTACAAATTCATGAACTTCATCATGAAGCCGGAAATCATGGCGGCCATCACCAACAGCGTGCACTTCCCGAACGGCAACGCGGCGGCTACAGCCTTGGTTGATAAAGACATTACTAGCGACCCAGGCGTTTATCCACCGGCTGAGATCCAGGCAAAACTGTATGCCATCAGCGATTTGCCAGCACCCACGCTGCGCTTGCTGACACGCAGCTGGACCACCATCAAATCCGGTAAATAACGGCTTTCTGCAGGTGCTAACTTGTTGGCGGGGCGGTATGCGCGACAATCCGCTTCGCCAACAAGTTGGCTACTACAGATCTCGGGCAAAGGCCTAACAATAAGGACCACCCCATGCGCATTTCTTTATTTCGTAAAACCATGCTGGCGGGAGCAAGCCTGGCCTTGGCGGTCAGCGCTTATGCGGCACCTACTGTGCATATTTATAATTGGTCGGATTACATTGGCGAAACTACGCTGGTGGATTTTGAAGCGGCTACTCATATCAAACCGGTGTACGACGTTTTCGATTCCAACGAGACCCTCGAAGGCAAATTGCTCGCGGGGCATACCGGGTACGACGTGGTCGTGCCGTCTAATCATTTTTTAGGCAAGCAGATTAAAGCGGGTGCCTTTCAGAAGCTCGACAAATCCAAGTTGTCCAACTATGCAAATCTCGACCCGGCGCTGCTCAAACGTTTGCAAAAGAACGATCCGGGTAATCAATACGCTGTGCCTTATCTGTGGGGCACCAACGGCATCGGCTACAACGTCGATAAAGTGAAAGCGGTGCTTGGTGTCGATAAAATCGATTCTTGGGCCATGCTGTTCGAGCCGGAAAACATCAAGAAACTGTCAAAGTGCGGCGTCGCTTTTCTCGACTCGGCTGATGAAATGATTCCCGCAGTGCTCAACTACATGGGCCTGAAACCGAACAGTGAAGACCCTAAGGATTACGCCAAAGCTGAGGCGAAATTGCTGGCGGTGCGGCCGTATATAACCTATTTCAACTCGTCGAAATACATCACTGATCTTGCTAACGGGAACATCTGCGTCGCAGCCGGTTTTTCCGGTGATGTTTTCCAGGCGCGGGCCCGTGCAGCCGAAGCCGGTAGGGGTGTGAAAATTGCGTATGCGATTCCCAAAGAGGGCGGCAATCTGTGGTTTGACATGCTCGCGATACCCAGCGACGCGCCTAATGTCAAAGAGGCCCATGCGTTTATCAACTATTTGCTGAAACCTGAGGTGATCGCCCAGGTCAGCGACACCGTCGGTTATGCCAACCCGAACCCAAAGGCTGACAAGCTGATGGATCAAAAGGTACGGACCGATGCTGCGGTTTACCCACCGCAAGAGGTGCTGGACAAGCTCTACGTCAGTGCTGAATTGCCACCTAAGGTGCAACGATTGATGACCCGCAGCTGGACCAAGGTCAAGTCGGGCAAATAAAAAATCCGGGCCCGGCTGTATTGGTCGGGCTGAAAATTTTGTTGGGAGTTCCACCACATGGCAGTTGCCTCCGGCGCCTATAAGAAAGCCCTCGAGGGTGATCAGCAACCTAAACAGGTGCTGGTCAAAATCGACCGGGTCACGAAGAAGTTCGACGAGACGATTGCCGTGGACGATGTGTCCCTGCAGATCAACAAGGGCGAAATTTTTGCGTTGCTCGGGGGATCTGGTTCAGGAAAATCTACTTTACTTCGTATGCTTGCGGGCTTCGAGCGACCCACCGAGGGGCGAATTTACCTCGACGGCGTCGACATTACCGATATGCCGCCTTACGAGCGGCCGATCAACATGATGTTTCAGTCCTACGCACTGTTCCCGCATATGACTGTGGCGCAGAACATCGCCTTCGGTTTGAAGCAAGACAAAATTTCCAGTCAGGAAATAGACGCCCGTGTCGCGGAAATGCTCAAGCTGGTGCAGATGAGCGAATACGCCAAGCGTAAACCGCATCAACTGTCAGGCGGCCAGCGGCAGCGGGTGGCCTTGGCGCGCTCGTTGGCGAAAAAACCGAAGTTGCTGCTCCTCGATGAACCGATGGGCGCACTGGATAAAAAGCTGCGTTCGCACATGCAGCTCGAATTGGTGGAAATCATCGAGCGCGTCGGCGTGACCTGCATCATGGTGACCCACGATCAGGAAGAGGCCATGACCATGGCCCAGCGCATTGCGATCATGCATTTGGGCTGGATTGCGCAGATTGGCAGCCCGATCGACATCTACGAAACCCCCACCAGCCGTTTGGTCTGTGAATTCATCGGCAACGTGAATTTGTTCGAAGGCGAGGTGATCGAAGACGCCGAAGGCCATGCGCTGATCTCAAGCCCGGAACTGGAACGCAATATTTACGTCGGCCATGGCATCAGTACGTCCGTGGAGGACAAGCGCATCACCTACGCGATTCGTCCCGAAAAACTGTTGGTTACGACCGAGATGCCGACCTGCGAGCACAACTGGTCTCGGGGCAAAGTCCATGACATCGCTTACTTAGGTGGGCATTCGGTGTTCTACGTGCAACTGCCTTGCGGCAAGCTGGTTCAGTCGTTCGTGGCCAATGCCGAGCGCCGTGGTGCACGACCGACTTGGGATGACGAAGTGTATGTCTGGTGGGAAGACGACAGTGGCGTGGTGCTGCGCTCATGAAAAATCAGAAATTTCAGCGCGCACTGACTCGAATAATTCCCGGTGGCCGGCAGATGGTCATTGGGGTGCCCTTTATTTGGATGTTTTTGTTTTTCATGCTGCCTTTCATCATCGTGCTGAAAATCAGCTTCGCTGAAGCAGACGTAGCCATCCCGCCATACACCGAGATTTTCAGCTTCGTTGAACAGAAGTTCTCGATGATCCTGAACTTCGGTAACTACGCGTTGCTCGGCAACGACGAGTTGTACATCGCCGCGTACCTGGGCTCGCTGAAGATGGCCTTTTTCAGCACGCTGCTGTGCTTGTTGATTGGCTATCCCATGGCCTACGGTATCGCCACGGCGAAAAAAGAAAGCCAGACCGTTTTGCTGTTGTTGATCATGATGCCGACGTGGACCGCGATCCTTATTAGGGTCTATGCGTGGATGGGCATCCTCAGCAATAACGGGCTTTTGAACTCATTCCTGATGTGGTTGGGCGTGATCAATGAACCCCTACACATCCTCAACACCAATGTGGCGGTGTATATCGGCGTGGTCTATTCGTACCTGCCGTTCATGATTTTGCCGTTGTTCGCGAACTTGGTGAAGCACGATCAGAGCTTGCTGGAGGCCGCGTCCGATTTGGGTTCCAGTACGTTTAACAGCTTCTGGAAGATCACTGTGCCGCTTTCTAAAAACGGCATCATCGCCGGCTGCATGCTGGTGTTTATTCCCGTGGTCGGCGAGTTTGTGATCCCGGAACTGCTCGGTGGCCCCGAGACGTTGATGATTGGTCGAATACTCTGGCAAGAATTCTTTAACAACCGTGACTGGCCGGTGGCGTCAGCGTTGGCGGTGGTTATGTTGGCGGTATTGATTGTGCCGATAATCTTGTTCAACCGCAGTCAGGCTAAAGAACTGGAGGCGAAAGCATGAAGGCTTTCAGGTTCTCAAACGTGATGCTGGTACTTGGGCTGGTATTTATTTATGCGCCCATGGTCATCTTGGTTATTTACTCCTTCAACGCCTCCAAGCTGGTGACGGTGTGGGGCGGATGGTCGATCAATTGGTACGTCGGACTGCTGGACAACACGCAACTGATGGGAGCGGTGGCGCGTTCGCTGGAAATCGCCTGCTATACGTCGGTCGCCGCTGTGGCGTTGGGGACAATGGCGGCGTTCGTGCTGACCCGCATCGCGCACTTCAAAGGCCGCACCCTGTTTGGTGGGCTGGCAACCGCGCCGTTGGTAATGCCGGAAGTGATCACCGGTCTGTCACTGTTGCTGTTGTTTGTGTTCATGGCGCAATTGATCGGTTGGCCGCAAGAGCGCGGCATCGTCACGATCTGGATTGCCCACACCACGTTCTGTTCTGCTTATGTATCAGTGGTAGTTTCGGCACGCTTACGTGAGCTGGACATGTCCATCGAAGAAGCAGCCATGGACCTTGGCGCGCGACCGTGGAAGGTGTTCTTCCAGATCACGATTCCAATGATCGCACCGTCGCTGGCAGCGGGCGCCATGATGTCGTTTGCCCTTTCGCTGGATGACTTGGTACTTGCAAGTTTTGTCTCTGGCCCGGGTTCAACCACCCTGCCGATGGAAGTATTCTCGGCCGTGCGCTTAGGGGTTAAACCGGAAATCAACGCAATTGCCAGTTTGATCCTGTTGGCAGTGTCGATTGCAACGTTCATGGTCTGGTTCTTTAGCCGTAGAGCTGAAGACTCGCGTAAGCGAGCCATCCAATTGGCCGTCGACGAAGCCGCAGCCGAGTCATGGAAACAACCCGACCCACGTCGCGCTCCTATGCCCAAGGCCGTGGAGCCAGCGTAGGCCAGAGGTTTGCGGCATATCATCTGTAGAACCAACTTGTTGGCGAAGCGTGGTACCAGACACACCGCATCAAGCCTCTCGCCAACAAGACCGTATCTACAGGGATTTTATCTAGCTGGCACCAACCTCAAAATTTCCTTGGTACTCGCCGCCACATCTGCCTCGTCAAAATGCTGCGGCACGTATCCGCCTTCGACATAGGTCTTGGCCTGATCCGAATAGTGCTTATCAAATAGCACGCCGCTTTGTCCAACCGGGTTGATCCCCAAGCTGTGGGCCGGATCGGCGAAATCAATCAAGCGCCGTGTCGATGGCCCGTAGATCACTCGCCATGGCGCTTGACTGATACGCGCAGACAGGTTGTTTGGCACCTCATGAGTACCTGGCGCCGGGAACGGGCCGACGTTGAATAGCTTATCCAACGGCTTTTGCATGCCCAGCGGGTGTTCGTGGGTCAAGGTGTGAGCTTTACCCCACTGCCAATCAAACGCGTTGTCGCCATACACGGCTCTGAGGTGCGAAACGCTCTCGTGCCATGCTTGCTTAACGATGTCGGCGCGGGATTCTTTGACCGGTGTATTGCGGTTGTCCCACCACGGCGAATCGGCGTCGGCGGCCAATCTTGGCAGGGCAGCATCAATCACTCGCGTTGCTAGCAGCGAATCGAAAAAGCCATCGCCCAACTCGTCGCGCATTGTGGCGTTGATCAGGTCATAGACGAACTCGTTGAACAGCGTGGCGCCTACCGAATCCAGCGAATAGTCGCCCTTCCAGCTTGCCAACCGCTCTACCAGAGCCCGTTCTTCAGGATCGGTCACCGCGCTGCGCAACACCGGGATCAGGGGTTTTAACACACGTCCGGCATACGCCGTCTGCGTACCGAGTTGCAGCTTTTTACTGTTCTGCAGATCCCATTTCACCGCTGGATCACTCAATTGCCTATTCAACTGTTGGCCCCGATCGGGGAGATTGTAATAACCGGGAATTTCCATTCCGGTCGGTGATAAGGGTTGAGCGTTGGCCGACACGATATAGCCCCGTGCCGGATTTTCTTCCTGTGGGTTGGCGCTGAACGGATAGAAACCGCCCTTGTCAGCCTCGGCGGTGCCCCCGTCGAGAATAAACGTGGGATTGACCCCCTCGGGGCGAATCGGCAATTGCGCGGCGGCCCACCAGCCGATGTCGCCGTTGGCGTTGGCCCAGACGATGTTCAGCCCTGGCGATTGAATCTTCTGTGCCGCCGTGCGCATTTTGCTCAAGGTGTCAGCGCGATTGGCCTCGTAGAAACCTTCTATGATCGGGTTTTCGGATTCCAGAAATGACCACCACATAGCAATCGGCGTCGGGCCCGTCAACGCACCCAGCGCATCGTTAACGATCGGGCCGTGGGGTGAGCGCCGCAGATCCAGGGTTATTGCCGGCAAACCCTTGATCAGAATCTGCTGCTGGCTGTGGGTCATGTCGACCCAGCCACCGTGATACCACACCTGATTAGGGTTACCGGGATTGACCCGCTCGGCGATCAGGTCAACGTCGTCGTTCTGAAACATGGTCAGACTCCAGCCGAAGTCACGGTTGTGCCCCAGCGCCGCAAACGGGTCCAGCGGCTGATGATGCCCATACAGTTCGAAGCCGGGTGCCGACAGGTGCGCCTCGTACCACACCGACGGCACCGAGAAACGAATGTGCGGATCACCCGCCAGCAGCGGCTTGCCACTTTTGGTCCGACTGCCGGAAATTACCCAGGCATTACTGCCTTCAAACTGCGGCAGCCCGGCGTCTTCCAGCGCGCGTTGGCTGAGTTGAGCCAGGGCGTCCAAACCTTTCCAGTCAGCGCTGACGAGTGCCGGTGATGGGCCTTGAGTCTGGCCAAACGCGCCCTTGGGCTGCCAAGCCAAATCAAAAATGCTCAAATACTCCGGCCCTAACTCATCGCGGATGTAGGTCAACAATGGTTCGGTGCGAAACGCGGCGGCAAAGCTGTAGGCCATATAGCCGGCGACGCTCAAGGTGTCGGCGGCAGTAAAGGGTCTTTTTTTGATGCCCAATACATCGAACTCGATGGGGCTGGAGTGTGTGTCTTGATACTGGTTGATGCCATCCAGGTAGGCTTCAAGGGCTTGCCATGACGGCGCCTGCTTGTCCTGCTGCGCGACAATGGCGTCGGCGCGCTCGCGAATCCTCAGGCTGCGGAACAGTTTATCTGTGCTCACCAGTTTAACGCCCAGCACTTCGGATAATTCGCCACGGGATAGGCGTCGCATCATTTCCATCTGAAACAGTCGATCTTGAGCCTGCGCATAACCTAGAGCGCGATACATATCCGTCTCGTTTTCAGCGTTGATATGCGGCACACCACGTTCGTCATAACGCACGGTGACTGGCGCTTGCAGGTGCTTGAGCGACATCTCGCCCTGACGCGTCGGTTGCTTGCTGTTGACGTACCAAAAACCTCCGCCAGCGAGGATGACAATGACGACGGCGAGAAGAAGGGCGAGAAAGGTTAGGCCGCGTTTCATCTAAAGTCCTGTCATTGATAGGTCTGAATTTGCAGGCTACAGATTTGCTTTGACGGTGTGTAGTCAACGGCAGAATGACGGCATATCCACGTCGTAAATAGAGGCCATAAATCAGGTAACACTTTGGCTGAGACTTGGCGGCCAGCCGTTGGCATTGGGTTGGGTCTGGTACGTGACGTATTTGGTAGCACAACGGGGTTCGACATAAACGGTACTGACATTTTCGGCAATCAGGATGCGTTTCTTCAATAAAAGGCATTGGGCAATGAAGTCCATACGTCGTATTTAGGGAGATGCTCCGATGATCAGCAAGTACCAAAGTGGTTTGAATTTTTGCGTATTGGCGTTGGCGGTGTCCGCCGATGCATTCGCCGGAAGTGTGACCACCGATGGCGCCGATATCGTCGTGAAAACAAAGGGCGGATTGGAAATCGCTACAGACGATGACCAGTTCAGTTTCCAATTGGGTGGACGGATACAAGCCGACGTCGATCAGTTTGGCGGCACCTACAGCCTAAACGGTAAGACAGCGGACAGTGCCTATTTGCGTCGAGCACGCTTGGACTTATCAGGAAAGGCCTACGGGGTCTGGGGCTATGACTTCGCTGTGGATTTCAGCAACTCCAATACACCGATCAAAGAAGCATTTGTCAGCTATCTCGGCTTCGACCCTGTAACGCTTCAAATAGGCCGATTCGACCCCGATTTTGGTCTGGAGAATGCCATCAGTTCCAAGTGGAACACCGCAATCGAGTCCAGCATGATTTCGGAACTGGCGCCGTGGGCCAGTGATCATGACGAAGGAATGGGCATTCAGGTGCATGGCACGCTGGACAGTTTTTATGGCTCGGCGAGTATCTTGCGGCCGTCGTCGAACGAGAATGAAAATGGCAAAACACAAAATAACTACAACTTGCGTGCGGTATTCGCGCCGTGGTCCAAGCCTGGAAATGTTCTTCACTTTGGTATTAATTACGCCTACAACGACGCCGACGAGTCGGACGGACGTATCCGTACTCGCCTAGGCGTTCGTGGCACCTCAGAAAATGGCAACGGTCACCGACCAGACCTCGCGCCTAAAGTCGCCGGCGCCTATGACGGCGATGCCGCCATGGGGCTTGAGTTTGCCTACGCTGCCGGTCCGTTTTCAGTACAAAGCGAATACGTGCGCAGAACCCTTGAGGCTAAGTCGGAATCGGTGCGGCATGATCGGGATGCGACCGGTTATTACGGCCAGGTCGCCTACACACTGACGGGAGAATCCAGAGGTTACAAACTCGACGGTGCAAGCTTCAGTGGCGTCAAACCAGAGAACGCGCAATGGGGCGCGTGGGAAGTGTTCTACCGGTACGACCATGCCAACGTGGAAGAGAGCGGCTTCCTCGATAGCGGTGCAAAAGTGCAAACAGTAGGCGTCAATTGGTACGCCAATCAGGCGGTGAAAGTCTCGGCCAACTATTTGCGAACCAACACGTCCCATATTTCGAACGAGAACGGCGATAACGACGGCGATGCCCTGAGTTTGCGCTTGCAGTACGTTTTCTAAGGGATGATGGCATCTGATCCCCGCTTTGGCGGGGACTTCTAATCGTAAAGGGGCCCACTGTGCGTAAGAGCTCGTTCCTGCTGACTATGTTCTTGTGTGTATTCACTCTCCACGCGCAAGCGTTTTCCACCCCCACACCGGGGACATTGATTGAAGTTAGTCTCGATCAATTACATCCGACCCAGGCGGTCATCGGCTTTGATCAGATCTATTACAAGCTCGCACGTTTCGCAGATCAGCGCTCAACGTTGTTCGATGAGTACTGCGAGACCAACGGCCAAGGCGAATCCGTTCGAGTGACAAATGCGTCGGACCTGCTAGATCCTGCGACCTTCGACTGCCAAAGCCCGGTCGGGACGCGTTCCAAAGACATGAAAACCGTGGTGATCGGTCCGGGAGGAAAGTTATATCTCACTGATGGACATCACACATTCACGACGCTGTGGGATCAGCCCGGCGCCGGCCCGCATTTGAGGATGTGGGTCAAAGTGACCGATGATTTCAGCGACAGTGCGGACAGTGGCACGTTTTGGGCACGCATGCAGCATGCGCATAAAACATGGTTGAAGGACGGCAGCGGTCAGACAATCAACCCGGCCCAATTGCCTGAGCACCTCGGCTTGAAGAACATGCAGAACGACCTGTTTCGCGGTCTGGTCTATTTCACGCGCGGCGCGGCGTATGGCAAGCCGAGTTTGGCGGACATTGCCCCGGAGTTTCTTGAGTTTTATTGGGGCGACTGGCTGCGAGCTCGGTTGGACATCACGCCGTTTGATTTGGTTGACCGAATTGGTTACCGCAAGGCGTTAGAGGCTGCCAGTGATTTGATGGTGGCATTACCGGCCGCAGCGTTGGTCGGTGACAGCGGGTTCAATGCACGGCAACTGGGTGGCTATTCATCAGTCGATAGCAAAACACTACGCAAGACCGTCCATGACAAGCTGCGTTACGTCTTCGACTACAAGGCCGCCCATCACTTAATAAATAGCCAATAGTCAGGGTGTCGCCAGCCACGGGCAATAACAGCCGACCGCCATGGTGTGCGTGGCGTCGACCGGCCGCCCAGCACTGAGCGCCTTGAGGATGGGCTCGATAAAGCTGTTGCTGGAATTACACGTAGCGCCTTCGCTGTAAGGTCCGAAATACGCCAGCTTGCCTTCACGGTCCCAAATCGCGACGGCGGGGCTGGCGCTGATGCGTTCGGCACCTGGCAGGCTGCGCAGCGGCTTGATCGACTCCAGCGTACTCGGCAGCTGACCGTGAGTACCGGGTTTCTGCACTGAGTAGAAATCAACACCCTGGGCGCCGCCAAACCGTTCTACCAGTTCAGCCAGGTGTTGTTGATTCGCGACGTTGCACGGGCACGCCGGATCCCAAAAATGCACTAGACGAATTCGCCCCGGACCCGCCAATTCAGCGGGCAAACTGAGTCCGTCGCCAGTGAACAGTGCGGTCTGATCGCTGAACGGGCGAATGTAGCGCCCTTGGAACCAGTCGTAAGCCGCCCACAGTCCAATCGCGCAAACAAGCGCAAGCAGACAGGCAAGGACGGTAGGTCGATAACGCGCATTCATACGGGCAGCTTCTGTTTTGAGGCGCATAGCTTGCCATGCTTGGCGAGACAGATGAATATCTGCGCTGTCTGATCGTCTTGCTCGGATGCAAATGACGTCCGTTTTGCCTGGAAGACCCATGCCCGCCACCTTCGACCCTGATACTTTGCGATCCAGCCTCCTGCCTTTGCGCGCAGCACAACCACTGTCCGATGAGGGCCGGGCCTACCAGCACTTCTATGGTTTAGCGACGCGGGAGAGTCAGGCCCCCGTTCGTAGTTGGCTCGGACGCTTCGATGTTGCGGGCTATGAAGTGGTCAGTCAGGTCTGGATTCCCGAGCGGCCGATTGCAACGCTGTTTCTGGTGCATGGTTTTTACGACCATATCGGGCTGTATCGTCACGTTATCGACTGGGCGTTGGGCCGTGGGTTTGCCGTGATCGGCTGCGACCTGCCGGGGCATGGTTTGTCGAGTGGCGTCCGGGCGAGCATTGACGACTTTGATGAATACCAAGTGGTCTTGGACGCCTTGTTCGACGAAGCGTCGAGCCTGCGATTGCCGCAGCCTTGGCATCTGTGCGGGCAAAGCACCGGCGGGGCGATTGTGATCGACCACTTGCTGATCCATGGCACCAACAGCCCGGCACAAGGGCAGAGCATTTTGCTGGCGCCGTTGGTTCGACCGCGCGGCTGGAACCTGTCAAAACTGAGCTACAGCTTGTTTAGCCCGTTCGTCAAAGGCATCGAACGACGTTTTAGCGAAAACACCAATGACCCGGATTTTCTGCCGTTTTTACTGGCTGACCCGCTTCAACCCCGGCGTCTTCCCACAGCATGGGTAGGGGCGTTGGCGAAGTGGATCAAACGCATCGAAGCCGCCCCCCGCAGCCCCCGCAGCCCATTGATTGTCCAGGGCGACGCCGACATGACCGTCGACTGGGTACACAACCTTCAGGTTCTCCACGATAAATTCGCCGACCCAAAAATTTTCATGCTCGGCCAAGCGCGGCATCACTTGGCCAATGAGCTGCCGGTACTGCGAGAAAAATATTTCGCGTTTTTGAACGAGCAATTCGACGCGGATTTGTAGGCGCTCCCGAAGGCCGCGATGCAATTGGCCTGAAGTACCGCACGGCCCACTTCCAGAATTATTCTGGAAGCGGTTTATGCGTTATCAAACTATTTCCCCGGCGCCAAGCTCGATGCGCTTTTCCCAACGGCCAGTCCGGCACGGATCGCTGCCAGGGCGGCCTGATAATAGGCTTTGCCTTCCGGAGATTCGGCGAAGGTGTCGAACTCTTCCAGCTCGGGGTCGGAAAGGTCGCGATAGACATAGAGCAACGTGTTGTTCATGTCATTGCCGATCTGTTGCATCAATCGCTCACGCTGGCCCTCCAGCATGCCTTGCGCCTGACCACCGCCTAACAGGCCGGGAATCATCTGACTGAGGCTGTCGGCGGCGACACCGGCGATGGCGAGGCTGACTTCGGCCCCGGCTTCACGCGCAGGCAGCGCCTGGGCCAAATGCCCAATCAATAACTGACGGGTCGCACCGGCTTCAATGTGCGGCAAGCCCTGAGCGTTTTTTGCCAATTGATCGGGACGAGTCGCTGTCAGCTCGGCGGTGACGATCTTGAGACCCAAAGGTGACTGGAAAAATTGCAGCGCGGGCACCGGGTCTTTCAGCGTTTGCCGTAATTGCTGTTCGGCACGCTGGTCCATGGCCTGCGGCGCAAAGCGTTGATTGCTGTTATTGACCAGTGCTTGATAGACCGCTGGCGGCAGGCTGTTGCGGTAACGCTGCTGGGCGGCGTTGAGGGCCGCGACGAAATGCGCGCGTTGTTCTGGCCAACCGGCGACCTTGTACAGCTGGTCGTGGCCGTCTGCCCAAGAGGGCAATGGGCAGAGCATCAACAACAAAACAAACAAACGGCGCATAGGGACTCCTGTCAGCAGGGCGCTATTCTCAATGCGCTTGCGTGGATTTGTCGAGTTATCACTGTATTCCACACTCGTTCGGTCGCAGGCCCTGTCGGATTTCAAGGCGGATGGATACTATGCCAGCCATGCGAATCCCCCCTGATCACCCGCTGTTGCTACGAATCGTTGATGACTTGGCCGCAAACGGCTGGTCGCAGCAAAACATTTTTTTGCCCGACGCTCTGACCCTGGAGTTGGCCCAAGAGTGTCGCAAGCGTTCGGAAGATGGCCAGCTTGCGCCTGCGGCCGTCGGGCGAGGGGGCACCCAGGAAATTCGGGAAGCTATTCGCGGTGACCATATTCAGTGGCTAGAAGCCGGTGAGACTGAGGCTTGCGACCGTTATCTGGAACTGATGAACAGCCTGCGCCAAGCACTCAATCGAGGGCTTTTTCTTGGGCTGGAGGATTTTGAAAGCCATTTCGCGCTGTACCCGCCAGGGGCGTTTTACCTCAAGCACCTTGACCGTTTTCGCGATGATGATCGGCGCACGGTCTCGGCAGTGCTTTACCTGAACCCATCGTGGTTGCCCGAACATGGCGGTCAATTGCGCATGACCCTCAAGGGCGACACCGAATACGATGTGCAGCCCATCGGCGGCTGTCTGGTGGTATTTCTCTCGGGTGAAATACCCCATGAAGTGCTACCGTCGACCCGAGAGCGGCTTTCCCTGACCGGTTGGTTTCGACGCCGGGGCGATGACCCGTTCTAAGTGTCGAATGAACCGACGTCGTTGTTTAAAGTCCGATATGTGTCGTTAATCTCCCGGAGAAACCATGAAGACCTTATTGTCACGAGTAGCTATTGCGGGTCTGTTGCTGAGCGCTTCTGTGTTGGCGAGCGCAGCTGATGTACCGCGAACCGCTTCGCCCGCAGGTGCCGAGGAATACATTATTTCTCCCAAAGACGGCGCCACCGTGGGTAAGACCTTCAAGGTCCAGTTCGGCCTTAAAGGTATGGGCGTCGCGCCCGCCGGCGTCGATATGCCAGATACCGGCCACCACCATCTGCTGATCGACATGAAAGATAAGTTGCCGCTAGATGCGCCGATCCCGGCGACTGACACCGTCAAGCACTTCGGCAAAGGTCAGACTGAAACTGAACTGACCCTGGCGCCAGGTAAACACACCCTGCAATTGATGATGGGCGACAAAGGACACATCCCGCTGAACCCGTCGGTTGAATCGAAGAAGATCACGATTACGGTTAAGTAATCTCGCCTCACATTGATCTCACCGATATTTGGCATCACAAAAAAAGGAGACCCGAAGGTCTCCTTTTTTATTCCTCGGAGAAACCTAGAACAACACGCGGCTACGAATAGTGCCGTTGATGGTCTGCAGTTTTTCCTGGGCCAGATCGGAGTACTCGGCATCGACGTCGATGACCACGTAGCCAACCTTCTCGTTTGTCTGTAGGAACTGACCGGAGATGTTGATCCCGTTTTCGGCGAAGACCTTGTTGATTTCGCTCATCACACCTGGAATGTTCTGGTGGATGTGCAGCAAACGGTGCTTGCCAGGGTGAGCGGGCAACGCCACTTCCGGGAAGTTGACCGAGGAGACCGACGTACCGTTGTCGCTGTACTTGACCAGCTTTTCCGCCACTTCCAGACCGATGTTAGCCTGTGCTTCGGCAGTCGAACCGCCGATATGCGGGGTCAAAATCACATTGTCCAGACCACGTAGCGGGCTTTCGAATTCTTCGTTGTTCGAGCGAGGCTCGACCGGGAAGACGTCGATGGCGGCGCCGATAAGGTGTTTATCCTTGATCGCGTCAGCCAACGCCTGCAACTCGACCACCGTGCCGCGAGCGGCGTTGATCAGGATGCTGCCCTTCTTCATGGCGCGAATTTCTTTTTCACCGATCATCCACTGGGTTTCAGCGGTCTCAGGGACGTGCAGCGTGACGATGTCAGCCAATCCCAGCAGTTCGGTCAGGCTCGAAACCTGAGATGCATTACCCAGCGGCAGTTTGGTTAGCGTGTCGTAAAAGAACACTTGCATGCCCAGGCCTTCGGCCAGTACGGAAAGTTGGGTGCCGATCGAGCCGTAGCCGACGATACCCAGTTTCTTACCGCGAATCTCGAAGGAGTTGGCTGCGCTTTTTATCCAGCCGCCACGGTGGCAGGAGGCGTTTTTCTCAGGAATGCCGCGCAGTAACAGGATCGCTTCAGCCAGCACCAACTCAGCCACCGACCGGGTGTTTGAGTAGGGGGCGTTGAAGACTGCGATACCGCGTTCGCGTGCAGCGTTGAGATCGACTTGGTTGGTGCCAATGCAGAAGCAGCCGACAGCGACCAGTTTCTTCGCGCAATCGAAGACCTGTTCGGTCAGCTGGGTACGGGAACGAATACCGATGAAATGTGCATCGGCGATCTTTTCCTTCAACTCGGCTTCCGGTAGCGAGCCGGTAAGGTATTCAATGTTCGAATACCCGGCGGACATGAGGACGTCCACAGCTGATTGGTGGACGCCTTCGAGAAGAAGGAACTTGATCTTGCTCTTATCGAGAGAAGTCTTGCTCATCTGCGTAAACCTGTGTCCCGGAGAAAATGGCAGGGGGCGCACATCGGCCGTAGGCACGATTAGCGGGGGGCTATGCTAGCATATGCACCCCGCGAAGCACCCATTCCTGGACGTGAAGCGTTCTCAGGATGACCATGAATTGTTCGAGAGTTCCGTGATGACCAATCCTGCCTTAATAGAAGAGTTAAAGACCCTGGTCGAGCCTGGCAAGGTCTTGACCGACGCCGACTCCCTCAATACTTACGGCAAGGATTGGACCAAACACTTTGCGCCGGCTCCCGTGGCCATCGTGTTCCCGAAGACTACCGAACAGGTGCAAGCCATCGTTCGCTGGGCCAATGAGCACAGGGTGGCGTTGGTGCCGTCGGGCGGCCGAACGGGGCTTTCCGCCGCTGCGGTTGCGGCCAATGGTGAAGTGGTTGTCTCGTTCGATTACATGAATAAGGTGTTGGACATCAACCTGACGGACCGCACCGTGATCTGCCAACCGGGCGTCGTCACCGAACACCTGCAAACCCTCGCTGAGGACAACGGCCTGTATTACCCGGTGGACTTTGCTTCGGCGGGTTCCAGCCAGATAGGTGGCAACATCGGCACCAATGCCGGTGGAATCAAGGTGATTCGCTATGGCATGACCCGTAACTGGGTCGCGGGGATGAAAGTCGTTACCGGTAAGGGTGACCTGCTTGAGCTGAACAAAGACCTGATCAAAAACGCCACCGGTTACGATTTGCGTCAGCTGTTTATCGGTGCTGAGGGCACGCTGGGTTTTGTGGTCGAAGCCACCATGCGTCTGGATCGAGCACCGAAAAACCTCACGGCGATGGTCCTCGGAACTCGCGATTTCGACTCAATCATGCCGGTGCTGCATGCGTTCCATAACAAAATCGACCTGACGGCGTTCGAATTTTTTTCTGATAAAGCGTTGGCGAAGGTGTTGGCGCGCGGCGATGTACCGGCGCCGTTTGAGACCGATTGCCCGTTCTATGCGCTGCTGGAGTTCGAAGCGACGACTGAAGAAGTGTCCAACGAAGCCTTGGCAACCTTCGAGCATTGCGTGGAAGAAGGCTGGGTGCTGGATGGCGTGATGAGCCAAAGCGACCAGCAGTTGCAGAACCTGTGGAAGCTGCGCGAATACATCTCCGAGACCATTTCGCACTGGACGCCGTACAAGAACGACATCTCGGTGACCGTTTCAAAAGTACCGGCGTTCCTGAAGGAAGTGGACGCCATCGTTGGTGAATACTATCCAGACTTCGAAATTGTCTGGTTCGGCCACATCGGCGACGGCAACCTGCACCTGAACATCCTCAAGCCAGACAACCTGAGCAAAGATGATTTTTTTGCCACGTGCGCCACGGTCAATAAGTGGGTGTTCGAGATCGTGCAGAAGTACAACGGCTCGATCTCCGCTGAGCACGGCGTGGGCATGACCAAGCGTGATTACTTGACGTACAGCCGTTCGCCCATCGAAATCGAATACATGAAAGCGGTTAAAGCAGTGTTCGATCCCAACGGGATCATGAACCCAGGCAAGATATTCGCCGTTTAATCCATTTGGCCTACAGACTCAGGAGTCGCCCCATGAGCTATCAGCACCAGTACATCGACGGTACGCGAATCCACTTTCCAGTGGGAAAAGTCGTCTGTATCGGTCGTAACTACGCCGAACATGCAAAAGAATTGAACAACCCGGTGCCGTCCGAACCGCTGCTGTTCATCAAGCCTGGTAGTTGCGTTGTAACGCTGGAAGGTGGCTTTACCATCCCTGTCAATCGCGGATCGGTGCATTACGAAGCTGAAATCGTCGTGTTGATTGGCAAGCCGCTGACTAAAAGTCCTTCGCGAGAAGAGGTGCTGGATGCAATTAGTGGCTTCGCACCCGGCCTCGATCTGACCTTGCGCGATATTCAGACCAGGCTCAAAGAGAAAGGCCTGCCGTGGGAAATCTGCAAATCCTTCGACGGCGCGGCAGTCATCGCCCCGTTTGTGTCGGCTGATGTCTACCCGGACCTGACCGACATTAGCATTCGTCTTTCCATAAACGGCGAAGTGCGTCAGGACGGCAACAGCAGCTCAATGCTCAACCCGATCGTACCGATGATTCAATACATGGCGTCGCAGTTCTCACTGCAAGCCGGCGACATCATCATGACTGGCACCCCCGCAGGCGTCGGTCCGTTCGTTACGGGCGATGAGATTGTGTTGGAATTGACCGGCGTGAGTAAGTTCGAAAGCAGCGTTCGCTGATCAACAGCTTCCCGAATGAATTCTGTCCCACGGTAAAACTGCAATCACTGTGGGAGTGAATTCATTCACGAAGAGGCCCAAATGCGTATTAGCGCTTAAGGGTTTTCACACCTTCCGCCGTACCCAAAAACAGCAAGTCAGCCGGACGCGCCGCGAACAAGCCATTGGTCACAACGCCAACGATGGCGTTGATCTGGGTTTCCAGCGTCACCGGATCGGTGATGTTCATGTTGAACACGTCGAGAATGATATTGCCGTTATCGGTCAGCACGCCTTCGCGGTACACCGGATCGCCGCCCAGCTTCACCAACTGACGGGCTACGTGGCTGCGCGCCATCGGAATTACTTCAACGGGCAGTGGAAACTCGCCCAACACCGACACCAACTTGCTGCCGTCGGCAATGCAAATAAATGTCTGAGCCACGGCTGCGACGATTTTTTCACGGGTCAATGCAGCACCGCCGCCTTTGATCAGGTGCAAGCCTGCGTCGGCTTCATCAGCGCCATCGACATAAAATTCCAGATCGCTGACGGTATTCAATTCGTAGACCGGAATGCCGTGGCCCTTGAGCCGTGCCGCAGTGGCCTCGGAACTGGCGACCGCGCCGTCGAATGCGCCTTTGTGCTTGGCCAACGCATCGATAAAACAATTGGCGGTGGAGCCAGTGCCTACGCCGACGACACTCTTGTCATCGAGTTTCGCAAGGATAAAATCGACGGCAGCTTGGGCCACGGCCTGTTTGAGTTGATCCTGGGTCATGCTGGCTCCTAATAAAAATAGTATCTACAGGAGCCAACTTGTTGGCGAAGCGCCCGTGCGGTGTGTTTGAGACACAGCTTCACCAACGAGTTGGCTCTTATAGGAATGTGTTTGCAGCGAGCAAAGGTATGCAAAAGGGCGCGCATTATAGCGATAACCCGCCTAAAAACCGCGTCATTCTGGGTTAGACTTCGGGCCTTGCCCCTATTTGCCAGCGATACTTTCCCGATGCTTGAACAGTACGTCAAAAAAATCCTCACCTCGCGCGTTTACGACGTAGCCGTTGAAACCCCGTTGCAGGCCGCTCGCCAGCTTTC
>NZ_JASJVL010000020.1:0-98364 GCF_035019745.1 Pseudomonas sp. 10S5
GTTGCGTTTTGGGCGGGGTGGATCGGGGGTGATTTTTGTCATCTGATACATCTCCAGTGTTTAGTGGAGCTGCCAGACATTGCGACTAAACAATGGGTGGCAGCTGTGCACAGGTTAGTCGACCGGAACACTGGAGACCCGGCGCACCCGAGGGCGCCCTGCGCACAGCCACCATAAAGCTCAGGCGATAAAAAAGCGCCTGGCTAAAAGTGACGCTTGTGCGCCAGTGTGTGGGCGGGCGACTAAACCCGGCCGCTGATTTTGCAGCGACCCACGAAGGTTAGCGTCGGCCCCGAGCAAGCGCAACCGCCAGACTATGCCTTCAGGCGTTTCCGGGTGAATAAGTCTCTGTCCTACGCGGCTAAAGGATTTGTCTTACCGTACTCTGGTGACCCTAATTCCGAGCACAAAAAAGCCCGCTCAGATCATTCAATCTGGGCGGGCTTAGGTGGCGAGGGATGCCAGCGGTGTGTCAGATCTCAATTCAGTTTCTCAATCTCCGGCATCACAAAATTCTTAACGATATAAATCGAGCCCTTTTCACTCAGGTGCCCGGAGTCGATTTGCAGCAGTGAGTTGTCTCCCTGCAGCCGCACCAGGCAAGAGTCTGCGACGCATAATTTGTCGATCAGCGAGACGAAGTCGACGGCGTTGTGGTCGATGGAGCTTTGGGTGGCGCGGTCGGCGATCATGACGCTGCGGTCGAGGGCGGCGTCGGTGATGTGGGAGTCGTTGGCGCCCCAGTGGCGGTTGGCGATAACGCTGGGCAGGGACGGGCTCCATTGCGGCAGCGGGCCCATGAGGACCACGTGTTTGACGCCGTAGCTTTTGAGCCGTGCGGCGATTAGGTCCCAGTGGGTTTTGTCGTGTTCGTCTTTTTGCGCGATGACCACGATGTCGGGTTTGTCGGCCTTGATGCTTTCCAGTGCGGTTCTGTTGGAGTAGTTGCAGGTGATGCGCGGCGGTGTTTGCAGGCCGGTGTCATCGGTCAGGCTCGGTTTGCACGCGGCCGAGGTGACTTGGTAGAACGGCGTTTCTTTGGGCAGCAGGGTTCGTAGTCCCAGCGACAGTGCTTGAGCGTGGGAATCGCCCCACAGGAAGACGCCGCCTTCGCCGTGTTTTTGCGTGCAGGACGGGTCAATCGCTTTTTGTCCGCGCTGGGTGAAGGCGGAGAACGCGTCGCACTTGAGCCAGTAGGTTTCGTAGAGGTTGTTTTGCCGGTCGGCGTAGTCCTGAACGAAACGTGCCTTGTCCGAGATACTGATGGCGCGTAACGGTGTAACAGCGCCTTGGGTCGCTTTGACCGCCGCGCCTGCGGCGAATACCAGCACTATCAAGCTGCCGACGGTTGCGAACTTCCAGGGGCGTTCTGGCTTTTTCGCTGTTGAGCTTTTTTCGATAAGCGTAAACGAAGCCAGGCCCAAGGCGAATGAGGTGGCGATTCCGAGCAGCGCACTACGGGTGTCGTTCAAGTACCCGGCGTAGCTCATGAACACCACCACCGGCCAGTGCCACAGGTACAGGGAGTAGGAAAGCTTGCCGGTCCATTGTGAGAAGGGGTTGTTGGTCATGAGCGAATCTTGCCGCGCCGAGACGATCACCAATAAGGTGCCCATCACCGGCAGCAGCGCCAGGTAGCCCGGCCAGACGTCTTTTTCGGACAACACGAAAAAGCTCACCAGCATCAGGCCTACACCCACCGCTTCCAAGACCCGTTGCGGCAGGCCTTTGAGTTTGATCGGGAACAAACAGGCAACGCCGCCTGCCAATAATTCCCAGGCGCGGGCGGGCAGTAAATAGAACGCCGGCTCCGGCCATTTGAACGACACGTACACGCAAGCGAGAAAGCCCAGAATGCTCCCGGCCAAGACGATCCAGCGCAGCACATTCAACGTGACTAGCCTGCTCAGCAACAGCAGGACAATCGGGTAGATCATGTAAAACTGCCACTCCACCGAAAGGGACCAGGTGTGCAGCAGCCATTTTTCGTGGGCGCTAGCGGCAAAGTAACCCGCTTCAGACCAGTACACGAAGTTGGAAAATAACCCCAGGCTACTGGCGACGTGTTTGCCCAGTTCGCTGTATTCCAGGGGCAGCAGGTAGAACCAACCGAATGCCAGCAATGCAAAGCACATCGCCGCCAGTGCGGGGATAATTCGCCGGGCGCGGGATGTGTAGAAGGTGATCAGGCCGAAGCCGTTTTTTTGCAAACCCCGGAAAATGATGCCGGTGATCAGGTAGCCGGAAATCACGAAAAAAATATCAACGCCCGCATAGCCGCCGGGCAGCCAAGCCGGGTTGAAGTGGAACAGGATGACGGCGATCACCGCGATCGCGCGTAGTCCATTGATGTCTTTTCGAAAGTCCATGGCGATTCGGTTCCAGAAACGGGCTGCAAGCTCAGCAAGTGATACTCAGCGTTCAACCATCCCGTCGGGGGCGTTCAGGCTGATGATTTTCGGAAAGTTGGTCAGGGTCACGGAGGCAGCACAGCGCTCGCCGTTGCAGGTCCACGATGAATCTGTGTCGATCTGCCCTTTGGTTGCGTGCGCGGTGTCGATGAGTTGCAGCTTGCCGGTAAGTTTGGCCTTGCTGACTACGTGTTGTTCTTGAGCTCGACCGCCCGCCCAGGCGACCACGATGTGGTCTGCACCTTTGTTGAAATACAGCAGGTATACGTCGTTGACCATGGTGCTGGGGTCAGGGTCATAGGTGTAATCGCGAACGAAGGGGCTGATGGCCTTGAGCACTTCGTAGCCGGGTTTGGGGTCCAGATTGTGTTCGAGCAGACCGAAGTTGTGTTCCTGATCGGTCTTGTCCAAGCCATCGTTGGCCAGGTCGTACCACCACATGCCCTTTAGGCTCGGGATGGTCCGGGCCAGAAAAAATGTCCGCGCTATGTAGGATGCAACCGTTTCTGGGGTGTTGCCGCAATCGCCGGTGTGGGTCGGCCAACTGACTTCGGTCAGGTAGATCGGAATTTCTTTACCGGCTTTTTCGTTCACATGCCGGACGTAATCGCGTACCCAGTTGGTCCAGGCTTCTGGAGTGTTTTGCCCCTTGCCAGCGCAGTGCACGTAGGGGTGAATCGACAGGCCATCGATTTGGTCCAATATTCCGGCATCGATCAGCCGGTCGGCGAAACCAAAGTTCATTCCTTCAGGTGTTACGGAGCCCGCGAGGATTTTCGCGTTAGGATCGTTCTTGCGAATCAGCGGTACCGTTTCTTTGACCAGGGTGGCGTAGTCGGTGGAAAGTTTCGGATCTTTGGGGCCTTCTAGATCCCACTCGTTCCAGATCTCCCAGTAATCGACTTTGCCCTGCAACTGGCGGGTCACGTAATCGACGTATTTCAGATAAGCCTTTTTGATCTCTGGCGTGCGTGGCTTGAGGTTGCCGTGGAAGAGGGTGCTGTAATCTAAAATCGTCAATGTCGTCAGTTTTTTTGCTTTGGCGGTGGTCAGGTAGGTGCGCCATGGCGGCACGATGCGATATTGATTGGGCGACGGTTCGGCCGTTGACCAATACGCATCGTCCTTGAGGGCCGTGATGCCCGCATTCGAGACCATTTGCAGGGCTTTCACCGGAGACGCTTCGTAGTTCATCAAATGTGTGCCCACGCCAACTATAAACGCATCGGCGGCTTGGGACGCGGCGCAGAACAGGGTCATGGAAAGGAGCAACCCATAGGCGGATATGTTGGTTTTCAATCGCATATCAATACGCTCTCATCGCAGTTCCGGAAGCTCGGAAAGTTCACCCAAACCGTGGGCTTTAGTCGTCACAGTGCTGGTAGCGGCTGAGCTGTAAAGCACTCGCCCGATGGCCACGCCCATAAACAGGTTGGAGAGGGTGATCTCGAACATGTCAGTGGTCCAACTGGTCAGGCAGATGCAGATGCTGATAGCGAGTAGGGCGTTGTCCAGACGTGAAGTTTTATCGCGCAGCATAAAAAACAATGGAATTTGCATGGCATACAGCGCGAGGCCGACAAAGCCAAACGTTGCCCAGAGATACATGGCGCTGCTGTCCGATCCGGTCAATATTTGTGCGCCGGGCACCGGGAATAACACTTGGCTGCTGCCGAACATGCCCAGACCCGCGCCGGTCAAACTCCAGCCTTGCCAATACAAGTACTGGGCAACGTGTGGCCAGGTGTTGATCAGGCGGTCGTAAAGCGAGGTCAGGGAACGGTCGCCGCTGGTGATGTTGTTGGGATCGAAATCAAAAGCCACGCCAATGATGGGCAGCAGGAACCCAATCGCAACTAAACCGACAAACAGGGTGGCGCTGGTCCAGCGTAAGCGGCTTAACGCCATGACCCCCAGCGTCAGGGCGAAGGCCGCGGCCGGTGCTTTACTAGTAGTCAGCACGATGGCGTAAAAACCCACGGCGGCGATGATGCAGAACAGAATGCGCGAGCGGGTAAACATCGCCAGATAAAGACTGAAGATCGCAATCACGATCGACAGCGCGTTGGATACCCGAGTAAAACCCGCGAGCCGGTCAAACTCATCGTCAGCCCAAGCGGTGTTGCCCACCAGCTCAGTGTTACCCACCAGGTAGCTGTAACCTTTCCACGGGACCGTGGTGTATTTGTCCAGTAACAGCCCTATTAAAGACAGAATCAGGCACACGCCAATTACCCAGCCCAATAGTCGTTTGCGATGAAGTATGTGTTCGCTGCACACCGCGCCGAACAGCAACGGGCTGAAGCCGAACAGGCTGAAGGCAACGTTGGTAAAGCTGGCGCCGTGCAGCATGGCCAGTGCGCAGGATACCAATAGCATTAGCAAGCCCACCCAGAGCACGCGGGAGGCTTTGTAGGTCAGCAACTGAGCCGCGAACAGTATCAGGCAGGCAATTTTTGGCAGGTACAGCAGTGGCGAAATACCCACTTGGTCGAAGTAATAGCGCATCGCACCGGCCAATGTTTCAGACACGATCAGGCTGATGGCGACCCAAATAATCAAGGTGGATTTGTTGAATGTCAGAATCGACGGACGTTCAGTAGGGCCGAGAGCGGGTGTCGACATCATGGTGGTTTGCCCTCTCAGGAGCTTAGAAAAATAATGGCGTGACGTGAGGCTAAGCGGTGCGGTAGATAAAAACGCAGGCATAGCTACCGCCCATCGAAAGGCCGGAGTGGGGCGGTCGACTGGTTAAAGCGGGCGTTATTGCGCAGCGGATAGCGGTATATCAACGTCACTTTAAAGCGCTGTCAAATCAATTCGTCAAATTTTTAGCGGTTGCTGTTTTTATAAGCACTAGATGCTCATTAAGTAATTGATATGCCTAGATAGATAAAAAATTGACGCGATTTAAATGTACGTTATTAAACGCTTAATTGGGTGCTTCTATGGCTCGTTTAATTTACAGATCTGTAAAAACGGCTGACGCTTTAACGTGCGTCAACCGTTCAACCCCATAACGCTAATCAGTTATAGCGGCGTTTATCGGGGGCCGGCGGGAAATACTGGTAGAGCCAGGTTTCGCTTAGGGTTCTGTCGTGGGTCCGAATGAACAGGCGTAATTCGACAGGGGCCACCGAGTCGCTGTTGGGGTACCAATCAAACGTCACTCGATAGCCCTTGATGTCTGGAATCACCAACACGTTGAAGTCTTTCACTTCACCGCCCGACACGGTAACCACCGGTTCGATGCGGGTGCCTTCGGGCAATCGGTCCAGGCCACCCCCGGTGAAATCGACCGCAAATCGGCGCGCCCAGACTTCCGGGTAATGCTCGCCCGGCGCCCAGCCTTCGATGAAACCGCCCATCCCGGATCGGGTGGCACGCACCTGTGCCAGTGGCGTGCTGACCGGGGGCAGGGCGCTCCAGTAGAGTTTGTAGCCAAAGTTAAGGGACGAACCCGCCGTCACAGGGGCTTTGGGCGTCCAGAACGCGACGATGTTATCCAGGGTTTCCCCCGTGGTCGGGATTTCCAGCAGGTCGATCGAACCCTCGCCCCACGGGGTAGTGGGCTCGACCCACAGGCTTGGTCGTTGGTTGTACCAATCGACGGTGTCCTGATAGCTGGAAAACTCGTGATCGGTCTGTACCAGGCCAAATCCCTTGGGGTCTTTATCGGCGAATGCGTTGAATTGCAACGTTGCGGGGTTGTTCAGCGGTCGGCAGATCCACTCACCGTTGCCGCGCCACATGGCCAGGCGGTCAGAGTCGTGGATCTCGGGGTGAAGAGTGTCGCACATGTGCCGTTCGTGAGTGCCGCAACTGAACATGCTGGTCATGGCCGCAATGCCCAATTGCTCGATGTCTTTGCGGGCGTTGATGTGGGCGTCGATGGCCATGACCACTTGGTTGGCCTGACAGTCGATATCGAAACGGTAAGCGCCGGTCGCGCTGGGGGAGTCGAGCAAGGCGTACACAACGAATCGAGTACTGTCCTTGGTCGGCGTCTCAAGCCAGAACCTGGTGAAATTGGGAAATTCTTCCTTGCGTTTGGCGTAGGTGTCGATGGCCAAGCCACGGGCGGATAGGCCGTATTGCCCAGAGCTGTCCACGGCGCGGAAGTAGCTGGCGCCGAGAAACGACAGAATGTCATGGGTCGCGATTTCCGGAGCCTTGAACAACTTGAACCCGGCGAAGCCCAAGTCACCCTTGAGCTGGGATTTATCGACGCCGCTTTTGTCGTAGTTGAACATTTGCGGCCGGAAGTGAACCTCCCGCGACTCATTGGTCTGGGGATCGACGCTGTACATGCGGATCGGCTGTTTGAAGCCCATGCCGACATGGAAAAACTGCACGTCCAGTTGACCTTTGTTGTCGCCCCACAAAGAGTGCGCCGGGTCGTATTGGATGGCATTGAATTGTTGGGGCGTCATCGTCCCCAGGGTCGGCGGCAATTGTTCATTGGTGTCAACGAACGGCGTGCTGGCCAGTTGTTTGGCGGTGGTTTGCAGGATTGTGAAATCGAAATGCTCGACGTCGCCATCAGCCGTGGCTGCGAAGGCCCGCGCTGCAAGCAGTCCCGTTGCGGGTAAGCCTGTGTAGGCCGCGAGAGCAAGTGATGCTTTCAGAAGATTCCTGCGATTCATAACGATGGAGCCTCTAGGGAATGCTGTGACGCCCTGCACTTGTGCGTGCAGACGCATACAACTACCCCCACTAGATAACAAAGTGGACAACCTGTTCGCTACCGGGGGTAAAAAAATAGTAGAGGTGTATAAAAAAGAAGGGGTAGGAACCGATTTTTTGCAGCGAGCTGGTTCGCAGTGCATCGCGAGGCCACCCGCGATGCTGACTGGCCAATTAAAAGTGCTCGGTGAAACCTTACGGCAGCCCCGTATTGTCAGCTGAAGTGGGGTAGCGTCAACCGCCGGAACCTTTTTGCGGCGAGGGGTCGCAGAGGTACGTAGTCGATGGGAATTTGGCGTCTGAATTGAAATTGATACGCGCGCCTCTGACAGTCACAGCACGTGCGTCGGCTTTGATGAACAGCGTTTGGCCGCTTTTAAAGGTAAGCCGGTGGATTTGTTTATCGTGCTCGTGGCTTATTTCATGACGGACTAGATCCAGTAAATTGCTTAACCCTAAAAACGATCCAGGCTCATTAATGGTCAGACAGCTTGTGTTACCGGTGTCTGAAGTACATTTGGGGATACGGAAATCCCAATGTTTTTTCATATTGGAGGCCGTCGTATATCGGATGAGCTGAAGAATATAATCATTGAAACTTGTTACGGCAAGTCGCTTATTCATTGAATTTGTAACCGTAGCTTAGAGCCAGGATTCAACTTCTTTAAGTAACGGCTTTTAAATACATAGGAGATTTCCGATTTTATTGTAAGACGCGCCACATATATAAAATTGACGTCATTTTTTCTACGTATTCTAAAAGCAGTAAAATATAAATCTATTTATCTCCCTCTACTTTGCACTCAATGATGGACTGCTCTAGGATTTCTCCGACCTATGGCCGTCAGGCTCAAATACAGCCCACTCAGTAGTTCCACTAAACGGAAAATTCATTAAAGGAAGGAACGCCCTTATGGCCCAAGACAAACGATTTCATGCACTTGATAGTTTCAGGGGCGTGTGTGCCCTCGCCGTTGTTGTTTACCATCTGCACCTTGTGGGCAGCATCACCGAGCTTCAATTTTTCAGTAACGCAGACCTGTTCGTCGAGTTTTTCTTTGTCCTGAGCGGTTTTGTCATCACCCACGCCTATGGCTCAGGCGCCCGTATCGATTTTCGAAAATTTTTTATACTGAGAACTTTTCGACTACTTCCATTACATGTGTTTATGTTGGGTGTGTTCATAGTGTTCGAATTTCTAAAGCTTCTGGCGTCGCATAAAGGTTTTACGTTCAACAAAGAACCGTTTACCGGGCAGTATTCATTATCGCAAGTTCTGCCCAATTTTTTCCTGATACAAGCGTGGACTCCGCTAACGGAAAACCTATCCTTTAATTATCCCTCCTGGAGTATCAGTATTGAATACTACATGTACATGATATTTGCCGCGGTTGCGTTTTTTTGCGCGGGCTATAAAAAATTTGTCTGGTGCGCCCTCTCCGTGGGCGCTTTCGTACTGCTATATAACAATGCCGGTGTCTTGACTGAATTTGCTTATAAAGGGCTGTCGTGTTTTTTTGCGGGGGCGTTGTCGTACAGTGCGTTTGATCTGATAAAAGAACGGGTTCGAATCAACTATTGGATGTATTCACTTCTTGAAGTTGTTTCGCTGTTGCTGATTGTCGTGACCCTCAATTCGGACCTGACTCAGAAAACCATCGTCTGCAGCCTTTTATTTTGCTGGACAGTCACGTTATTTGCCTTTGACGCGGGCGTGATATCGAAGCTGCTAAAAACCAGAATGTTCAGCTTTCTCGGCCGCCTCTCTTACTCGATCTACCTCACGCATGTCGTTGTACTCAGCGGCCTGATTCTGGTTTTTTTGGTCTTGGAGAAAAAGACCGGGTTAACGTTGGCGCCGATGATGGGGGATGTCAGGTACATTGATTCCGGCAGTATCCTGGTCAATAACCTGTTGGTGGCCTTGATACTCCTTTGCGTTATCGCGATTTCATACGTGACCTATACGGTCATTGAGGTTAACGGTCAGAAAGTGGGCCGTTATCTGATAACCGCAAGGTTGAAAAAAGTACCCGCCACTGTTTAGCGCTTTTAAAACAGGCTCAGTTCGTCCTTAGGAGCAACGCTGTAAGATTCGAAATATTTTGAACAAAAATTTCACGCCCTTTGTTATATCATAACGCTAGCTGGGCCGAGCCCATGTGCGTCTCCATTATGAGTAAGGTCTGGGGTGTCAATGCGGGTTGATCTGGATGGTGAAAGCGTGGGGCTTGATAGCTTGCCGCGCTTTCAAAGGGCTGCGTTCCATGCCCTTCGGTTGCAGCGGTTTGGTTACGGGTTGGCGGCATTGGGCTTATTCAGCTTCGTACTGGCTATGTTCGCGATGCTTTTTTCGCCTGCCACGCTCTGGTCTGCGGTTCTGATTAATAACGCTGCCGCGTTGTGGGTGTTGGTGGCTGGTTTGCAGTCTGCGTATTGGATCGCCCGTTGGCGTGCACAAACGCTGGCTGCTGCAAACCTTTCATCGGTGATCGAACCGTTGCCGATTGACGCACAGTCCAATCCAGAAGAACCCGCCGGATGGTATGAGCGCCTGTCGAGTCGCATCAACGGCAGCAGCGTATCGCTTCTGGCGCAGGTGGGGCTGCCGACGATATGGTTGGGCGGTTGGGCGTTGCTGGCTATTTTGACGGTGAAATGGACCTGGAACCTGAGCCTCGTCGGATCAAGTGTCGGCCCCATTGGCAATATCGTCGGCACCGTTGCACTTTTGATCGCTTTCGGATTACTGGTGCTGGAACGCCAATTGGCCCACGAATTACCGGCTGAGTGGCCTGAAGCGGCACAACTGGCGCAACTGACTCGAGTCGCTATTGCCTGCTTGTTGCTCAGTGCAATATGCCTGTTTTTTTCCACGCCTTCCCGCATCTGGCCTGCCCGACTTGCCGTATTGACCGGTCTACTGCCTGTTCTGGTAGCGTTTGAACTATTGCTCCGCGGGGTCATGTCGCTGTTCAGCCCGCGCAACGAGCGGATTGAGCCGAGACTCTTGGCCAGTAGTTTTGTCGCCGGCCTGCTGCGTTGGCCGCCGCAGCCTTTGTTGGCGCTTGAGAACGAACTGCACAACCGTTTCGGCATCGATCTGCGCCAGATATGGGCATTTACCTACATGCGGCGGGCCTTTTTGCCGGTGCTGGCGGTGGTATTGGGGCTGGGCTGGTTGCTAAGTGGTGTACATGAAATTCCGATGCAGGGGCGAGGTATTTACGAGCGTTTCGGCAAGCCAGTGCAAGTTTTCGGTCCGGGCTTACACACCGGTTTGCCATGGCCTTTTGGGCGCGTGTTGGCGGTAGAAAACGGCGTTGTGCATGAGTTGGCGACCAGCGTTTCGGAGTCAAACGCGGTCGAGCAGGTTCTTGAGCCTGCCGAAGGCCCGGCGCCACTTAGTGCTAATCGTCTGTGGGACGCCAGCCATATCAACGAGAAGTCCCAAGTCATCGCTAGTAGCGCAGGCGACAAGCCTGCCTCCCAAAAGCAGAGCTTTCAAATCGTCAATATGGACGTGCGGTTTGTCTATCGAATCGGCTTGACCGATCAGGCCGCAATGGCTGCGACTTACAACAGTGCTGACGTTCCAACGCTGATTCGTAGCACCGCGAGCCGGATATTGGTCCACGATTTTGCGTCGCGGACGTTGGATGAACTGCTCGGCGAGCAAAGGGCCGCACTGTCTTCGGACATCGGTGACGCTGTGCAAGCGGACCTGAAGAAGCTCGACAGTGGCGTAGAAATTTTAGCGACAGTCGTCGAGTCAATTCATCCACCCGCGGGGGCTGCTAACGCCTACCATGCGGTGCAAGCGGCGCAGATCGGCGCTCAAGCGTTAATTTCTCGGGAGCGGGGCGCAGCCAGCGAGCAATCGAACTTGGCCGAACTGAACGCCAGCTTAGCGAAAGACAACGCCTCTGCGGCGGCGCGTGAGGTTCTGGCCACGGCTCAAGGCGCAGACCTTCGCTTCAGCGCCGAGCGTCATGCTTATGACCAGGCTGGCAAAGCGTTTTTACTGGAGCAGTACCTGACGCAGCTAAGCCATGGTTTGGCCCACGCCAAATTACTGATCCTTGATCACCGGCTCGGCGGCGACACCGCCCCGACCATCGATTTGCGTACTTTCACGTTACCGGCAGACCCATCGGCGCCGAGTAAAGCCGCCCATTCAGGAGTCGTCCCTTGAGTCTGTTTCATTCACACGATCATCACGATCACTCGGACGATGACCACGGTCACGCCGGACATCACCACGGCCATCAGCATGGCGATACGTCCACTCCTGCGGCTTTCCCTTGGCGCCGAACCGCGCTCGCCGTTTTACTAATTGCCTTTGCAGTAGCGGCGGCTAGCCTGGTGCAAGTGCGTTCGGGCGAAGCGACGGTGATTACCCGCTTCGGCAATCCTTCTCGCGTACTTCTTAATCCGGGCTTGAACTGGCGTTGGCCAGCACCGTTCGAGGCCACGATTCCGGTTGATCTGCGGTTGCGCACTACATCCAGCGGTCTGCAAGACGTGGGTACACGTGATGGCCTGAGGATTGTCGTGCAAGCCTACGTCGCCTGGCAGGTGCAGGACGATCCAGACAATGTGCAGCGCTTCATGCGCGCCGTACAGAATCAGCCAGATGAAGCAGCGCGGCAAATCCGTACCTTTGTTGGTTCGGCGCTGGAAACCACGGCGGCCAGTTTTGACCTGTCCAGCTTGATCAATACCGATGCCAATCAAGTAAAAATCACTGAGTTTGAAACTCAGCTGCGCCACCAAATCGAACAGCAATTGCTCTCCACCTATGGCGTGCGCGTCTTACAGGTCGGCGTCGAGCGTCTGACCTTGCCGTCGGTGACGCTGAACGCAACCGTGGACCGCATGCGCGCCGAACGTGAAACTATCGCGACTGAACGTACGGCTGTAGGTAAACGCGAGGCGGCGCAGATCCGGTCGGCGGCGGAGCGTGATGCACGTATCGTAGAAGCCGACGCGACGGTCAAAGCAGCGGATATCGAAGCGCAATCGCGGGTAGAGGCTGCACAAATTTATGGCAAGGCCTATGCCGGATCGCCTCAGCTTTATAACTTGCTGCGGTCCCTGGATACATTGGGCACGATGGTTACGCCTGGGACTAAACTGATTCTGCGCACTGACGCAGCTCCGTTCCGCGTATTGGTTGACGGACCGCCAACGCTGGACGGTAAAAGCGGATCGCAACCATGAGTGAAGTCGTCACTGAGCGGCCTCCGGTCAATAGTCCTTGGTTGCAGGCGAGCCGTTTGGCTTTTCTCGGTTTGTACGGCGTGACCTTGCTGGCTGCACTGGGGTGGGCGTTGTCCAACGTTCGCCAGATTGATCCGCAGAACCGTGCAGTAGTTCTGCGTCTCGGAGCACTGGAGCGTATTCAAAGCGCCGGTTTACTCACCGCGTGGCCGCAACCGTTCGAACAAGTCGTGTTATTGCCGTCGGCGGATCGAGTGATTGAGCGTCGAGTCGAAACATTGCTGCGCTCAAAGCCTGCCTTGGACGCTGACCGAATCTCAAGCTTCGCTGCGCCAATGAGCGATGCGTTGGCGGGCTCAGGGTATTTGCTGACCGGCGATGCTGGCGTGGTGCAGCTCGATGTGACGGTGTACTACAAAGTCACCGACCCGTATGCCTTTGTCCTGCAGGGCGAACATGTTTTGCCTGCGCTGGACCGTCTGGTCAATCGCAGCACGGTGGCGCTCACCGCCGCGCGAGATCTGGACACAATCTTAGTGGCACGTCCAGAGATGGTCAGCCCGGACAGCAAGTCTGCCGAACGTCGTGAGCGCCTGCGCGGCGATCTGGTCCGAGGCATCAATCAGCGCCTGGCGGAGTTAGCGGCCACAGGCTTAGGAATAGGTATCGAAATCGCTCGAGTGGACGTGCAGTCAAGCCTGCCGGCTTCGGCTGTGAATGCATTTAACGCAGTGCTGACCGCCAGCCAACTCGCGGATCAGGCGGTGGCTAATGCCCGCACCGAAGCGGAAAAACTCACGCAAACTGCCACACAGCAAGCCGACCGCACCGTGCAAGTGGCGCATGCCCAAGCGTCTGAGCGCTTGGCTAAAGCCCAGGCGGATACGGCGACGGTGACTAGTTTGGCGCAGTCGGTTCGTGACAAAAGTGATCCAGGACTGTTGATGCGGATCTATCGCGAGCGCGTGCCAAAAATTCTTGGCCAGGCCGGTTCCGTGACCACGGTCGACCCCCATGACGATTCCCACCTGATTATTCAGGGAGCAGAAAAATGAGTGCCCACGCTGCGACGACTGAACCTGAGTCAACCCAAGCCCCGGTCAGCATGCTCAGCAATGCCGAGCAACGAAGTGCGGCTCGGCAATTGACCTTGGCGATGCTCGCTTTGGGTTTGTTGGGGCTGGGGCTTGCCTGGAGATTTTTCGTACCGGGGCAGACGGGTGTTAGTCAGCTGCTGCTGGGCGCTGCGTCTTTACTGGTCGCGGTGCCAGTGGTCAGCGCTGGTTGGCACAGCCTGCGTTACCCCAGCCTGCATGGCATCACCGATCAACTGATTGCGCTGGCGATGCTTGGCGCATGGGCCACCGGCGATTTAATGACCGCCGCTTTATTGCCGATCATCATGATCTTTGGCCATGTGCTGGAAGAGCGTAGCGTCATCGGTTCCCAGGAAGCCATTCAAGCCTTGGGACGGTTGACCCGAAGCCATGCGCGCCTGATAGAAGCGGATGGCACGGTGCGCGAGGTAGATAACTCGGTGCTGGTTGCGGGTGATTTAGTGGAAGTTCGCGCCGGTGACCGGGTGCCAGCCGACGGCGTGGTGCGCTCTGGACAAGCGAGCCTCGATACGGCCCCGATTACCGGTGAGTCGGTGCCACTGGAAGCGCGAGTTGGCATCGAAGTCTTCGGCGGCGCGATCAATCTCGATGGCCTGTTGCGCATCGAAGTGACGCGCATCGGCAACGAATCGACCTTGGGCAAAGTCATTGCCCTGATGCAAAGCGCCGAACGCTCCAAGCCGCCGATTACTCGACTGCTGGAACGCTACGCGGGAAGCTACATGGTGCTGGTGTTGATGATTGCGGCGGTGACTTGGTTTATCACCAATGATGCACAAGCGATGCTGGCGGTGCTAGTTGCGGCCTGTCCATGCGCGCTGGTGTTATCGGCGCCTGCGACGGCCATTGCCGGAATCGCGGTGGCGGCACGTCACGGTATTTTGATTCGCAGTTCGGCGTTTCTCGAAGAGCTGGCTGACTTGACGTCATTGGTCGTCGATAAAACGGGGACATTGACCTACGGCACCCTTAGGCTGCAATCGATTCAAACGGTGTTGACGCAGCAGGCTACATTGTTGCCGCTGGCGGCGAGCCTCGGTTCGGCCAGCAGTCATCCTGTAAGCCGCGCATTAGCTGGCTTGGTGGAAAAAGATCAATTATTGGTACTCACCGACATTCATGAGCGACAAGGGCTTGGCGTTGTCGCTAAAACCGAACACGGCCTTGCGGCGCTCGGGCGCCCGGAGTTGTTTGAACAACTGGATATCAGCACCTCGCCGGTCCCGAATCACGATGGCCCGATTGCAGGGATTGCAGTAGATGGTGTGTTCCTGGCTTGGCTGTTACTGGCTGACAGCCTAAAGCCCGAGGCACGACAGGCGCTTGCTGAGTTACGTCAGTTGGGGTTGGGCCGTCAATTGCTGCTAACCGGTGACCGCCAAAGTGTGGCCGACAGCCTGGCGCTTGAGGTCGGTATCAGCGACATCGAAGCCCAGGCGCTGCCCGAAGACAAGCTCAACCGGGTGATGGGCGAAATCAGCAGCGGCTTTCGGCCAATGGTGGTGGGCGACGGCATCAATGACTCGTTGGCGCTAAAAGCTGGAGTGGTGGGCGTGGCTATGGGGGCGGGTGGTGCAGATATCGCACTGGCCTCAGCGGACATCGTTTTGATCGGCAGCGACCTCCGTCGATTGGGCACCTGTGTGCGATTAAGCCGCCAGTGCCGTCGGACATTGCATGTCAATGTGATCATCGGTTTAGGATGGACCTTGGCCATTGTCGCGATGGCAGCTTTCGGTCTTCTTGGCGCTGCTGGTGCGATGATCGCAGCGTTGCTGCACAACCTCAGCACGTTGCTGGTCCTCGGAAATGCTGGCCGCTTGCTACGTTTTCAGGAGCCGCTACTAAAGTTGGAGACTAAGCCAGAGGCCTGACAGCATGGGCCTCTTACTAAGAATGTTGTGCTAGACAGATCTGTTAAGTATAAAAATTTGCTTGAGCTTTTTAGAACTCCGTTACAAATTAGCAGTCATTCTTGGTGGGGGTGTTCCATCGCCGGCTGTTTGGACTACCCTTTTCCTGAGTTTCTGGATAGAGGGTTTACTCAATGCTCGCGCAACTTCCAACAGCCTTGCAGAATCTTCATCTGCCGCTACGGCTGAAACTGTGGGATGGCCATGAACTTGATCTAGGCCCGATGCCCAGTGTCACCATCGTGGTGAAAGACCCGCAACTGGTGTCTCAATTCACGCATCCTAGCCTTGATTTACTGGGTAGTGCCTTCGTTGAGGGCCGGTTGGAGCTTGAAGGGTCCATTAGCGAAGTAGTGCGTGTCTGCGACGAGCTGACCCAGGCATTGGTTGATGATGACAGTCCTTATTTGCCGGTTCGCTCTGAACATGACAAAGCTACCGACGCCGCTTCGATCTCTTACCATTACGACCTTTCCAACGAGTTCTACCAGCTCTGGCTTGATCAGGAGATGGTCTATTCGTGCGCGTATTTCAAGACCGGCAAAGAAACTCTGGAGCAAGCGCAGCAGGACAAGTTTCATCACTTGTGTCGTAAGCTCCGGTTGCAGCCGGGGGAATATTTATTGGACGTAGGCTGTGGCTGGGGCGGATTAGCGAGGTTTGCTGCCCGCGAATACGGTGTGAAAGTGTTCGGTATTACCTTGAGCCAGGAGCAATTGGCGTTAGCTCAGGAGCGAGTGTTGGCAGAAGGCTTGGAAAATCAGGTTGAGTTGGTGTTGCTTGATTACCGTGATCTGCCGCAAGACGGCCGCTTCGACAAAGTCGTCAGCGTGGGTATGTTCGAGCACGTGGGTCACGCGAATTTGGAGCTGTACGCAAAGCGTCTGTTCGGTGCTGTCCGTGAAGGTGGATTGGTGATGAACCATGGCATCACGGCCAAGCACACCGACGGTCGTCCAGTAGGGAGGGGGGCGGGTGAGTTCATTGAACGCTACGTTTTTCCTAACGGTGAGTTGCCCCATGTGTCGATGATCAGTGCGTTTATCAGCGAGACGGGTTTGGAGATCGTTGACGTTGAAAGCCTGCGGCTGCATTACGCACGGACTCTCGAACACTGGAGCGAGCGGCTTGAAGCGCGGCTCGATGAGGCGTCGGAAATGGTGCCGGAGCAGACCCTGCGCATTTGGCGCCTTTACTTGGCGGGCTGTGCGTATGCGTTTGCACGGGGCTGGATTAACCTTCATCAGATACTGGCGGTTAAACCGTTTGCCCATGGCGGCCACGGCCTGCCCTGGACCCGAGAAGATATTTACGTATAAGAGCAGCAACGGGGTCTTTGGACCCCGTTTCGCGTTTTACCGTTTAGAGAATCGGTGAGACCAGGCGCGCAACACGCATACCGAGTTGCTGAAAGCGGTGGGTTTCTTTGCTTTCTTCGAGTGCGATTTCCCGGGCCAGAGCGAAGTCGGCGTTGAGCATGACCTCAACCTGGCTAGCAAAATCGCTGTCAACGGTTAGCAGCATCAATTCAAAATTAAGCCTGAACGAACGGTTGTCCATGTTGGCGCTGCCGATGGCGCTGATTTCACTGTCAACCAACACCACCTTTTGATGCATAAATCCCGGTTCATAGCGGAAGATGCGCACGCCCGCGCGTACCGCTTCGAAGGCAAACAGGCTAGAGGCGGCATAGACGACGTAGTGATCGGGACGTGACGGTAGCAATATTCGCACATCTACCCCACGCAGGACCGCCAATCGCAGCGCCGCGAATACGGCTTCATCGGGAATGAAATAAGGGCTGGTTATCCACACGCGTGTTTGAGCCGCGTAAATGGCTTCAACAAAAAACAATGAACAGGTTTCCTGTGCGTCCGCCGGACCGCTGGCCAGTAACTGGCATAGCACGCCATCTTCGGGGTAGGTCTCAGGCAGGATCAGCTGGGGTAACTGGCGGGTAGCCCAGAACCAATCTTCAGCAAACGATTCCTGTAAACATGTCACCACCGGACCGACAATCGAAACATGGGTGTCGCGCCACGGGGACAGCGGCGGTTGTTTGCCTAAGTATTCGTCTCCGACGTTATGACCTCCGACGAAGCCGCGTGCGCCGTCCACCACTACAATTTTGCGGTGATTACGGAAGTTGATCTGGAAGCGGTTTAGCCAACCGCTGCGAGTAGCAAACGCTTTGATTTGTACACCGCCATTGCGCAGTGTTTCGCTGTAGCTTGCGGGCAGTGAGTGGCTGCCTACGCGGTCATAAAGAACGTAAATGGCGACCCCTTCCGCTGCCTTTTCCAGCAGCAGCGTTTGCAGGCGTCGACCAAGGTCGTCGTCGTGGATGATAAAAAATTGAATCAATACCGCTTTTTTGGCGCCGCGTATAGCGTCGAAAATAGCTGTGAAGGTTGCTTCACCGTTGATCAGTAACGCCACTTCATTATTTGCCAGGCAAGGCATTCGTCCCAGCCGTGGCATAGCCCGCAACGAGGCATATGCCCCTGAGCGCCTCGCCGTTACGGCTTCTTCAATCCATGGCCGCCAGTTTAGAGTGCCAATGGCTGTACGCATTTCCCGGTTGGCTTGACGCCGCGCTTTGATATAGCCGTCGAACGTGCTGCGCCCGAACACCAAATAGGGAATGAGGGTGACGTAGGGAATGAAAATAAGTGGCATGGCCCATGCGATAGAACCTTGCGCAGTGCGTACAGTCAGCAGTGCGTGGATGGCAGCGATGAGGCCGAGCAAATGGGTGAAACCGATCAAATAGCCGACGAAAGACGGAATGTAAAAATCCATGCGTAACCCTGATCCTGTTTTTTTTAAGTCTCTAACAGACCACAGCACGTGGTGATTGTCGCGATTTTATTCTGGTTGCAACTGGCAGGCGCTTGCATCGTCTAACACTCATTGTCAGGCTGGCGCTTAACCGGTCGCTTTCATTGAGGAATTTGCAGATGAATAAATGTTTTTTGGTTTTGCTGTTTTGCCTGGGTTCGCCGCTGGCTCAGGCTCAGATGCTGCAACCGGGATTGTGGGAGCTGACCACCAGCAATATGCAGGTGGATGGGCAGCCATTACCCGATCTGCAATTGATGTTGAATCAACTGAAAAGCCTGGCGCCGGATCAACAAGCGATGATGGAACAGGCGTTGCAGAAGCACGGTGTGAACCTTGCCGGTAAAGGCGCGCAGGTTTGCTTGACTCAAGACCAAGTCAAGTCGGACAACATCCCGCTGACAGACCCGAAGTCTGGTTGCAATCAGCAGATCACCGATCGAAACGGCAAGACTTGGAAATTTCGCTTTAACTGCCCTAAAGCTCAAGGCACTGGTGTGGCGACATTCCAGAGCGACCGTGAATTCAGCACCTCCGTTGTCGGGACGTTCAACGCTACCGGTGTGCAACAAAATGGCAGTATGGACACCAAGGCCGTCTGGCTTGGGCCTCAATGCGGGGTGATTAAGCCGAGGACTTGAGGTTGGGACGATGCCTTGCGCCAGTTTGGAGTGCTCGCAGCGGTTAACGACGTAATTTACGCCTTAGATGTGATCACCGCCGCCCGTATAGAACCAAGGCAACGCGCACGGGGGAAATCATCAGCCCAAGGTGGAAGTGGGCGCGCTTGGGCGGTGACTCCCTGAGAAGCGCTATGCGGTATTCCGCTGCCAACTGCTCTTGGCAACAGCGTCGTGAGCATGAAGACTTTCAGCATGACTTACCTTCAAATTAAACGCTGTTACGGCGGGGGCTTTTTTCAGCGCTAGCGTAAGTCTTCGCGCCGCATCCTCACAAAACATCAGGTTCTGGCCATTTGCCAACGCAAAGGCTTGTTCGTCGACGCGTTTAACTGCAGTTTGCACGGCAGTGCCAAGAGCGGCTTCTACTCGATCTATAAGTTCCTCCAGCGCAAACTCACTGGTAGATGGCTCTAGGTTCACACGCATAAGAGCACTGCTGCGCTGGCTATGCGGCGTGGCGACGATGCCTTGTGAGGTTCCGAGCCACGACAACAATTCAGCATGATCCAGCGGCTTATCGGAGAAGTCAGCGACGAATTGCTGCTGAATCAACTGTCTGGCCAAAGCCGCTGAACATGGGCATGTTGAGGAATAACTGATTTCAAACTCAAGTTCCACGTGGAACACATGATTTTCTATACGGGCACAAATTTCGAATGGGTAAGATTTCCAACCCGAAAGCGCACTGATTAGCGCCGGTCGTTGAATCAGCAGTTCAGTCCTGATACGTATGAACGCACTGTTTGATAGCCCTTTATGTGAATGCAAAAAATGCATCAACAGCCGATGCAGCAGCGCTGGAGTAAGTTCTTCGTTTTCTAGAGTATCGAGTGCGAGATAAAGCCGTGACATATGTATGCCGCGTGTTTGATGAGCATCAAGACTCACCCCGGCATCAGCTTTGGCGCTAAGGCGTTGGCCTTTTAATTTGATAGGCAGCGCAATGCCGCACATGCCCACCCAGTCTAGTGGAAAGGCTTGATCCAGAGCTTGCGCGGCAATATCCGGCATGGTCAACGCGTTCATTAAAGGTCCGCCGTCACAAAAAAAGTCATGTTATATTATAACGGTTAACTCAACGATGCCTTTTTGAGCCTGGATGCTCTCCCTATTTCTACGGTAGACCCCATGCTCCGACGTAAAATGTTGCTCAACCTACTAGTGGCCAGTGCGGCCTTGGCGTTACCGTTGAGTGCATCTGCTGCTCAAATTCGTAATGCACGCTTATGGCGAACAGGCGACAAACTTCGCTTGGTGTTCGATCTCAGTGGTCCAGTCAGGTATAAGACCTTCACCTTGAGCGCGCCGGAGCGTCTTATCATCGACCTTAGGGGTGCGCAACTGACCGGGGACTTTAGCCAATTGGCGCTGACGGATACCCCCATTAGATCAATTCGTTCAGGGCATTTTGGTCAAGGC
The DNA here is from genome assembly GCF_035019745.1 of Pseudomonas sp. 10S5. Lineage (NCBI taxonomy): Bacteria > Pseudomonadati > Pseudomonadota > Gammaproteobacteria > Pseudomonadales > Pseudomonadaceae > Pseudomonas > Pseudomonas sp. 10S5. Next base: position 20,295 of record NZ_JASJVL010000020.1, read on the forward strand.
GACACGCGCATCGTGTTGGATCTGAATACTCCGGTCCAGCTAAGTAGTTTTTTGCTAGGCCCGGAGGGTTCGCAGGGTCACCGGCTGGTGTTGGACCTTGGCAGCGCCGTCCACGTCCCTCTCCAGATAGCGGCTGTGGGCGCAATTACGCCGCCCGAACAGCCGTCGCCACTGCGAGGCAAGGGCCATCTTAAGCGCAACATCATAGTGGTGGTCGATCCGGGTCATGGTGGAAAAGACCCGGGAGCCGTTGGCTCTAAAGGCCAACGAGAAAAAGACGTTGTGCTGTCCATCGCTCAATTGCTCGCCAAGCGCCTAAAGCGCGAGAAAGGGTTTGATGTGCACCTGGTGCGCAACGACGACTTCTTCGTACCGCTGCGTAAGCGGGTAGAGATTGCTCACAAATTCAATGCTGACATGTTCATTTCAGTGCATGCCGACGCTGCGCCACGACTCACTGCATCGGGCGCCTCGGTGTATGCGCTTTCAGAAGGCGGTGCCACCTCTGCCACAGCGCGTTTTATGGCCCAGCGCGAAAACGGCGCCGATCTGATCGGTGCAAGGAGTCTGCTTGACCTCAAAGACAAAGACCCGATGCTGGCCGGGGTCATTCTCGACATGTCGATGAACGCAACGATCGCCGCCAGTCTGCAACTGGGGCGCACGGTGCTTGGCAGTTTGGCTGACATCACATCGTTGCACCAGAAGCGCGTGGAACAGGCAGGTTTCGCAGTGCTCAAATCGCCGGATGTACCCTCGATTCTAGTCGAAACCGGCTTCATCTCTAACGTCCGCGATAGTCAGAGATTAGTCACGGCGCGCCATCAACAGGCAGTCGCCAATGGCCTTTTTGAGGGATTACAGCGCTATTTCAAACATAATCCGCCCATTGACTCTTACATGGCGTGGCAACAAGCACACAAGCAAGGGGAGGTATGAGATCGGGCGTTATCGGCAACCGCCCATGCGATTGCAAGTGAATTTGCTGCGTTTACCGTCAGAGCTGGAGACCCGGGTGATGGTCGTCCAGCCTACGCGCTGGCTGTAACCAATCCAGGTGTCGCCGTTGGACGCCAAACCGGTGAAGAACGTCAGCATGCCGTATCGACTATTGGTTTGTGCCCACAGGCGATTGCCCTGGACTTCAAATCCGCGGACGTAGGACGTCGAACCCGCCGTCGCGACGCTGTAGTGATTGCCAAGCGCATCGCTGCACGCGATCAGATTCGCGCTCTGGGAGCACCGGGTCGTTTGCGACTGCATCTGGGTCGGGGCAGCATGGGACGGGGCACTTACTAGCAGCATGACGGTCATCAAAGTAATTAAAAGGTGATTCATCCACGCGGCCTTTGTTTAACAGATTAACAATTCTGTATTGTTATACTATAACATTCGTCAGCCGGCGCTCGCTTGGTGGCTTGTGCCCGATGAGGAATATCTGATGCCCAACCGTTTACCCGTTACCGTACTCTCTGGATTTCTAGGCGCCGGTAAAAGTACATTGCTCAATTACATTTTGCGCAATCGCGAGAATCTCAAAGTCGCTGTAATCGTCAACGACATGAGTGAAATCAATATCGATGGCGGTGAGGTTCAACGCGATGTCAGCTTGAATCGCGCAGAAGAAAAACTGATTGAGATGAGTAACGGTTGCATCTGCTGCACCTTACGCGAAGATCTGCTTGAGGAGGTCAGTCGGTTGGCGCAGGACGGTCGTTTTGATTACCTGTTGATAGAATCCACCGGAATCTCTGAGCCACTGCCGGTGGCAGAAACGTTCACCTTTCGCGATGAGCAAGGTAAAAGCCTGGCCGACATGGCGCGGTTGGACACCATGGTGACGGTGGTAGACGGCATGAATTTTCTTCTCGATTACCAGGCATCTGAAAGCCTGGCGACCCGTGGCGAGACCTTGGGCGAAGATGATGAGCGCTCGATTACTGATTTGCTGATTGAGCAGGTCGAATTCGCCGACGTGATTTTGATCAGCAAGATTGACCTGATCAGCAGCAGCGAACGCCAGGAGTTGATCGCGATTCTGCATCGACTCAACGCTCAAGCAGAGGTTATCCCTATGGTCATGGGCGAAATTCCGTTAAAAAAAATCCTCAACACCGGGCGGTTCGATTTCGAGCGGGCTTCGCTTGCGCCGGGTTGGCTTAAGGAAATGCGCGGCGAGCACATACCGGAAACTGAAGAATACGGCATCGCCTCGACTGTTTACCGCGCACGTCGGCCGTTTCATCCTCAGCGTTTTTACGACTTCATTGACCGTGAATGGATCAACGGAAAATTGCTGCGCTCCAAAGGCTTTTTCTGGCTCGCGAGCAAACACCAGGAAGCCGGGAGCTGGTCGCAAGCCGGCGGGTTGATGCGCCATGGTTTTGCCGGGCGCTGGTGGCGGTTTGTGCCAAAACAACAATGGCCGCAGGATCAGGAGAGTGAGGCGACGATCATGCAAAACTGGGTCGAAAAAACCGGTGATTGCCGTCAGGAGTTAGTATTTATCGGACAGCACATCAACTTTGCCAGGCTCGTAAACGAATTGGACAGCTGCTTGCTGACCGATGCGGAGATGGCTCTGGGTGCCGAGCAATGGCGTCTGTTTACCGACCCTTTCGGCCCATGGCATGAAGAGGATGCCGCTTGAGGGTGATAGCACCAGCGGGTTACGGCGTTAGCCACTGCCCCTGACTTTGCCCTTCACAAAAAGGCTTGAGGTAGTGCGCATCAGTGGCCACGCCGTAATAGTGAATATTTTGGCGATAGGGCATATTGGCGACTTGAGCATTGCTGCATACGCCGAAGGCGCCAGCGGGGCATTGTTCGACAAAGGCGACGTTGACTTTCTGCCCGGCAAATTGCGGTTGGCAAAAGCCGTCGTGAAACATCTTCATCGGAATGGTGCGGTTCTCTTGGCAAACTTTGACGTCGAGCCGTTCGGCTTGGGTGTGAACCACGCAGGCTTCAGCCCACGCCTTACTCGTCATCAGTAATAGTGTCGCCATCCAGATCACGCGCATCGTTTACCCCGTATCTTCACTCTAAAGAAATCGGCCATCATGTTGCAGAACATCCCAACCCACGTCATCGCCGGTCCTTTAGGCGCAGGCAAAACGAGCCTCATCAAACAGTTACTGGAGCAAAAACCGGCCGGTGAGCGTTGGGCGATCTTGATCAATGAGTTCGGTCAGATCGGCTTGGATGCTGCGCTGTTGACCACGGCCGCCGATGGTATCGCACTTGGCGAGGTCGCTGGCGGTTGCCTGTGTTGTGTTAACGGCGCACCTTTTCAAATCGGCTTGGGTCGTTTGCTAAAGAAGTCGCGACCGGACCGACTGTTGATTGAGCCTTCAGGGCTGGGGCATCCGGCGCAGTTAATGGAACAACTGCGTGAGCCGCCGTGGGAAGGCGTATTGGCGCTTCAACCTGGCGTGATGGTGCTCGATGCTGCCGCCATGGCGGCGGGTCAGCCTTTGCCGGATACCCAGCGAGCGGCGTTGGACGGCGCGGGTGTGCTGGTCATGAATAAATCCGCAGGTTTGGGTTCAAGGGAACGCGACACATTGGCGGGCCTGTTGCCCCACGGGCGGTTGTTCTGGACGGATCAAGGCGTCCTGCCGCTGGCTAATTTGCCCGGTGTCGATGCACACGCTTACGGGGCTGCGGGTAACTTCACCGCACCCAAAGGGTTAGCACAACTTCCGGCTGTATGGACTGACCCGCGTCAGCCTATTTGCCTGAGCCAAGGTCAGCCAGAAGGTTGGAGCATTGGTTGGCGTTGGCACCCAAGCCAACAGTTTGAATTGATGCAAGTGCAGCAGTGGCTTAATAGTCAGGCATGGCGGCGAGCCAAGCTGGTTGTCCACAGCAACGCAGGTTGGTTATCGGGAAATGCACTGGACGGCGCTGCAGTCCACTGGCAAAACAGCGAATGGCGTCGAGACTCGCGCCTGGAGCTGATTTTCAATGATCCTCAGGACGAGGCGGCGCTGCAAGCGGGGCTGGCTGGCTGCCTTATCTAGCCGCGTTACAACTTGCGCTTTATGTGGTTTTCACGCCATTCGCTCATTTCAATCACGATGGCGCTTGGCGGTGGGGTTTTGATCTCAAAAGGATAGGGCGCCAGCTCAATTTGCGCGGTATGTGCGCCGAACATCGTAATCGTGCCGGGGTGACGCTGCTCGCCAGTCACGGTGAATTCAAAGTTATACACACGAGCCAGACGCTTTCGGCCATTTGCGTCGCGTGCAAACGTGAGACGCCGCAATGCCACGTTTCCATCCAACAATTCGATGTCAAGTTTGGCGCAGTGCTGCTTGACTCGCGCCAACGCGCGCTCACGCAAACCATGGGAATGCCAGAGCCACGCGGCGCAGGTTGCCAACACCATCAAGACAAAAAGGTTACCCAGCGTCAGCATGAAAGTGTGCTCCACCAAAGGACGCCCAGCTTAACTGGGTCTGACGATTTTCGGCCATACCGCTCGACTTAAATTTCGTTCAATCGGATTCCCGTTCATCTACTGTTAAGGCGCTTCTTCCTTAATTTCCTGATAACGAATTTCAAGCTCTTGACGCAGTTGACGTCGTTGTTTGGCCTGAACGTAGCGGCGCTTGTCTTCGCTGTTGGCAGGTTCAAGTGGTGGCACCTTGGTCGGTTTACGTTGATCGTCGACCGCTACCATGGTGAAGAAGCAGCTGTTGGTGTGCCGAACCGAACGTTCACGGATGTTTTCGGTGACAACTTTGATTCCGACTTCCATCGAGGTATTGCCGGTGTAGTTGACCGACGCCAAGAAGGTCACCAGTTCGCCCACGTGAATAGGCTCACGAAAAATGACCTGATCCACCGACAAGGTCACTACATAACGCCCGGCGTAACGGCTGGCGCAGGCGTAAGCGACTTCATCGAGGTATTTAAGCAGTGTGCCCCCGTGGACGTTACCGGAAAAATTGGCCATGTCCGGGGTCATCAATACAGTCATCGACAGTTGGGCGTTTCCGGGTTCCATAGCGTACTCACGGATGGGGTGTTTCAGAAGTGCGCCTGATGGTGGCGCTCACGTTCTTAAGTCATGTGTATACAGCACTACTCTGGACGGCGGCGAGGTGGCCGCCGTCACGTAAGTTTGCGTATAAATTTCTACTGAGTTACACCCAGCCGATGCCGTCCTGGCATTGCGCCGCAACGGCATTCTGATGTGGTTCAGCTTTCCAGCCAAACGTCCCGGGCCCAGTGCCAGACTGACTCCCAGCTTTCTTCAGTGACCAGCTCTTCATCAGCGGACCACTGCACCACGGTGCCGTCCTCTTCCACGCAATAATAATCGTCGCCGTCCTGACAAATCGGGATCAACTCGCGGGGAACGCCAATGTCCCAAGCGGTTGCGCATACTTCTGGCAGATAGGTGTGCGACTGCGGATCCATAACGGTGACCGGTTCCAGGCTGCCATAAACTACGTCGCTTACCGTCAGCAAAAATTCCTTGAAAACGAAAGGAATATTGATAAACAGCTGTTCTTCGATTTCTACCAGAACATCGTCGTCAGGCAATTCGAGGGGCACCGGTACCCGTTCGTTCTTTTCACGCAGCTCTTCAATGACTTCTTCCACGACCTGGATCCTCTAAACTGTTGGCGCGGGTTATACAGTAGCGCAAAGCATTTCTCAAAATAACTACCCGAACGGATAACACGAAACCCCGGCCAAAGACCGGGGTTTCGTATTTCCTAGGATCGCTATTTGCGGCGGCTATACAAGTATGGACGCGGATTAGCCGTTTTGGCGGATACCAGCCACTAGCCATGGCTGGTTGTCGCCTTGCGGACGCTCCATGTTCCAGCTTTCGCTAAAGACTTCACCTTGATCGAATCGCGAAGTCTTGGACAGACCGGAGAAGGTCAGTGTCGCAACAGTTTTATCAGAGCGATCATCCAGTCCATCGAGTTGCACAGTCAGGTTGTCGATGTAGGTCGACTGGAAGCCGTCGCCCAGGTTGGCACGTTCCTGTTTCAGGAACTGCAACATCTGTGGCGTAACGAACTCCGCAATCTTGTCCATCTCGTTGGCGTCCCAGTGCTGTTGCAGCGACTGGAAGTGGCCGCGAGCGGCTTCTAGGAAGCGTGATTCGTTGAACCAAGCGGGCGCGTGGATCACTGGAGCGGGCGCAGCACTTGCAGACGATCCGCCGAACATCGGAGCCTGGGCCGGTTGCTCGATGGTTTCACGCTGAAACGGCGTTTGACCTGCTGCGGCCATGTCTGGTTGCTTGCGACGACGCGCGGCGATGAACCGGAAAATCACGAAACCGATGATGGCCATGATCAGGATGTCGAAAAACTGCATTCCGTGGAAACCGCCGCCCATGAACATTGAGGCCAGCAGGCCACCTGCTGCAAGGCCGGCCAACGGACCCAGCCAGCGCGACGCGCCGCCTGCGGGACGGGCAGCGGCGGCTGCACCTGCAGCACCCGGTGCGGCAGATGGAGAGGAGGAAGGCGCTTGACGCATTTGATGGCTTGGCGCGGAACCGAAAGACTTGCCGCCACCGAAGCGCGCGTTGGCGTCGAGGCTCATTGTGAGCCCGATGCACAACACCATTACGATGCTTAGAAAACGTTGCATAAGGGATTCCCATTTGTGGATTGCACGCGCGCCATGTTGCACATGAGCCATGACGATAGCTAGCGACTAAATGTTTCGGGCTTTTACCTTGACTTGGTGACGTCCGATTCTATCAAGTCTGTAAGACATTTTTCCGGGTGGGGGCTTTCAGGATCGCCCAGGACTTCTGCCAGATCTCAAATCGCTTCAAGTTTCGCATAACCCATCATCAACCATTTACTGCCCTCTTCGAAATTCACTTGGACTCGAGCCTGAGCCCCCGCGCCTTCGAAGTTCAGAATCACGCCTTCGCCGAACACCGAATGCTGCACTCGCTGACCCAGACTAAACGCAGTGTCTGGAATGCCGGTGCCATTGAAAAGGCTGCTGGTGCCCATCTTTTGCACGCCGCCGAACGGTCGGCTGACGCTGTTGGACAACCGTACTTCCTGAATCAACGTCGGCGGGATCTCGCGAACGAAGCGCGACACTTTGTTGTAGGTTTCGGTGCCATACAAACGACGGGTTTCCGCGTAGGTCATCACTAACTGCTGCATGGCGCGAGTGATGCCGACGTAAGCCAGCCGGCGTTCTTCTTCCAGCCGGCCAGGTTCTTCCAGGCTCATCTTGTGCGGGAATAGGCCTTCTTCCATGCCCACCAGGAACACGTAAGGAAACTCCAGGCCCTTGGCGCTGTGCAAGGTCATCAGTTGCACGCTGTCTTCGTGTTCTTCCGCTTGGGTATCACCCGCTTCCAACGACGCATGGCCGAGGAAAGCCGCCAGCGGCGACAGGTCGGCGTCTTCTTCAGCATTTTCGAAGTTGCGTGCGGCGCTGACCAATTCCTCAAGGTTTTCCACCCGAGCCTGGCCTTTTTCGCCTTTCTCTTCCTTGTGGTAGTTGATCAGTCCAGATTGCTCGATCACCGTTTGAGTCATGAGGTGCAACGGCATCTCCATGACTTTCGCGGCCAGATTTTCTATCAGTTCCACGAACCCACCCAGCGCCCCGGCTGCGCGACCGGTAAGGCCCTTGTTGGCGATCAGTTGGCGCATGGCCTCCCACATCGACACATCAGCGTGGCGAGCATGCTCACGAATGGCTTCGACGGTTTTTTCGCCGATACCCCGTGCCGGAACGTTGATCACCCGCTCAAGCGCAGCATCATTGCCGCGTCCGTCGAGCAAGCGCAGGTACGCCATGGCGTTCTTGATTTCGGCACGCTCAAAGAAGCGCTGGCCGCCATAGATTCGGTAAGGGATTCGTTCGCGCAGCAACGCCTCTTCAAGCACTCGCGATTGGGCATTGGAGCGGTAAAGAATGGCGATGTCGCTGCGCATCAGGCCGGTCTTCAGGGCGCTTTCGATGGTTTCGACCACGTAGCGCGCTTCGTCGTGCTCGTTGAACGCGGCGTACAGATTAATCAGCTCGCCGTCGCCACCGTCAGTCCATAGCTCTTTGCCCAAGCGCCCGCTGTTGTTGACAATCAACGCGTTGGCCGCTTTCAGGATGCTCGCGGTGGAACGGTAGTTCTGTTCCAAACGGATGGTTTCGGTGTCAGGAAAATCTGACGAGTACTCGTGGATGTTTTCAATTTTGGCGCCGCGCCAGCCGTAAATCGACTGATCATCGTCGCCAACTACCATCAAGCTGTCGCCACCCTGGGCCAACAATCGCAGCCAGGCGTACTGCACGGCGTTGGTGTCTTGGAATTCGTCGACCAACACATGGCGGAAACGACGTTGGTAATGGGCTAGCAGGCCAGGATTATCTCGCCACAAGTCCAGGGCTCGCAGCAGCAGCTCGGAGAAGTCAATGACCCCGGCGCGCTGGCAGGCGACTTCATAGGCTTCATAAATAGCCTTCATGGTGGTCAGAAAAAGATCACCCACAGCCTGAATATGTTTCGGACGCAGGCCTTCGTCTTTCTGTCCGTTGATGAACCATTGCGCTTGGCGGACCGGCCAGCGTTGTTCATCCAGGCCCATCTCGCGCATCACGCGTTTGACCAGCCGTTGCTGGTCATCACTGTCGAGAATCTGGAAGTTCTGGTTTAAACCTGCTTCTTGCCAATGCGCCCGCAACAAGCGGTGCGCCAAGCCGTGGAAAGTACCAACCCACATGCCCGCCGGACTAATGTCCATCAGTTGCTCGATGCGGTGACGCATCTCGGCAGCGGCTTTGTTGGTGAACGTCACCGACAAAATCGAGTGGGATGAGGCTTGCTCCACTTGGATCAGCCAAGCGATTCGGTGCACCAGCACACGGGTTTTACCGGAACCAGCGCCGGCAATGACTAACTGACGACCCACGGAGGCCGCTACGGCCTGACGTTGGGCATCGTTGAGGGAGTTCAGCAGAAGGGAGAGATCATCGCGCATCGGCGCATTCTAGGGTGCTGGGCTATGTCGGGCAAACCAAGCTTTGCATTAGCCGATAAAAGCGATGCCGGAGATGACCGGTTGGTCAGGCCTGGAAGCGGGCTGGGCCGTGCCTGAGCCGTGTGTAATAGGGTGTTCAAACCAAGCAGCGCATGGATTATATGATCATCGACAGTTTGGTGTAGAGGGCGCCTTGTGTATGCTCCGTTCATGTTTAAGGCTCAAACCATTAATAAGAACACCGCCTATGACTTCTAGCATCAGCTCGTCGGGTGCCGCTGTTGCGACCTGGCGAGTGATTCGCGAGCGATTTGCGCTACAGATTGCCGTTGATCGCACGCGTTTGCTCTATCAGGGGTCGCTATTGCCGACCCTATTTATGTTGCTCAACGGTTTGGTCTGCAGCGGGTTGTTGTGGAGTCCCAAGCGTTATCTGATGATCAGCATTTGGCTGGGTTGGCTGACGACGTTAGTGGGCTTGCGCGTCATCCAGGTTGCCGCGTTTAACGCTGCGTCGCCACTGCGTCAGGCGCAGAATGTTCCTGTTGGGAACCTCGATCAGCGGCCTGACACTGGCTAGCACTACCCTCGCTCTGACGCCCGCTGACAGTTTCTTGCAGCAAGCTTGGGTATTCGGCTTGATTGGCGCGGCGACATTGTCGGCCAGTGTCGCCTATGCCGTCAGTATGTCTGCGTTCCTGACCTTTACTCTGTCATGCATGGTGCCGTCGATCGCCTATCTGTTTTTGTGGGGCGACGTGCAACTGCGCGGCTGGGCATGGCTCGGTCTGATTTTGCTGGTGGCAATAATTGTGGTGGCGGTGCAGATCAACCGCTTGGTCCGTCGAGGCTTGCTGAGGCGATTCCAGAATCAGGCTTTGATCGAGCGTTTGCAGCAAGCCCATTCTCAGAGCGAGCAGCTTAATCAAGAATTGGCGTATGAAATCGAGCAGAGGCGCAGAGCTGAAGGGGCACTACGTGAGGCTCAGGCCGAGCTCGAAGCAAGAGTCGCTCAGCGCAGCCTCGAACTGTGCGTGGCCAATGAGGCCCTGAGCAATAGTGAGGTTAGCGCCAGCAAGCACCTTGAAGAACACCGCCGCTTAGCGGCCACCGTTTTCGAGGCCGCCAGCGAAGGCATTGTAATCCTCAACCCGGATTACATTATCGTCACCGCCAACCAGGCTTTTAGCCGGGTTACCGGCTACCTGCCGGAAGACATTTTGGGCCATAACGTCACCGAGCTGGCATGCAGTCGGGATGCAAAACGTCACTTTTCAGCGATACATCAGTCGTTGGGACACACCGATAGCTGGCAAGGCGAACTGGCCGAAACCCGAAAAAGTGGTGAGTTATATCCACAGTGGCTCCAACTCAATGTGGTACGCGACACTCGCGGAAAGGTCAGTCACATCGTGGGGTTTTTCGCCGACCTGTCGGCGCGGCGTGAATCCGAGGAGCGTATGCGCTACCTCAGTCATTACGACGAACTGACAGGTCTGGCCAATCGTTCGCTGTTCAAAGAGCGCCTGCGCGAAGCTAACCTGCGCATGCGCCAAGGGGGCAGGGGGCTGGCGCTGCTGCACATCGATTTGGACCGCTTCAAGCTGCTCAATGACAGCTTGGGTCATGAGGTTGCCGACCAACTATTGCGTCAAGTTGCCCGGCGCTTGAGCAGCGCTATGCCCGAGGCCGACACCATTGCGCGATTGTCGGGCGATGAATTTGCCGTGCTATTCGATGCTTATGGCAATTTATCCAGTCTGGCGCGGGTGACCAGCCGACTATTGGCTAAGCTGCGCATGCCGCTGACGGTTGATGGGCAAGAGTTAGTGATCAGCGCTTCTGTTGGAATTAGTTTGTTGCCTGATTCTGCCAGGGAGATTTCGGCACTTGTCAGTCAAGCGAACATGGCCATGCAACACGCCAAACACTTGGGCGGTGATAATTTCCAGTTCTACACTGACAGCTTGCAGGCCAGCACCTTGGAGCGTTTGCAGCTAGAGAATCAGTTGCGCAAAGCCATTGATGAAAAACAGCTTCAGGTGTTCTATCAACCCAAACTCTGTCTCGCGACGGGCCGTCTGAACGCCGCTGAGGCATTGGTGCGCTGGCGGCACCCTACGCTTGGCATGGTGCCGCCGGCGGACTTCATCGGGCTGGCTGAAGAGACCGGACTGATCGGACCGATTGGCGAGTTCGTCTTGCGCCAGGCCTGCCGGCAAGCATGCGAATGGCAGCGGCAGGGGTTTGAGCCGATTCGGGTATCGGTCAACCTTTCGGTCCATCAATTGCGTCAGGGCAAATTGGTCAGCCTGGTTCGCCAGGTATTGGAAGAGACGGGGCTTGCGCCGCAATACCTCGAGCTGGAACTGACAGAAAGCCAGCTCCTTGACAGCGTCGAGCACATTATCGCGACCTTTCATCAGCTAAAAGGTCTGGGCGTAAAACTGGCCATTGACGACTTCGGCACCGGTTATTCGTCATTGAGCTACTTGAAGCGTTTCCCGGTGGATTACGTGAAAATCGACCAAACGTTTATCCGAGGTCTGGGCGAAGGCACCCAAGACGCCGCGATTACCCACGCCATCATTGCGATGGCCCACAGCCTGGATTTGAAAGTCGTCGCTGAAGGCGTGGAAAACCGAGAGCAGCTGGCGTTTCTCAAGGCTCATGGGTGTGATGAAGTGCAGGGCTATTTGATTAGTCGGCCAGTGGAAGCCAATGCTGTAGGGCAGTTACTGCGTGAGTATTTGCCTGATACGTGGATGTGAGCACCGACTCAAAGAGCGAAGTTGTGCGCGAGGCGGCTGATGCGGTGTGTCAGTTATGCGTCTTCGCCAACAAGTTGGCTACAGGGGGATTGAGGGGAAAGGTTGGGTGAAATTGAATATATGGATGATCGGTGTAGCGCTGATGTTGGCTGCAAGCGGCAACGACCAAGCATCGATGCGCTGTGCAAGCGGCTTGATTGATGAGGGCGACACTATCAGCGCCGTAGTCAGTAGGTGCGGGCAGCCTGCCAATCGCCGGGTTTCGGCGCCTGCAGTGAATGCCGATGGTGTCCAGGCTTACAAATCAGTGACCGTCGAGGACTGGGTGTATGGGCCAGCCAATGGTTTGTATCAATACCTGCGCTTCATTGACGGGAAGTTAGTAAGCATTCGCAGTGCCCGGAAATAAGAAGAAGGTTTGTCTTTGAGGGGGCATCGGATATTTCTTATTTTGAGTGCATCATTTTCGACATATCTTGCGCCCCGGCTCGTTTAGCTGTGCGGCCCGCAGGTCATGTAGTATAACTACAAGAAAGCTACATCCCGGCCCAGCCGTCATCATTGAGTCCTCCCCTTTGAATCTGTTGCAACACATCGGCCAGTCACGCCATTTGCTACGCAAGTCGGAACTTAAGGTTGCCGACCATGTGCTGCTTGACCCTGCAGCCGTGATGCACAGCTCCATGGCTGACCTTGCGCACAGCGTTGGCATCAGTGAGCCAACCATTGTGCGTTTCTGTCGTGCCATTGGTTGCACCGGATTCCAAGACCTGAAGCTCAAACTGGCGCAGAGCCTGGCCGCAGGTGCCAGCTTCGGTCAGTTCGCCATTCATGAAGACGATTCGGTTGCCGATTACAGTCTGAAAATTTTCGACACCACGCTGCACACGCTGATGGAGGTGCGGGAAAATCTCGACCCTCATGCGTTGCAGTCGGCGGTGACGGCCATGGCGTTGGCGCAGCGGGTCGAGTTTTATGGCTTCGGCGCTTCTGGCGCCGTGGCGGCGGACGCTCAGCACAAATTTTTTCGACTGTTACTGACCGCTGCCGCCTATTCCGATCCGCACATGCAGGCCATGTCAGCCGTGACGCTCAAACCAACCGACGTCGCGATTTGTATTTCCCAGTCGGGCCGCTCCAAGGATTTGCTGATCACCGCTAATCTTGTCCGCGAAAGCGGTGCCACGTTGATCACCTTGTGTCCAAGCCAAACGCCGCTGGCAGAGTTGGCCACTATCAACCTGGCCATCGACGTTCATGAAGACACTGAAATTTATACGCCGTTAACCTCTCGAATTGCGCACTTAGTCGTCATTGATGTACTGGCGATGGGTGTTGCCATGGCCCGAGGACCGAGTTTGGTTAACCACCTGAAAAGCGTTAAACGCAGCCTGCGTAGCCTCCGCTTATCACCAAAATCAGTCAAAAACCTCGACGACTGAAGGACCGCTTTCGCGAATGAATCTAATGCGTTAATGGCAGAAACACCGTCAAAAATCATTCATCACTCTGTCATCTGATCGCCGCGTAATCGTCATTGCCCGCGTTCATGCTCAAGCTCCCGCAACGTAATGGGAGACAGGACATGCCTCGGCACTACGATGAAGCACAGCAGCACGCCATCACCGCGACCGCTGTACACACCTCGAAAAACACCCGTCGACAGCAAGAAGATCAGCGCCGGATGGAGTTCCGACGCGCCATCGAAAGCTATTCCGAGCAGCGACAGTTGGCCCAGGAGCTTTCTGATTATTTCGACGTGGGCCCAGTCACAAGTGTGTGGCAGCAGAGCGCGGTAGATTCCCGTCGAAACGTTCAACAAGTCGGCTGATTTGCACGCGTTCGGCGCGGATGAACGCAAGGAAGGCATGTGCAACCGGCGACAGCGGCTTGTCTTTGGCTTGCACCACGCACCAGCTGCGGTAAAGCGGCAACTCGGCCACCGGCAGCTCGCGCAGCATGCCAGTGGCCAGTTCCAGGCTTAGTGCGTGGCGTGTCAGCATCGCCAGCCCCAGCCCCGCCACCACGCTTTCACGCTGAGCTTCGTTCGAAGCGACTTCCAGCGTATGACTAAAATGAACGCGCTTTTCTTTGAAGTATTCCTCACACGCTTTGCGTGTGCCTGAGCCGGGTTCACGGATCACCAGTGGGTACGGTTCCAAATCCTTGAGCGTCAGCGTTTGAATAGTGCACAACGGATGGTCCGGCGGCGCCACAGCGACGATCGGATTGTTGAGAAAGGGCATGAATTCCAGGCCCATGTCCTGCGGCACCATCGACATCACTACCAAGTCATCCCGGTTGTCCGACAACCTCCTGATAGCCTGCGCCCGATTGACCACCGTCAAGTTAAACATGACGTCTGGATATTGCCGTTTGAACGCGGCGAACAGATGCGGGACAAAATACTTGGCGCTGGATTCGATGGCTAATTTGAGCTGGCCCTGCAACGAACCCTGCATATCCGTCAGTTGCATATCGAGGTTTTCCAGCCGCCCAAAAATGTCGCGACTGGCAGTCTTGAGTGCTTCCGCAGCCTCCGTCAGATAGAGCTTTTTACCTACGTATTCAAACAGGGGCTGGCCGATAAGCTCCTCAAGTTGACGAATCTGTAGGCTAACGGCTGGTTGAGTGAGCGCCATTTCTTCAGCCGCCCGGCTATAGGATTTCAGATCGCACACTTCATTAAAAATACGAAGTTGACGTAATGTTATACGCATCAATGACTTACGCATATTTTTCACCTTTTATAAACGTCGATTAAAACGACTATAAGGTTTTACTTATATACACCCCAACTTTTACTGATTTTTATTAATCTTGCTTACGGCTTAGGGTAGCTCTCGTAATGCGACTGCATCGCAGTAAGCGGGTCATACGCCGAACGGCCTAGCCGGTTCGTCTGTTCTAACGGTCGAGGCTTATCTGTCGAGGAATGCCAGTGATAACAAAAATTCTGATCGCTAACCGCGGTGAAATTGCTGTCCGGATCGTGCGTGCTTGCGCCGAGATGGGCATTCGCTCGGTTGCGGTCTATTCCGACGCCGACCGTCATGCGCTGCACGTCAAACGCGCTGACGAAGCCCATAGCATCGGCGCTGAACCGCTCGCGGGCTATTTGAACCCGCGAAAGCTGGTGAATTTGGCTGTGGAAACCGGTTGTGATGCGTTACATCCCGGTTATGGTTTTCTTTCGGAAAACGCTGAACTGGCGGATATCTGCGTCGAGCGTGGAATCAAATTCATTGGTCCTTCAGCTGAAGTCATTCGCCGCATGGGTGACAAAACCGAAGCGCGGCGGAGCATGATCAAGGCCGGCGTACCGGTGACGCCGGGCACCGAAGGCAACGTTGCAGACATCGCTGAAGCATTAGTCGAAGGCGAACGCCTCGGTTATCCGGTCATGCTAAAGGCAACCTCCGGCGGTGGCGGTCGCGGCATTCGTCGTTGCAACAGCCCTGAGGAATTAGAGCAGGCGTTTCCACGGGTAATCTCGGAGGCCACTAAAGCTTTTGGTTCGGCGGAAGTCTTTCTCGAAAAATGTATCGTCAATCCCAAGCATATTGAAGCCCAGATACTGGGCGACAGTTTCGGCAACGTTGTTCATCTGTTCGAGCGAGATTGCTCGATTCAGCGCCGTAATCAAAAGTTGATTGAAATCGCTCCCAGCCCCCAGCTGACCCCTGAACAGCGCGCTTACATCGGCGACCTGTCAGTGCGCGCGGCCAAGGCGGTAGGCTACGAGAACGCCGGCACCGTGGAGTTCTTGCTCGCCGAGGGCGAGGTGTACTTCATGGAGATGAACACTCGGGTGCAGGTGGAACACACCATCACCGAAGAAATTACCGGCATCGACATTGTTCGTGAACAGATTCGCATAGCCTCCGGCTTGCCACTTTCAGTCAAGCAAGAAGACATCATTCACCGTGGTTTCGCCTTGCAATTTCGGATCAACGCCGAAGACCCTAAAAACAACTTCCTGCCGAGCTTCGGCAAGATCACCCGTTATTACGCACCCGGCGGCCCTGGTGTGCGCACCGACACGGCGATCTACACCGGCTACACCATTCCGCCGTTCTACGACTCGATGTGCCTGAAGCTGATCGTCTGGGCGTTGACCTGGGAAGAGGCGATGGACCGAGGCCTGCGCGCACTGGACGACATGCGCCTGCAAGGGGTCAAGACCACGGCGGCGTACTACCAGGAGATTTTGCGTAATCCGGAATTCCGTAGCGGCCAGTTCAACACCAGCTTCGTTGAAGCCCATCCGGAACTGACCAACTACTCGATCAAGCGCAAACCCGAAGAGTTGGCCTTGGCCATCGCCGCCGCCATTGCCGCCCACGCAGGCCTATGAATAAGTTAGTGAATAGCTTCAAGCGCCAAGCTGCAGGCAAAAGCCAATCACGCTTTTTCTTGTCGCTTGAAACTTGCAGCTTGTCGCTACAGGAGCTTTCGAATGTCTAAAAAAATCTTTGTCACCGACACCATCCTGCGTGACGCTCATCAGTCGCTGTTGGCTACGCGCATGCGCACTGAAGACATGCTGCCAATCTGTGAAAAGCTCGACAAGGTTGGCTATTGGTCGCTGGAAGTCTGGGGCGGCGCGACCTTCGATGCCTGCATACGGTTTCTGAAAGAAGACCCGTGGGAGCGCCTGCGCCAGTTGCGTGCGGCGTTGCCTAACACGCGTTTGCAAATGCTGTTGCGCGGCCAGAACCTGTTGGGCTATCGGCACTACAGTGATGACGTGGTGCGTGCTTTCGTGGCCAAGGCTGCAGTCAACGGCATCGACGTGTTCCGTATTTTCGATGCGATGAACGACGTTAGAAATCTGCGCGTGTCGATTGAAGCGGTCAAAGCGGCTGGCAAACATGCTCAGGGCACGCTCGCGTACACCACCAGTCCAGTGCACACCATCGACGCATTTGTGGCGCAGGCTAAACAGATGGAAGCCATGGGTTGCGACTCGGTAGCGATCAAGGACATGGCTGGCCTGTTGACGCCGTATGCCACTGGCGAACTGGTCCGGGCGCTGAAGGCTGAGCAATCGCTGCCGGTGTTCATCCATTCCCATGATACGGCTGGCCTGGCCGCGATGTGTCAGCTTAAAGCGATTGAAAACGGCGCCGATCACATTGATACCGCCATTTCTAGCTTCGCCTGGGGCACGAGCCATCCTGGGACTGAATCGATGGTGGCTGCGCTCAAGGGCAGCGAATTCGATACCGGTTTGAATTTGGAGTTGCTGCAGGAAATTGGTCTGTACTTCTACGCAGTGCGTAAAAAATACCACCAGTTCGAGAGCGAATTCACCGCTGTCGACACCCGTGTGCAGGTCAACCAAGTGCCGGGTGGGATGATTTCAAACTTGGCTAATCAGCTTAAAGAGCAGGGTGCGCTAAACCGCATGGCCGAAGTGATGGCCGAAATTCCTCGGGTCCGTAAAGACCTCGGCTACCCACCGTTGGTAACCCCGACTTCTCAGATCGTCGGTACTCAGGCGTTTTTTAACGTGCTGGCCGGTGAGCGCTACAAAACCATCACCAACGAAGTGAAGCTGTACCTGCAAGGTGGTTACGGTAAAGCGCCGGGCATTGTGGACGAAAAGCTGCGTCGTCAGGCCATTGGTAATGAAGAACTCATCGACGTTCGCCCAGCGGATTTGCTCAAGCCGGAAATGGTCAAGCTGCGGGCGGAAATCGGTTCGGTGGCCACGTCTGAAGAAGATGTGTTGACCTATGCGATGTTCCCGGACATCGGGCGCAAATTCCTCGAAGAGCGCGCAGCGGGTACGTTAAAACCCGAAGAGTTGTTGCCGATCCCCGAAGCGGGCGGCGTCAGTAAAACCGGCGGAGAGGGTGTACCGACTGAGTTCGTGATCGACGTACACGGTGAAAGCTACCGCGTCGATATCACCGGTGTCGGCGTCAAAGCCGGCGGCAAACGCCACTTCTATCTGACAATCGATGGCATGCCGGAAGAGGTGGTTTTCGAACCGCTGAACGAGTTTGTGGGTGGCGGCATCGGCAAACGGGCGCAAGCCACTGCGCCAGGCCATGTGAGCACCACCATGCCGGGCAACATCGTCGATGTATTGGTCAAAGAAGGCGCTGTGGTCAAAGTCGGTCAGGCCTTGCTGATCACTGAAGCAATGAAGATGGAGACCGAAGTACAGGCTCCCATCGCGGGCAAAGTCACAGCAATCCATGTCGCCAAAGGTGATCGCGTCAACCCTGGCGAAATTCTGGTGGAAATCGAGGGCTGATTCGATACCCGCTTAACTGTTTACTCTGGGGGGAGCACTTGTGGCTCCCCTTTTTTTATGCGCAATGGTGAGTGCTTCCCTGTAGAGCCAACGTGTTGGCGAAGCGATTTACCTGATAAACCGCTGTATACGCATCGCCCACACGTTGGCTCCTTCAGATATGTGCGGATTTTATAGGGCTCGGAAGCTTTCCAGTATTCGAATCTGTTGCCCGTCCTTGAAGTTATCCACAGCCAACCACCCTTCAAACACCTGCTGCAACGTTGGCCATTGCGTGTCGATTATCGAATACCACGTGGTGTCCCGATTGACCCCTTTAACCACCATGTGCTGACGGAACGTGCCTTCGAAGGTAAAGCCGAAGCGTTCAGCGGCGCGTTTGGAGCGTTGGTTGCTGTCGTTACACTTCCATTCCAGACGTCGATTACCCAACACAAAAGATTCTTTGGCCAGCAGGTAAATGACCTCGGAGCCCTTGGCGGTGCGCTGCATGGCGCCGCCAAACATCACGTGACCAATTTCGATGCGGCCATGATCAGGGACGATCGACATCAGGCTCAGGCAGCCATCCACGACGCCGGTCTCGCGGTCTATCACGGCGTAAAACCAGGGGTCGTTCCCGGCTGCGAGGCGACTCAACCAAGCATCAAAATCAACGCGTTGATTGAACGGACCATAGGGCAAATAATCCCAAAGCTTCGGGTCAGAGTTCGGGCCCTGTAAGGCGACCCACAAACCGTCGCCATGACGCGCAACGTCCAGCTTCTCAAGACGTATCAAGCGTCCTTCGATAGGTTTGGCATTGGGCAGTTTGGCCGGTTGCCAGTGCAGTTCAGTGGTCGGCATGAGCAAATTCCAGGGCTAGAGCGGTTTACGAAATTGAATGAAACCGGGGCGTTCGGCGATGCGTTCATACAGCTGAATGGCGGTGGCATTGGTTTCGTGGGTCAGCCAATGAACCTTGTCGCAGTTATTTTCACTGGCCGTGGCGTAAACATATTCGATCAACTGCCTACCAACCCCGGAACCGCGCTGTTCCGGAATTACCAACAGATCTTGCAGGTAACAGGCGTTCTTAATGCTCCAGTTAGAGCGATGGTAGATGAAGTGAACCATGCCAACCGCTTTGTCACCGCTCCAGGCGAGGGCAGCGTTAGTGGGTTCGCTCCGGTCTAGAACCCGCTGCCAGGTGACGTCACTGACGCTGTCGGGCAGTTCAGTCTTATAGAAGGTCAAATAGGTTTTCCACAGCGCACGCCATGCGGCGTGGTCTTCCTGCGTGACGGGACGAATCTGTATCTCGGTCATCAATGGCTCCTAGCGCATCAGTCGGGCGAGTTCATTGTCATTGGGCACGGCACTGGCGGCGAGGCCGTCACGGACACCCGCAATATCCGCAGCGTTGCGGTTCTGGTTGAGCTTGCGCTTTCCTTCGAGCCGGCTGATTGGCACGACAAACCCGACGATGGCGCTGAGCATTTTGTCGATGTACGCCTTTGGCGCGTCCTCCACGGCCCAAGGCGTGGCGCGTCCGGCTTCATGCTTGTCGGTCAAAGTGCTGACCAGATCAAGCAGTCGACTCGCGTCGTGAAACACTTCGGGCGTGCCATAAGCGTGAATCACCAAAAAATTCCAGGTCGGCACCACTTGGCCATGTTCGGCCTTGCTCGGATAGAACGATGGGCTGACGTAAGCATCCGGGCCGGTAAAAATCAGCAGGGCTTCGGCGCCGCTCTCCAGCTCCTTCCACTGTGGATTGGCTTTGGCCAAATGCCCGTGCAGGGTGCCATTCGGGCCTTGGTCGGGGTTGAGCAACAACGGCACATGGTTGGCCAGCAATCCCAGCGCGCCGTGGGTAACTAGAACGGCCAAGCGCGTGCTTTCAATCTGCTGGTGAATGATTGCGAGGTCGTCTTCTTTAAACGCGCTGGGTAGGTACATGAGTTTTTCCTTGGCTGACGGTTAAATCTTAGGCAGGCTATTGGTTGGTTGTAAGAGCCATTAACGATCAATTTCGTAGGGCCAATTCATGACGTTCAGCACCTCTTCTTTTCCATTCGATGCTGCCGGTATCGAACTTGATCGCAGCCGCGGATTGAGCCGCCAGCTTTATCAAACCCTACGCCAACGGATTCTCGACGGCAGTTTGAGCAGCGGCACGCGATTGCCAGCCAGCCGTGATCTGGCAGCGTCGTTATCGATTTCCCGAAACAGCGTCATGCGCGCCTACGACCAGCTTTATGCAGAGGGTTTTACCGAGGGGCGCATTGGCGACGGCACTTACGTCGCGCAACTGCCCTCACCGTCGTTCGCAACAAAGAAATCAATTAAGTTATCCACAAAAGTGTCCACAGGGTTACCCACAGCGTTATCCACAGTTTCGACGACCCATCAAATTATCCACAGCACAGCACTTAATTTGCTTCAGCAACACCATTTGCCCCTGCCACGAGGTGATGTCCCACGGGCGTTTCGGGTAGGCGTGCCGGCCTTTGACCTATTTCCATTCGGAGTTTGGGCCAAGTTACACGCTGCTTTTTGGCGCAAGCCGGACTTGGGGCGATTGGGTTATGGAGAGCCAGCGGGGGACTGGCGCTTGCGCGAACTGATCTCGGCCTATTTGCGCAGTTCCCGAGGTTTGCATTGCAGCCCTGGGCAAATAGTAATCACCAGCGGCGCGCAGCAAGCGATTAGCCTTTGTGCACAACTGTTGGTGGAGGTGGGCGACACGGTGGCGGTGGAAAATCCAGGTTATCGCGCTGCGGCCCACGCATTCGCCATCGCCGGGGCGCAGTTGCACGGCATCGGTGTGGACAACGAAGGCATGCGTTGCTCCGAGCTGCTGCATAGCGACTGCACGCTGGCTTACGTTACACCTTCGCATCAATACCCTACGGGCGTGACCATGAGTCTGGCGCGGCGTCTTGAAATTCTTGCCTGGGCTGAGCGGACTCAAGGCTGGATTGTCGAGGACGATTACGACGGCGAGTACCGTTACAGTGGCGCACCGTTGGCACCCTTGGCGGCGCTGGATCAGAGCGGACGGGTGTTGTACGTCGGCACCTTTGGCAAAATCGCTTTTCCGGCCCTGCGCCTGGGCTACCTGGTGCTGCCGCTGGGGTTGGTCGAAGCGTTCAGTCAGCGCCGTGCCGTGGACATGCGTCACTCGGAAGTCGGTACCCAAGCGGTCATGGCTGAATTCATCGCTGCCGGGCATTTTCAGCGACACATCCGCCGCATGCGCCGTGCTGCGCTGAGTCGCCGCGATGCGCTGTTGGCGGGCTGGCCACAAGAGGTCAGCGGCTGTGGCGCAATGCCAAAAGTCGTTGCTGGACTCCACGTCGCGGTGCCGGTCGCCACGCTGGCCCGTGAGCGAGAGTTGATAGACAAGGCTGCAAGCGTCGGCGTTGAAATCAATCCGTTGAGCGATTACTGGTTGCCCACGTCCGCTGGTGCTCTGGACAACCGGGCAGGCATGGTCCTGGGTTTTGCCGCCGTGTCTGAGCCAAGCATTCACCAGGCGCTAGCTAAGCTGCGCCAAGTTTGGGTGGATTAAGCGTTTATACTCGGCGCCATTGCCATCATTCACCGAGATCCGTTATGAGTCTTCCTCTTTCTGCGACGACTGCACGCAAGCCCGCCGCGCCGTTAATCGCTTTTGTTTTGTTGTTATTGGGCGCTGTGTTTTTGCAAAACAGCGTGGGTCCGCGCCAGATGTCGTTGCTGGTAGTCGGCGCGGTGTTGGGTCTAACTCTGTACCACGCTGCGTTTGGTTTCACCTCGGCGTGGCGGGTGTTTATCAGTGATCGCCGAGGCGCCGGTTTGCGCGCGCAGATGGTGATGCTGGCGGTAGCGGTGGTGCTGTTCTTCCCCGCGCTGGGCGCGGGCAGTTTGTTTGGTCAGCCAGTAGTCGGTCTAGTGGCGCCTGCCGGTATTTCCGTGGTATTCGGGGCGTTCATTTTCGGGATTGGCATGCAACTGGGTGGCGGGTGTGCATCGGGCACCTTGTTCACCGCCGGTGGCGGTAATGCGCGGATGCTAGTGACGCTGCTGTTTTTCATTGTCGGTTCGTTGATCGCTACGCAACACGTGGATTGGTGGTTTTCACTGCCGTCGTTTCCGGCGATTTCCATCGTTAAAAGGTTCGGGGTTTATCCCGCGTTGGTGATGAGCCTGGCGCTGTTCGCGATTATTGCGGCGGTGACCGTGCGCCTGGAAAAGCGCCGTCATGGTCAGCTTGAGGAAGGCGTCACCAGCGAGCACATCGGCCTGCGCCGTTTTCTGCGCGGGCCTTGGCCATTGGTATGGGGCGCGATCGGTTTGGCATTGCTCAACTTCGCGACCTTGGCACTCGCCGGTCGGCCATGGGGAATCACCTCGGCTTTCGCGTTGTGGGGCGCCAAAGTCGCCAGTGGTCTAGGCGTGGACGTTGGCAGTTGGGTGTTTTGGCAACTCCCGGGCAACGCCAAAGCCTTGGCTGCGCCGGTATGGGAAGACGTCACCAGTGTCATGGACATCGGCATTATGCTGGGTGCGCTGTTGGCAGCAGGGCTGGCCGGACGTTTCGCCCCCAACCTGAAAATCCCCGCCCGCTCATTGATCGCGGCAGTCATCGGCGGTCTGTTGTTGGGTTACGGCTCTCGCCTGGCCTACGGCTGCAACATCGGCGCCTACTTCAGCGGCATCGCCTCCGGCAGCTTGCACGGCTGGGTGTGGCTGGTGGCGGCGTTTATTGGGAATGGCGTCGGGGTGAAATTGCGGCCGTATTTCTTTGTCGGTGAGCGTCCGCAGGTGGCGTTGAGTGGGTGCTGAATAGGAACGGTAACTGCAGCGATTGTTTAGACAAAAAATGCAATTATTCTGGCTAAAGAATGAATTTAGCGCAGAAATAATTGCATTTATCTCTCGCCCGCAGGCTATTTCTCTAGCTGCGCCTTCGCCACCTTCACAATATTCTCCACGGTGAAGCCAAACTTGGCTTGCAACTTCTCAATAGGAGCCGAGGCACCGAAAGTGTTCATGACGATTTTTGCCCCGGTGTTGCCGACGTAGCGGTCCCAGCCCACAGGGCCTGCTTGTTCGACCACCACTCTGGCGGTGACGCTGGGTGGGAAAACGCTATCGCGGTAGGCCTGGTCCTGATCTTCGAACAATTCCCAGCTGGGCATTGAAACTACCCGCGCCGCAATACCTTCCGATTTGAGCTTCTCGTAAGCTTGAACGGTCATGCCCACTTCGCTGCCGGTGGCGATGAGGATGACAGTGGGCTGACCACTGTCGACATCTCCCAGCACGTAGGCGCCGCGAGCGGTGCCCTCAGCAGAGGCATAAATCGAGCGGTCCAGCGTCGGCAGGGGTTGGCGCGAGAGCACGATGCATGAAGGTCGACTGGTTTGCGCCAAGGCAACTTTCCAGGCCTGAACGGTTTCATTGGCATCGCCGGGACGTAACGTCAGCAGGCCCGGTGTCGAGCGCAGTTGGGTCAGTTGTTCAATGGGCTGATGGGTCGGACCGTCTTCGCCTACACCAATGGAGTCGTGGGTAAACACGAAAATCACCGGCAACTCCATGATGGATGCCAGGCGAATCGGCGGTTTCATGTAGTCGCTGAAAACCAGGAACGTCGAGGTGTAAGGGCGGATATACGACAGCGCCATGCCATTGGCAATGGAGCCCATGGCGTGTTCGCGAATGCCGAAGTGCAGGTTGCGTCCGCCATAGTTTTCGGCCGAGTAGCTGTCTGCGCCGTCAAACGTCAAGTTGGTCTTGGTAGAGGGCGACAAGTCGGCAGAGCCCCCCATCAGCCATGGAATTTTCGTAGCAAAGGCATTGAGAACCTTGCCGCCGGATGCGCGTGAGGCGATGCCCTTTGCGTCAGTTTCGAATTCTTCCAGCGCATCCTGCCAATCATCCGGCATCTCGCCGGCGCGCATCCGCCGCAATTGATCGGCCAATGTCGGGTCGCTTTTGCTGAGGTTGTCCAGGGTTTTTTCCCACGCTTCGTATTCCTCGCTGTTGCGCTCAATCAGGGAGTCACGTAAGCAATGCTGAGCCTCTTCGGGCACCAGAAAGCTGGAGTTTTCGTCCCAGCCGTAGAATTTTTTGGTCAGCCGAATTTCTTCCACGCCCAGGGGTTCGCCGTGGGCCGCAGCGGTGTTGTGTTTATGGGGTGCGCCGTAACCAATCACGCTGTCGACCACGATCAATGTGGGAGCGTCTTGGTTGTGCTTGAACGTTTCAAGGGCTTTGGCCAGCGCTACGGCATCGTTGGCGTCGGTAACGTGCAAGGTGTTCCAGCCGTAGCCTTTGAAGCGGGTCTGTACGTCTTCGTTGAACGACAGCTCGGTGTGGCCTTCGATGGTGATGGTGTTGTTGTCGTAGATCCAGCACAGGTTAGCGAGCTTGAGATGTCCGGCCATCGACGCCGCTTCTGAGCTCACGCCTTCCATCATGTCGCCATCGCCGCACACCACGTAAACGCTGTAATCAAACAGCTTTGCGTCGGGACGGTTGAAGCGCGTGCCCAGCCAGCGTTCAGCCATGGCCATGCCCACGCTGTTGGCACACCCTTGGCCAAGCGGGCCGGTGGTGGTTTCGACGCCTGTGGTCATGCGGTATTCCGGGTGACCGGGAGTTTTGGA
Source organism: Pseudomonas sp. 10S5 (assembly GCF_035019745.1). Lineage (NCBI taxonomy): Bacteria > Pseudomonadati > Pseudomonadota > Gammaproteobacteria > Pseudomonadales > Pseudomonadaceae > Pseudomonas > Pseudomonas sp. 10S5. Next base: position 44,962 of record NZ_JASJVL010000020.1, read on the forward strand.
GTCCATCTGGCGGAACTGTTTGATGTCGTCCAGGCTGACGGCCGGTTTGCCGGAAGGTTTGCCGTGCTCGTCGATTTCGATCACGCCCGCCAAGTGCAGAAGTGAATACAGCAGCATCGACGCGTGGCCGACCGACAGGACAAAACGGTCACGATTCGGCCAATCGGGGTGTTCGGGGTGATAACGCAAAAACTGATTCCAGACCGTGTACCCTACCGGCGCCAGGGCCATCGGAGTTCCAGGGTGGCCGGAGTTGGCTTTTTGTACGGCGTCCATGGCAAGCGTGCGAATGGTGTTAATGCACAGTTGGTCGCGCGTGGTGCGCTGTTCGATGGAGGAAGATGTTGAAGACGAGCCCATTGAATTTACCCTCGGTGACGTGCTGCTGAACATCCAGATAGGTGTTGAGCACGAAAAAGGCGAGTTTGTTCCATGAAATTTCAGAGCCGTCAGTGCCGAACCATTTGAGCAAAAAGCATTCGAACCCCAGGGGACAGCGCTCGTGTTGTCGTCGAACGAGGTAATCTCTTGCAGCAGGCAATCGTTGAGAAGTATCGATTTTTGGTCCGAACCCTGACTTATGTGGGTTGGTCGCTGGTTTGGCTGTTGGTCTGGGATGTCATCGTCACCGTCGACTTCATGCTTTACCTGGAGCGCAAGGTCACCTTGCCCTCGCTGCCACTGACGCTGCTGGGTTCTGCGCTAGTGGTGCTGACCAGCTTTCGCAATTCCAGCGCCTACAATCGTTGGTGGGAAGCCCGAACGTTATGGGGCGGTCTGGTTAATAACTCCCGCAGTTTCGCTCGGCAAGTGCTGACGTTGATTGATGACGATGGGGACATCAACCCGGTCAAAGCCGTGCTGCTCCGGCGGCATGTGGCTTACGTAAAATGCCTGTCGGCGCACTTGAAAGGCGAAAGCTGCGGCACGGAAGTGCAGGCGCTAATTTCCCCCGAGGAGTTCGATCGCCGCCTCGACACCAATAACTTTCCCAATGATCTGATCAATGCTTGCGCCGCACTACTGGCCAAAGAGTTTAAGTCCGGTCGCCTGGACAGCATTCGGCTGGCGCGTATTGAATCCACGCTGGTGGAAATTTCCAATTGTCAGGGCGGCATGGAGCGCATAGCCAACACACCGTTACCTTATCCATACGTAGCCTTCCCAAGGCTGTTCATCACCCTGTTTTGTTTGATCGTGCCTATAGGCCTGGTGGAAACCCTGGGTTGGTTCACGCCGCTGGCTTCCACGGTGGTGGGCTTCATGCTGCTGGCGATTGAGAAGATTGGAACTGACCTGCAAAGCCCCTTTCTCGCCAGCGAGCATGAAATTCAGATGACAGCGTTATGCACAAATATCGAGCGCAACTTGGACTCAATGCTGCGCAATGCGCGGGTTGATAGGGGGGGCGCGTGACCACAACTAACACACTCTTTCTGAAACTTGCGTGTTCCTTACCCGTTGGAGGCGAATAGGGACCATTAGGCACCCAGTTCGCCACACACATCCAGTTCAACCAACCGCCGTACTTCTGCGACCCCTAGCCCCGCACCCAGCAACGCATGCAGTTTGCCGAAAGCTGTTTCGCGGGTCATGCCGCCACCCGACAGAACGCCGACACCGCGCAGACGGCTGCCCGCTTCGTAAATCTCCAGCTCGACCCCGCCTTCCTGGCATTGGGTGATCGCTACCACGCAGATGCCGCGTAGATAAGCATTTTGCAGGCTGGCGAGAAATTCCGGGTTGTCGCTTGGACCGGTGCCGCTGCCAAAGCATTCGAGGATCAGTGCCTGGATGCCGCTGTCGAGTAGCGCGTCCAGATGCTGCGCGTTTATCCCTGGAAACAGCGGCAGCACGCCGACGTTGGCTACAGCTTTTGGTTGGCGATAATCCAGCGCTTTGGGCAGAGGCTGCGCGGACTTGCCACCCCGGTTGCGTTGCAACTCAGCAAATGGATGTCTCCCAAAGCTGCGAATCTTCGCGCAACGAGTCGGCGCCAGCAGCTCACCGTGGAAATATAACTGCACGCCGGACTTTATGCCCCTACCAAGGGCCAGCAGGGCGCCATTGAGGTTTTCCCAAGCATCGCTGTCTTCAACACCCGCCGGTAACATTGAGCCGGTGAATAGTACTGGCGCACTCAATCCAATCAGTTGGAAACACATCGCTGCCGCGCTGTAGGCCAAGGTATCTGTGCCGTGCAAGATCAGGACGGCATCGCAATTGTCGACGTTCACAGCTTCAATCACCGCTTCACGCAGACGCTGCCAATAAACGGGATTCATGTTGGCGCTGTCGATCAGTGGCTGCAATTCGCGAAACCTCCAGTTGGGCACCTGAAGATGGGGCTGCGCGGCCAGTTGCCCGGTCATCCTCGACTCGAATCCCGATGCCGGAGCTAACCCATTAGCGCTGGCCTGCATACCAATAGTGCCTCCGGTATAGAGCACCATGACCTGCCGAGCGGGTGACTGAGTGTCGCAATTCATTGGGTTCTCTCTGGATGCATAGAAGTCGCGGCATGGGCCAACACGTTGGCTCCGGCAGTGCTGGAATTGGCGCGATTTCGTAAGGTATGGCTTGTTCGGCGAAAAGTAAAAACAAGCAGGCGAAAAAAAGGGTCTGGAGAATGATCTTCAGACCCTCAAAAGGTGAGGAGTGTCTAGTCCCTCGACCTGGTGAACCTGGTGAACCTGGTGAACCTGGTGCGACGGGCCATTAAATGTCAGGCCTTTAATGGCACCAGTCGCGGGGCGATCATGTTTTCCGGGCGCAATATGTCGGCGAGCATGACGTCATCGAGCAAGCCTTCTTCGCGAACCAGCTCCAGCACACCACGGCCGCTTTCCAGCGCGATGCGGGCGATACGGGTTGCGTTTTCATAACCAATGTAGGGGTTCAAGGCGGTCACGAGGCCAATCGAGTGTTCCACCAATTCACGGCATCGCGCTTCGTTGGCTGTGATGCCGACGATGCAGTGCTCGCGCAGCATGTCCATGGCGCGTTGCAGCAAGCGAATGGTGTCGAAAATTTTGTAAGCGATCAGCGGTTCCATCACGTTCAATTGCAACTGGCCGCCTTCTGCTGCCATGGTTAGCGACAGGTCGTTGCCAATGATTTCAAAAGCCACTTGGTTAACCGCTTCCGGGATCACCGGGTTGACCTTGCCGGGCATGATCGAGCTGCCCGGCTGACGCGCTGGCAGGTTGATTTCGTTGATCCCGGTGCGTGGTCCGCTGGACAGCAAGCGCAAATCGTTACAAATCTTGGACAGCTTTACCGCAGTGCGCTTGAGCATCCCGGAAAACAGCACAAAGGCGCCCATGTCGGATGTGGCTTCAATCAAGTCGGCAGCCGGCACCAGTGGTTGGCCGCTGATGATTGCCAGGCGATCAACCGCCAATTGCTGGTAACGCGGGTCGGCGTTGATGCCGGTGCCAATGGCGGTGCCACCCAGGTTTACTTCGGTCAGCAGTTCCGGAGCCAAGGTGCGCAACCGATTCAGGTCTTCATTCAGGGTTGTCGCAAAGGCGCGAAATTCCTGGCCTAGAGTCATCGGCACTGCGTCCTGCAACTGGGTCCGGCCCATTTTCAGAACGTGGTTGAATTCTTTGCCTTTGGCCGCGAACGCCTGGATCAAGCTATCGAGGCTGGCGAGGAGTGAGTCGTGACCCAGCAACAGACCCAGGCGAATCGCCGTTGGGTAAGCATCGTTGGTCGACTGAGCCATGTTCACGTCATTGTTTGGGTGCAGGAACTGGTACTCGCCCTTGCTGTGGCCCATGGCCTCCAGCGCGATGTTGGCGATAACTTCGTTGGCATTCATGTTGGTTGAAGTGCCAGCGCCGCCTTGAATCATGTCCACCACGAACTGGTCGTGGAAATCGCCCCGAACCAACCGCGCGCAGGCTTCGCTGATGGCTGCGTGCTTAGCCGAATTCAAGTGGCCCAGCTCGTGGTTTGCGTCAGCGGCGGCTTGCTTGACCATGGCCAGCGCCACAACCAGCTTCGGGTAGTGCGAAATCGGCACGCCGGACAGGTGAAAGTTATTCACCGCCCGTAGCGTCTGTATGCCGAAGTAGGCATCAGCCGGTACTTCGAGAACGCCAAGCAGGTCTTTTTCGGTGCGCGATGATGCGGCGGAGGACATGATAGAGATAGTCTCGAAAGAGGCACGAAGAGTGCCGGAACGCTGCTGATGCTAGGCTTGTAGGCAATCCCGAGCAAATGCTGTTAAGCGCTGCCCTATGCGTAAACGGCATAATGTTCGCGTGACGTTAAGATCACAAATAGCGTACGTAGACGCATGTATGCGTTTTTTGGCAGGAGACACCATGAATCTTGAGAGCAAATGGCTAGAGGACTTTAGTGCCTTGGCCGCGACTCGCAGTTTTTCCCAGGCGGCCCAACGCCGCTTTGTGACCCAGCCCGCCTTCAGTCGCCGAATTCGAAGCCTTGAATCAGCCTTGGGCCTAACGTTAGTCAATCGCTCGCGCACGCCCATAGAACTCACGGCTGCCGGGCAACTGTTTCTGGTGACAGCCCGCACGGTTGTTGAACAACTCGGCGAAGTGTTGCGCCATTTGCATCATCTGGAAGGCGGCCAGGGCGAGGTCATGCAGGTCGCCGCTGCGCACTCCCTGGCATTGGGCTTCTTTCCGCGCTGGATCGCTCAGTTGCGTAACGAAGGTTTAAACATTGCTACACGGTTAGTGGCGACTAACGTTGGCGAAGCGGTGCATGCCTTGCGCGAGGGCGGCTGCGATCTGATGCTGGCGTTCTATGACCCAGACGCCGCGTTGCAGATGGATAATGAGATTTTTCCATCGCTGCATTTGGGCCACACCGAAATGCTACCGGTGTGCGCTGCGAATGCCGATGGCCAGCCGATGTTCGACCTGGAAGGCGATGCCAGCGTGCCGTTACTCGCCTACAGCGCCGGGGCGTTTCTCGGCCGCTCGGTAAATTTGTTGCTACGTCAGCGTAGCGTGCGTTTTACCACGGTCTACGAGACGGCCATGGCGGACAGCTTGAAAGGTATGGCGTTGGAAGGGCTGGGCATTGCCTGGGTGCCAGAATTGAGTGTCCATGCTGAGCTGGCGCGGGGTGAGCTAGTGGTCTGCGGTGGCGCCCAATGGCATGTACCGCTGGAAATCCGTCTGTACCGCTGCGCGTTGGTGCGTAAGGCCAATGTGCGTTTGTTGTGGCGCAAGCTGGAGACCGCGGCACAACTCGAATCGCCACGCGGCAGTTAACTCACTAACAGTGCAATGGCATAGGCGCGTTTCCTACACGTTAAATTTGCGGAGACGACTTTCCCTGGTGCAAGTGTCTGAATGTATTTAGATGATCCAGGCTGTAACTTTTAGGGAGAGGGTTAATGCCCTCGACCCTACGCCAGTCATGATGATAGGCGATTAAATTTAAAAGGACTTATATAATGTCAACCACCAAGCAGCCCATTTGGTTATTTGTTTTTTTCCACGATGATGTCGATGCCGCCACACAACGTATTGTTCCCCGCAACTACCTGAAAGACTGCATTATTGAAATCCAGAAAATCACCGGGCGTGAATGCATCATCGAGTACAAGCGTTCCATCGCTGGCGTGACCGACATCAACTACAAGGGCGACGCTAAAGCGGCGTTGGACAGTTGGTCCGCCAGTGTGGGGTCCTACGTTGTCCAGAATGGCCTCAGTTGGAGTAAAACCTACAGGTATCTACTGGTCACAATGCACAGTTTGGATGAGACGGTCCTGGGCGTAGCCCGGCATGGAGGAAATTGTTTAATCGCTTCCCTGGTGACGTATCAAACTATTGGCCATGAGTTAGGGCATAGTTTTAGTGCCACCCACGAAGATGCAGAGCTGGGTTACAATTCTTTTGGTATTCTCAGTGAATCCTTTTTATATCCGCATATGAGTACCGCCCGAGGCAATCTCTACCGATACAGCGCGAAGAATCGCGAACGCATCGCTAATTTTTTCAGTGAATAAGCGCAATAAATGGTCGGCTGCGTCAGATATTTGGTCGTCTACGATCTCAAAACCGCGGTTGTAAAACCACTGCGGACGGATGGTCACTAAGGGGGCTGTCTTCCCGTCGCTTTACGGTATACTGCGCGGCCTTTGGCCGGTTCGACCGGTCATTATTCGTACAACAAGCCACGCCGGCCCTCCCGCGTGGCTTGTTGTTTTTTGACGCGCTTGCGGGCGCCCAATAGAAGAGGCACGACGATGAGCGCACTGGTTGGCGTGATCATGGGCTCTAAGTCCGATTGGTCCACCCTTAGCCACACCGCCGATATGCTGGAAAAGCTAGGCATTCCTTACGAAGTCAAAGTGGTGTCAGCTCATCGGACCCCGGACCTACTGTTCCAGTACGCCGAGCAGGCCGAAGCGCGCGGCATTGAAGTCATCATTGCCGGTGCCGGTGGCGCTGCTCACTTGCCGGGCATGTGTGCAGCGAAGACTCATTTGCCCGTCTTGGGCGTTCCCGTGCAGTCGTCGATGCTGTCGGGTGTCGACTCCTTGCTGTCGATTGTCCAAATGCCTGCCGGGATCCCCGTGGCTACGTTGGCGATTGGCAAAGCCGGCGCAATCAACGCTGCGTTGCTGTCGGCCAGCATCCTTGGCGCCAAGCACCCCCAATTCCATACAGTGCTGAAAAAATTCCGCGCTGAGCAGACAGACAGTGTCCTGGATAATCCAGATCCGCGCGACGCCTGAGGTTTTTCCATGAAAATCGGTGTAATCGGTGGCGGCCAGTTGGGCCGCATGTTGGCTCTCGCGGGTACGCCGCTGGGAATGAACTTCGCTTTCCTTGACCCCGCCCCAGACGCTTGTGCGGCTGCGCTGGGCGAGCATTTGCGTGCCGATTATGGCGATCAGGATCACTTGCGTCAGTTGGCCGATGAAGTTGATCTGGTTACCTTTGAATTCGAAAGCGTTCCGGCAGAAACCGTGGCTTTCTTGTCGCAGTTCGTCCCGGTATACCCCAGCGCCGAAGCCCTGCGGATTGCCCGTGATCGCCTGTTCGAAAAGAGCATGTTCAAAGACCTCGGCATTCCGACCCCAGCGTTCGCCGATATCCAGTCGCAAACCGATCTGGATGCAGCAATCGCTGTTATCGGTCTGCCTGCGGTGTTAAAAACCCGTACTCTCGGTTATGACGGCAAGGGCCAAAAAGTCCTGCGCACTTCGGCAGACGTGCTCAACACCTTTGCTGAACTGGGCAGCGTAGCCTGCTTGCTGGAAGGTTTCGTACCCTTCACTGGCGAAGTGTCGCTAATCGCCGTGCGTGGTCGAGATGGCGAGACACGTTTTTACCCGTTGGTTCACAACACCCATGACAACGGCATTCTGCGCCTGTCGATTGCCAGCACGAACCATCCGTTGCAGACCTTGGCCGAAGATTACGCCGGTCGCGTGCTTAAGCAGCTCGATTACGTTGGTGTGTTAGCGTTCGAATATTTCGAGGTTGATGGTGGGCTGAAAGCCAACGAAATTGCACCGCGGGTTCACAACTCCGGGCATTGGACCACCGAAGGTGCCGAATGCAGTCAATTCGAAAATCACCTTCGAGCGGTGGCGGGTTTGCCGCTGGGTTCGACGGCCAAGATCGGTGAGAGCGCGATGCTCAATTTCATTGGTGAAGTGCCAGCCGTTGATAAGGTCATGGCCATTAACGATTGCCACCTTCACCACTATGGCAAGGCGTTCAAGGTCGGGCGTAAAGTCGGGCATGCAACCTTGCGTTGCGTTGATCGGGCGACCCTCGACCAGCAGATCAAGAAGGTTGAAGCACTGATCAAGGCCTGATCCCAGGCCTACTTCATTTATCGTTTAGCGTGCCAGACGCTACGATTGTTTGGCTTCCCCCGCTTCCCAAGGAACCAATAGCGCTCATTGCTCTCAGATGGCAGGATGCCGACGCCTTATCAGGCTCGGCATATCCAGTTCATACAGAGGGAAATGGCATGGGAATTATTGGAACCATCTTTATCGGCCTGATTGTTGGCCTATTGGCGCGATTCATTAAGCCAGGCGATGACAGCATGGGTTGGATCATGACCATTTTGCTGGGTATCGGTGGCTCGCTAGCGGCGACTTACGGTGGTCAGGCACTGGGCATCTATCAAGCGGGCCAAGGTGCTGGCTTCTTGGGTGCATTGGTGGGTGCGGTCATCCTGCTCGTTATTTATGGCATGCTCAAAAAAGACTGACAGTAATTCATCAGCCCTCTGCGCTAATGCAGCGTAGGGGGCTAGAATGTCCGGCATTATTTATTACGTTATGTTGCCGAGCCAATTATGCGTCGCCTGCTCCTAATCACAGTTTTGTTGTCTTGCGGGCTTGCTCACGCCGAATTGCCAGAAACCGATTGGCTCGAATTGATGCCGAAGTCGGATCAAAAAGCCCTCGAAGCCATGCCTGAAATCGACCATAACTCCCCGGAAGCTCAGGGAACGTTTGACAGCAAAGGCGGCTTGAAACAAAGCAAGGGTCTGCCCGCCGTGATGTATTCGGCCAAGACTGTGGCGGCCATGAACGGCAAGGATATTCGTATCGGTGGTTATCCCGTGCCGCTGGAGACGGATGCGAAAGGCCGCAGCACGCTGTTTTTCCTCGTTCCGTACCCAGGCGCTTGCATCCATGTGCCGCCACCGCCACCCAATCAACTGGTACTGGTGCGCTACCCCAAAGGTTTAAAACTCAACGATATCTACACGCCGCTATGGGTGGTGGGTACGTTGAAAGTCGAGAAGGTCAGTAATGACATGGCCGATGCGGCTTATGCGTTGGATGCTTTGAAGGTCCGCGTTGTAGTGGAAGCGGACCTATAGGCCGAACCTTAGAGGGGTTCGCTGCAGATGCTTACCGTCAATCGATGCGAAGCGTCGGGTGCAAGCGTTACGACATCACCCATGACGTTGGCAGTTTCTACACAGACCATATCTTGCCAGCCGTCATTGGCCATATCGCTGAAGCCTTTCGCACGCTCGGTCCAGGGGTTCCAGACCACCGTGGACCTCGAGCCTCGGGTGTTGACGACGATGCGACGATTCCAGCCTGGGTCAACCACGCTCAAATGATTCGGCGTATTGAGGTAGATGCGATCGGTTTCACTGGCGAAATGCAGGGCGCCCGACTGAATGGCCTCCTGCCACCCATGCGCAGTGTCGATATAACGCAGCCCGTCCAGACCGTCTACGCTGACATGGCGCACATCACTCACCGCGAAATAACTGTGCAGCGCTTGGCTTAGCGTGACGTCCTCAGGACCATTGTTGTGGCTGATAAGGCTGACGTGAAGCTGAGTGTCCAAGCGAATACTCAATTTAAGCGCGACGCTGTGGGGCCAGCCGGGCAATTGGCCTTCGGCTTCTGGCAGCACAAATTCTACTAATAGAGCTTCACCGTCATTACTGATTCCTAGCAGCTCCCAGTCTAAGGCACGAACTTCGCCATGGGCCTTTGCCGGTTCAGCGCTTTGACGCATGGCCTGCACGCTGTCGGGATTACGTTCAAAATTGCCAAACCACGGCCAGCAGATCGGAATCCCGGTACGAATCGGCTTGCCCTGTTTGAACGTAGCCTGTTTGTTCAACCAGATCAGCGGCTGCTCGCCCTCTATCTGATAACTCAGGATGTGTGCACCTTGCTGGGCGACAAGTAACTCGGCCCGGCCGTGACGGATGCGCCAGCAGTCCAGTTCATCGAGTTTGATGGTTTCAACGTTGGGCGTTGGCATGCGAGGGCTCTCACTTAAGGACAGTGATAAAAGTAGACCGTGTTGTGGCCAACGAGTTTACCTCGACATGCCTAACCCCGGATTAACGCCGTGCGGGCACCGAACGAGTGCGGCCGCTACCATCGATGGCAACGAACACAAATACCGCTTCGGTGACTTTGCGCCATTCACTGGACAAGGGATCATCGCTCCATACTTCGACCATCATTTGGATCGAGCTACGGCCAATTTCCAATGCCTGCGTATAGAACGACAGCTGCGCGCCGACGGCTACCGGAACTAGAAACGTCATGCGGTCAATGGCCACGGTAGCGACGCGGCCGCCAGCGACTTTGCTCGCCATGGCCGTGCCCGCCAAGTCCATCTGCGAGACCAGCCAGCCGCCAAAAATATCGCCGAAACCGTTGGTTTCACGGGGCAACGCCGTAATTTGCAACGCAAGGTCGCCTTGTGGAATCGGATCTTCTTGTTCGAGTTCGATCATGCCTAGGGTGCCTCTGACCCATGACTCTCATTATTTTTTGCCGCGGTGAAAAGACATTAAAAACGCAGATTGTGAACAGACTATGTCCACACGTTTTAGCGCGTCTTATAGGGAAACTCTGCGAAAACGGCTGTTTAAAGCAGCAGCGACTTCGCACAGCACCCCGCAGCTTGTCTTTAGCGGTCCGCGAGTATATCGGGCGATGCGTCACACGACGACCGTTCGGTTCTCATTTCGACAACGTAAACCTTCTTGCTGTGTGCTTTTTTAAGAGTTTGCTATCTTGCCGGACCTAGACAGCTTTGGATCGTCCTGTCTGTCAGGCAATTTTGATGCCTGCGTCAGAGTTTTCTTTAGCGTATGAGTGTGCAGTCCGTCAGGTATTGGCCAGCGTTGCTAATGCCCACCCATCTCAAGAGAAGTCCTTGTTATGTCCACCGTGCCTTCAAATACCGCGCAGGCCTCGCGCCAGTTGACTCGTAACGACTATAAAACCTTGTCGTTATCTGCATTGGGCGGTGCGTTGGAATTTTACGACTTCATCATTTTTGTATTTTTCGCCACTGTGGTTGGCAAATTATTTTTCCCGGCGGACATGCCGGAGTGGCTGCGGCTGATGCAAACCTTCGGTATTTTCGCCGCCGGTTACCTGGCCCGGCCGTTGGGCGGCATCGTCATGGCGCACTTTGGCGACCTTTTGGGGCGCAAGAAGATGTTCACCCTGAGCATTTTTCTGATGGCTGTGCCAACGCTGCTCATGGGTTTACTACCGACTTACGCGCAGATTGGCCTTCTGGCGCCAATGCTGCTGCTATTGATGCGGATTATTCAGGGTGCGGCGATTGGCGGCGAAGTGCCCGGTGCTTGGGTGTTTGTGTCCGAGCATGTGCCTGCGCGCAGCATCGGTTACGCCTGCGGAACCCTAACTGCTGGCCTAACGGCAGGTATCCTGCTGGGCTCACTGGTCGCAACGCTGATCAATAGTCTCTATAACGCGCAGGAAATGCTCGACTACGCATGGCGAATTCCATTCTTACTGGGCGGCGTGTTTGGTCTGCTGTCTGTCTACCTGCGCCGCTGGCTGCACGAAACCCCGGTGTTTGCCGAGCTTCAACTGCGCAAAGCGTTGGCAGAAGAAGTGCCGCTCAAGGCTGTGCTACGCGATCATCGTGGGCCGATTGTGCTGTCAATGCTGCTGACCTGGATGCTCTCGGCGGCCATCATCGTCGTGATTTTGATGACCCCAACCGTGCTGCAAACGGTTTATGGCTTCTCACCGGCGACCGCACTGAAAGCCAACAGCCTGGCAATCGTCTGCCTAAGCCTGGGCTGCGTCGGTGCGGGATGGCTGACGGATCGTTTCGGCGCAGGTTGGGTATTTATTTTCGGTTGCTTAGGTCTGCTGGTCAGCTCGTGGACTTTCTATCACACCCTTCAAGCCCACCCAGATGCGTTGTTTCCGATGTACGCGATAACTGGATTGTTCGTCGGCGTGGTCGGCGCTGTTCCGTTTGTTATGGTCCTTGCGTTTCCTGCTGTCGTGCGGTTTTCAGGGTTGTCGTTTTCTTACAACCTCGCTTACGCAATCTTCGGCGGCCTGACACCGATGGTCGTCACGCTAATGCTCAAGAACAGCCCAATGGGGCCGGCTTGGTATGTAGCGGCTCTGTGTGTGATGGGAATGTTGATTGGGGTGTATTTGTTGCGTAAGCGCGCCTAACTGGATTCGCTTTTGAAGCAGAGGCTGGGCTGGTCGCTAAAGGAGATCTTGAACGCGATCTTGGTGCGCGGCTTGAATAACTAGAGCTGCTGACTCGACTGCATTGGGCGATGTGCTTAGCCACACTTTAGGCGCAGTGACGATGGGAGATGTGGCGAGCAGATAAAAGATCGCCACGACCAAGGCTGCGATGAATTGGACGGCCTATTTTCCATTCAAGCAGCAGGCAAAAATGAATGTCTATTTGTTACGAAAAACCTTGCTGTTGCTGTCCATAAAACCGCTGAGCGCCAATCCCTTCAAAGCCTCCAGCTATTTGCCGCCAATATTAAATCTGCCGATGGTCAGTCATTTTTTTGTCATATTGCTTTCATAGAGTAGTCACCCGGCATTTAGATGAGGCCGATTTAGTACCTATAAAATTTTGCAGGAGCAAGGTATGACTTTTAAGCGATTGATGGCGGTTTTGACTTTCGTCGCCGCAGGCGTAGCCACTGCCCATGCCGTTGCAGCGGTTGACCCCTCAATTCCGGCTTACACCAAGACTTCCGGCGTTTCCGGTAACTTGTCCAGCGTTGGCTCCGATACCTTGGCTAACCTGATGACCTTGTGGGCTGAGGCCTACAAGAAAGAATACCCGAGCGTGAATATTCAGATTCAGGCCGCTGGTTCAGCAACTGCACCGCCTGCGTTGACTGAGGGCACCTCGAACCTGGGGCCGATGAGCCGCAAGATGAAAGACACCGAACTGGCGGCTTTCGAACAGAAATACGGCTACAAGCCCACCGCTATCCCGGTCGCGGTCGATGCGTTGGCTATTTTCGTGCATAAAGACAACCCGATTCAGCACCTGACCATGGAACAAGTAGACGCGATTTTTTCGGCGACCCGTCTGTGCGGCGCCAAGACCGAAGCAAAAACCTGGGGTGAAGTGGGTGTGACCGGCGATTTGGCAAATAAGCCGATTCAGCTTTTTGGTCGTAACTCGGTGTCTGGCACTTACGGTTACTTTAAGGAAGAAGCGCTATGCAAAGGCGACTTCCGCGCTAACGTTAACGAGCAACCTGGATCGGCCTCGGTCGTTAGCTCAATCAGCAGCTCGCTGAACGGTATTGGCTATTCGGGCATAGGTTACAAAACCTCCAGCGTCAAGACCGTAGCCCTGTCGAAGAAGGGCGGCACTGAGTTCATTGAAGACAGCGAAGAAAACGCGCTCAACGGCAAATACCCGCTGTCGCGCTTCCTGTTCATCTATGTGAACAAAGCGCCGAATAAACCGCTAGCACCACTGGAAGCGGAGTTCGTGAAAATGGTCTTGTCGAAACAGGGTCAAGAAGTCGTCATAAAAGACGGGTACATTCCATTGCCAGCCAGAGTTGTCGCTAAAGCACTGGCTGACTTGGGTCTGCAAGAAGGCACTCCCGGTGTAGCGGGCAAGTAGGTAGGGTTGGGCAGATGCTGATCTGCCCTGATTAAAGTCATTAAGCGAAACCCGGTAGACCGGTTTCGTTTCAGGTTTAGTAGTCCGCTGCCAGAAGGTTTGGGCGGCGGATTTTTTGCGTCTCAGAATTGTAATGTTTTTGTCATAAAGGACGGCTAGGGTGAGCGCATGAATGATTTGTCGAACTCCACCATGACCCAAAAGTCACCCCCTGAGCGCATTGATTTCAACACGCCCGACATGAAGCGTAAGCGCCGTGTCCGCGCGTTGAAAGACAAGTTGACCCAGTGGTATGTATTTGTCGGTGGCTTGGCCGTGCTAGCTGCCATTACTTTAATTTTTTTCTACCTCGCTTATGTAGTCGCGCCACTGTTTCAAGGCGCTAAATTGACCGCCCAAACGGCGCTTAGCCCTGCGTGGATGCAGGACGCGGGCAAGCCATTGCTGCTATCTATCGAAGAGCAAAACCAGGTCGCCCTTAGGGTTTCCGACAAAGGTGAGGCGATATTCTTCCGTGTTGAAGACGGCACCGAACTAAAGCGTGTTGTCTTGCCGGTTCCGGTCGGCGCGACCGTAACGTCTATCGGTGAAGATCAGCCGGGCACCCCATTGATGGTGCTGGGTCTGTCCAACGGCCAAGCGCTGGTGTTCAAACACAATTATCTGATCACTTATCCAGACAACAAAAAGACAATCACCCCGACCATCAGCTATCCCTATGGCGAGGCCGCGCTGAGCGTCGATGAGGATGGTCGGCCGCTGGAACACGTCAGCCTTAATGCCACAGATAAAGCGCTGGTGCTGGCGGGCGCAACGGGCGCCCAACTGCATGTTCTGTCCCTGACTCAGGAAGAGAACATGATGACTGGCGAAATTATCCGCGGGCAGACGCGTATAGAACTTCCGCGCATGACCGAGGTGGTCAAAGCGATCTTTATCGATCCTCGTCAGCAATGGTTGTATGTGATCAATGGTCGTGCTCAAGCGGATGTTTTTAACCTGCGTAATCGAAGCCTCAACGGCCGTTATAAATTGCTTGAAGATGCGAATGCTGAAGTGTCTGCCAGTACTCAGCTGGTGGGAGGTGTGTCATTGATTGTCGGTAGTTCCAAGGGGGGGTTGGCCCAATGGTTCATGGCCCGAGATACCGACTCAGAGATGCGCTTCCAGCACATCCGCGATTTTCAGATGGGCTCCGCGCCGATTGTGCGTATCACTGCGGAGCAGCGGCGCAAAGGTTTTGTCGCGCTTGACGCCTCGGGCAAACTCGGCGTGTTTCACAGCACTGCGCACCGCACATTGCTGATCGACCAAGCGGTCGGCGGTCCTGGTATTTTGGCACTGTCGCCACGAGCCGATGAAATCATTATTGAGCAGGGCGGCAAATTGCTGCCAATGACCCTTTCCAACCCACACCCGGAAGTATCGTGGAGCGCGTTGTGGGGCAAGGTCTGGTATGAGAACTATGACTCGCCGCAATATGTCTGGCAGTCCACGGCCTCCAATACCGACTTCGAACCCAAACTGAGTCTGGCGCCGCTGACCTACGGCACCTTGAAAGCCGCTTTCTACGCCATGTTGTTGGCTGCGCCACTGGCCATTGCGGCGGCGATCTATACCGCTTACTTCATGGCACCGAGAATGCGTCGCAAGGTCAAGCCGGTGATCGAACTGATGGAAGCGATGCCAACGGTCATTCTTGGCTTCTTCGCCGGTCTATTTTTAGCGCCGTATCTGGAAGGACATTTGCCTGGAGTTTTTAGCCTGCTGTTGCTGACCCCCTTGGGTATTTTGCTGGCGGGCTTCTTGTGGACCCGCTTACCTGAGTCGATCCGCTTGCGGGTACCGGACGGTTGGGAGTCGGCCATCCTGATTCCGGTAGTGCTGTTGGTGGGTTGGTTGTCGCTGGGCATGAGCTCACACATGGAAAACTGGTTCTTCGGCGGCGACATGCGCATGTGGATTTCCAATGATCTGGGCATCACCTACGATCAGCGCAACGCACTGGTGGTTGGCTTGGCAATGGGCTTTGCGGTGATTCCCAACATCTATTCGATTGCTGAAGACGCGGTATTCAGCGTGCCGCGAGGTTTGACCCTTGGCTCGCTCGCCTTGGGTGCGACGCCTTGGCAGACCTTGACGCGGGTGGTGATTCTCACCGCCAGCCCCGGTATTTTCTCGGCCTTGATGATCGGCATGGGCCGTGCAGTCGGCGAAACCATGATCGTACTGATGGCTACCGGTAACACCCCGATCATGGACATGAACCTGTTTGAAGGCATGCGCACCTTGGCGGCAAACGTTGCGGTGGAGATGCCGGAGTCTGAAGTGGGCGGCAGCCATTATCGGGTGCTGTTCCTCGCGGCATTGGTTCTTCTGATGTTCACCTTCGTGATGAACACGTTCGCGGAGCTGATTCGTCAGCGCCTTCGCAAGAAATACTCATCTCTCTAAGGAAGGTAGATGTCTGTGAAACAGAATTCCGTCAAGAGTTGGATCAAAAGCGGCGCCCCTGGTGTCTGGATGAGCGCCGGCGCGGTGTCCATTGCCGTGATCATGACCCTGGGCCTGTTAATGGTGATTGCCGTCCGTGGCCTGGGTAATTTCTGGCCAGCGGACGTTGTGCTGGCGCAGTACAACGTGCCCGGTCAGGAAAACCATGTCCTGATCGGCGAAGTGGTGCAGAAAGAAGAAGTACCCCGTGCACGGCTCAAAGGCGCAGGCTTGCCGGTGCCGGACGTTGGCCCTGAGTTCATGACCCGTGAGCTGTTCAAGGTGGGGAACCGCGACATCAACCCGAGCGATTTCACTTGGGTAGTCGGTGAGTGGCTGACCGAACAAAGCACGCCCAAAGAAATGATGACTCTGGAACGCCGCGAGTGGGGCAACTTTTACGGTTACCTGGTGAATATCAAGGAGAACGGTAAGGTCATTGCTGAAGGAGACGCGGCCTGGCCAATTCTTCAACAGCGCATCAAGCGCGTTGAACAACTCTCCAATGAGCTGAGCGGTCTTGAGAAGAAAGACATAGGCGCCATTAACCACGGCATCGAACGACTGCGCCTGCACAAACGTAAACTTGAACTCGACGGCAAGCTGGATGCCGCCGCGCAAGCAGACATCGACAGCGAGCGCGCAGAATACGATGCTCAGTACAAACGCATTGAAGGCCGATTGGGCATGCTGCACCAAGCGTTCAACCGCGACAGTCTGACCGCCCGCGATGCCAACGGCAAAGACATTGAAATAAGCGTCGGTAAAGTGGTCCACGCTTACCAACCCAATGCCATGAGTACCGTCAGCAAGCTGGGTTTCTACTTCAAGAAACTTTGGGAGTTTCTCAGCGAAGATCCGCGCGAAGCCAATACCGAAGGCGGGATTTTTCCGGCAATTTTCGGCACAGTGATGATGACTCTGATTATGGCCGTGATCGTCACGCCATTCGGCGTATTGGCGGCGGTTTACCTGCGTGAATACGCAAAACAAGGCCCGGTCACCCGGTTAATTCGAATTGCCGTCAACAACCTCGCTGGGGTGCCAGCCATCGTTTACGGGGTGTTCGGCCTGGGCTTCTTCGTTTATGTTCTAGGCGGCTCGCTCGACAGGCTGTTCTTCCCCGAAGCCTTGCCCGCACCGACGTTCGGTACCCCAGGTTTGCTCTGGGCCTCGTTGACTCTAGCTCTGTTGGCCGTTCCGGTTGTAATCGTTGCCACCGAGGAAGGTTTGGCGCGTATCCCGCGTACGGTTCGCGAGGGATCGTTGGCGCTGGGTGCGACCAAGGCCGAAACGTTATGGAAGATCGTACTGCCCATGGCTAGCCCGGCAATGATGACCGGCCTGATTCTGGCAGTTGCACGTGCTGCGGGTGAGGTTGCCCCGTTGATGCTGGTAGGCGTGGTGAAACTGGCGCCGTCGCTTCCGGTAGACGGCAACTATCCTTATGTACACCTTGATCAGAAAATCATGCATTTGGGCTTCCACATTTACGACGTCGGTTTCCAGAGCCCGAACGTTGAGGCTGCGCGTCCATTGGTTTACGCCACCGCGCTATTGCTAGTGCTGGTCATTGCGTTGCTCAACCTGTCGGCAGTGGCGATGCGCAACCACCTGCGCGAAAAATACAAAGCGCTGGAGAGCTGAACATAAGCCACAAGCGGCGAGCTAAATGCCGCACGTCGTTTTGCGCAACACTTGCAGCCTAGAGCTTGCAGCTACGAACGGAGTGAGATCATGCCACCGAAAGTCCATACCCACGGCGTCAATATGTCGGCTTTGGGGCGCACCAAACAGAGTTTGAGCCTGGCTAATGAATCCGTGGCCATTGAGGTTCCGGGTCTGAACCTGTTCTACGGCGATAAGCAGGCACTGTTCGACGTGGGGATGAACATTCCCAAGCAACGTGTCACCGCTTTTATCGGCCCGTCTGGCTGTGGCAAGTCGACCTTGCTGCGGACCTTTAACCGTATGAACGATCTGGTCGACGGATGCCGAGTAGAGGGTGCGATCAACCTCTATGGACACGATATTTATCGAAAAGGCGAAGACGTTGCCGAGCTGCGTCGTCGCGTTGGTATGGTGTTCCAGAAGCCGAACCCGTTCCCGAAAACTATTTATGAAAACGTCGTCTACGGGTTGCGCATTCAGGGCATCAACAAAAAACGCGTCTTGGATGAAGCCGTTGAATGGGCACTCAAAGGTGCGGCATTGTGGGACGAGGTCAAAGACCGTCTGCACGAGTCGGCACTGGGGCTATCTGGCGGCCAGCAGCAGCGATTAGTAATCGCTCGTACGATTGCGGTGGAGCCTGAAGTATTGTTGCTCGATGAACCGTGTTCGGCCCTCGATCCGATTTCGACGCTGAAAGTTGAAGAGCTGATCTATGAACTGAAATCCAAATACACCATTGTTATCGTCACTCACAACATGCAACAGGCTGCGCGGGTTTCCGATTACACCGCCTTCATGTACATGGGCAAGCTGGTCGAGTTTGGCGACACCGACACGTTGTTCACCAACCCGGCAAAAAAACAGACGGAAGATTACATCACCGGCAGATACGGTTAGGAAGTCAGCGGCGAGCGTCAAGCCGCAAGCTGAACAATCAGAAGCGGCGCTGGTTTTTGGATCACTACATAACTATTTGCAGCTTGAAGCTTGGCGCTTAGAGCTGTCGCGGAGCGACCCCATGATCGATAAAGACAGTCTTACTCACCACATCTCCCAGCAGTTCAATGCTGAACTCGAAGAGGTGCGTAGCCACCTGCTGGCGATGGGCGGCCTGGTGGAAAAGCAGGTCAACGATGCCGTGACGGCTCTGATCGAAGCGGACTCGGGCCTGGCCCAACAGGTTCGTGAGGTCGACGATCAGATTAACCAGATGGAACGCAACATCGACGAAGAGTGCCTGCGTATTTTGGCGCGACGCCAGCCTGCGGCATCGGATCTGCGGTTGATCATCAGTATTTCCAAGTCGGTTATTGATCTGGAGCGTATCGGCGACGAGTCCACGAAAATCGCCAAGCGCGCCATTCTGTTGTGCGAAGAAGGTGAGTCGCCGCGTGGGTATGTCGAGGTGCGACACATCGGCGATCAGGTGCGCAACATGGTTCGTGACGCGCTCGACGCATTTGCCCGTTTCGATGCCGACTTGGCGCTGTCCGTGGCCCAGTACGATAAAACCATCGACCGCGAATACAAAACCGCGTTACGTGAGCTGGTTACCTACATGATGGAAGACCCGCGCTCCATTTCGCGGGTACTGAACGTCATATGGGTACTGCGTTCGCTGGAACGTATCGGTGACCACGCGCGCAATATTTCCGAGCTGGTCATTTATCTCGTACGTGGCACCGATGTACGCCACATCGGCCTAAAGCGCATGAAAGAAGAAGTGCAAGGTATCAGCGGCAAAAACGCTAATGTTTTGGACAAGCCTGACGATAAATAAGACTGCCTGCGAAAAAAACGCCCAGCACGCTGCTGGGCGTTTTTCGTTATAAGCGTTGTATTTTGAAGCCGCCCGCGAACGAAAAGTCCTGGCGTCAAAAATGGACTGAGCAATGGCGATCTGCCAGCGCTATGCTGCCAGGAATTTAAGGAGCGTCGATGAGTAAAGTCAGTGTGTTGGTCGTGGATGACGCGCCGTTTATTCGCGATTTGGTGAAGAAAGGCTTGCGCAATTATTTTCCCGGTATCCATATCGAAGACGCGGTCAACGGACGCAAGGCGCAAACCCTGCTGGAACGTGAGACGTTCGACCTGGTGCTGTGCGATTGGGAAATGCCGGAGATGTCCGGTCTTGAGTTGCTAGCTTGGTGCCGCACGCAGGACAAGCTTAAAGCGATGCCTTTCATCATGGTGACCAGCCGTGGTGACAAGGAAAACGTAGTCCAAGCGATTCAGGCGGGTGTGACCGACTTTATCGGCAAGCCGTTCACCAACGAACAGCTGCTGACCAAAGTTAAAAAAGCCTTGGCCAAGGTCGGCAAGCTCGACACGCTGCTCGCTGGCGCGCCGACCAAGATGAATTCCGCATTCGGTAACGATTCGCTCAGCGCTTTGACTGGCGGCAAAACGGAAGTGGTTCGTCCACCTGCTTCGCCTTCGGTCGCACCGACGAGCCCGGGGTTGCTTAATGCGGTTGCTCGTCCGGCAGCGTCTGCTCCAACGCTGGCTGGTCGTGGCCAAGGTCAATTGCGTCTGCCCAGCGGCAACCAGCAATGCGTGATTAAAGCCTTGAGCCTCAAGGAGGCGCTATTGGTGGTGCGTCGTGGTGATGTCCTGCCACAGATCCTTGACAGCGCAGTGCTAGACCTTGAACAAGGCGAGAATGCTGAAGTCGCGCGCCTCAACGGTTACTTGCACGCCATCGTCGCGTATGAACAAAAGCCAGACAGTGACTGGCTGCAGTTGACGTTCCGTTTCGTCGATCAAGACGCGCAAAAGCTCGATTACGTCTCGCGCCTCATCGCTCGTGGCACCGCACAGAAGCACTTTGTTCCCGGCGGTTGAGAGTACTTTGTGGGAGTGAACTGGTTCGCAAAGAAAGCGAACCAGGCCATCAGCAACCTGTGTCATCGCCATCGCCAACAGTTCGGGCTCACCGCGATTGCCTGGGAGTTGCGTCAGTTACATGACCAGCGGGCTTATCTAGTAACGACTGATTTGATTCAGCGGTGCGCAGCGGTTAGCGAATCGCTGCTACGCTTGCCCTGCCTCCAGCCAACCTGATCAATCACCATGCTTAAACGGCCCCTCTTGCTGTGTGTTCTGCTGCTGACCGCACAAACGGCGTCGGCATTGACCATTTACAAGTTCACCGATGCCAATGGCGTGGTGTCTTTCACCGACAGGCCGACGGCGGGCGCCACGGTGGTGGTACCGCGTGAGCGTATCGTCGAGCACCTGGAACATCAGGTACACCTAGAGACCAGGCGGGACAAGGGCGTGCACAGCCTGTCTGTGCGCAACGATACCTATGCGCCGGTCGAGGTTGAATTGCAGCTCAACGGTCTGAAAAACGTGTTGGGCGCCACCGATAAAGCCATCCATCGAATCGTGCCAGCACGCAGCACGGTTCGCTTTGCGGTGCTGAGCCCGCGGTTACCGGGCAAAGCACTTAGCTACACGCCAAAGCTGCGTTATTCCTTGGGCGATCCGGAGCGTCAGCCCTTCGTTTATAGCTATCCGCTGCCGTGGAAAGGCGGGCCTTTTCGACTAAGTCAGGGGCCCAATGGCAAGTTCAGTCATTTTGGTGCGAAAAGCCGCTATGCAATGGACATCGCCATGCCGGAGGGCACTCAGATTATTGCAGCGCGGGCGGGCACCGTTATAAAAGTTGAAAATGGGCAGTCAGGTCGCGGTTCCGACCCTTCGGGCAACTTTGTGCGAATACTGCACGATGACGGCACTATGGGCGTGTACCTGCACCTGATGCGCGGTTCGGTTAGCGTCACGGAAGGCCAGCGCGTGGTGGTTGGTACTGACTTGGCCAAATCCGGTAACACCGGCAACAGCACCGGACCCCATCTGCACTTCGTCGTACAGCGCAATGTCGGGTTGGGACTGGAATCGATCCCGTATCAATTTGTGGTGCATGTCGCAACCCTGCCCAACTTTGCGTTGGGCGGAAATTGAGCGCGATCCTTGGACAAGCCCCGACGGAGGTTGTTGACTACCCGTTCAATCGATCTTCAGCACCTTGGCCAAGACGATTTTCGGGCCTTTCATCTTTTTGATGATGATGCGCAGGCCTTCAACTTCCAACACTTCTTCTTCGCCGGGAACCCGCTTCAGTGTTTCGTAGATCAAGCCGGCGAGTGTCTCTGCTTCTATGTGATCTAGATCGATGCCCAGCAGGCGCTCGACCTTGAACAGTGGAGTATCCCCTCGTACCAGTAGCTTTCCTGGCTGATAAGCGAGAATGCCGCGCTCAGCTTTGCGGTGTTCATCTTGAATATCACCGACCAATACTTCGAGTACATCTTCCATGGTCAGGTAGCCGATTATGTTGCCGTCAGCCTCCTCAACCAGTGCGAAATGCGAACCGCCTTGGCGAAACTGTTCCAGCAACTTTGACAATGGCATGTGTCTTGAAACGCGTTCCAGCGGCCGGGTTAGCTCTAACAGGTTGAACGATGCAGGCAGGTGATCCAGCGCTGCCAACTCCAATAGCAAATCCTTAATGTGCAGCAGGCCCACAAAGACGCCGCGCTCGGCGTCGTAGACGGGGTAACGGCTGAATTTGTGGCGGCGAAATAGCGCGAGTATTTCCTTTAGCGGTGCGTTGCAGTCCAGAGTGACCAAATCTTCGCGAGAGTTCGCCCAATCTACGACTTCCAACTCCCCCATCTCGACAGCAGAGGCGAGTACCCGCATGCCTTGATCGCTTGGATCCTGGCCGCGACTTGAGTGCAGAATCAGCTTCAATTCTTCACGGTTGTAATGGTGGTCGTGATGCGGGCCAGGCTCTCCCTGACCGGCAATACGCAGAATACCGTTGGCGCTGGCATTGAGCAGATAGATCGCCGGGTACATGCACCAATAGAACAGGTACAGCGGCACGGCCGTCCACAGCGACAGGATCTCTGGTTTACGGATCGCCCAGGATTTAGGCGCCAGTTCACCAACCACAATGTGCAGATACGAGATGATGAAGAATGCGCTGAAAAAGGACGCACCTTTGATTACTTCCTGCGACTGTACGCCGACGGCGTGCAGCACTGGCTGAAGCAAATGTGCAAACGCGGGCTCGCCGACCCAGCCCAAGCCTAGTGAGGCAAGGGTGATACCCAACTGACAAGCGGACAGGTATGAGTCCAGCTGGCAGTGGACGGTGCGCAGGATATGCCCGCGCCAACCGTTTTTTTGAGCAATGGATTCGACGCGAGTCGAGCGCAGCTTGACCATGGCGAACTCTGCGGCGACGAAGAAGCCGTTGAGCAGAACCAGAATCATTGCAAAAAGAATCATGCCGAAGTCGGCGAACATCGCGGAGAGGGTGATGCTAGGGGAAGGGTCCATGGTGGAGTTTTAAAGGTTCCGTATCATCTATTGAGTGTGTTGCCGCAGCTAAACCGGCGAATATGAGACCGGCAATGTAGCGGCTACCGGCCAGCTTGACTAGTGGGCTGGTTAAGAATTGATCACTTGAGTGGGCGTGAAATGGCAAGTAAACGTGCAGCCTTTGCCAACTATGCTGATGATTTCCAATGTTCCGCGGTGGCGTAGCAAAACGTGCTTAACAATGGCCAAGCCAAGCCCAGTGCCGCCTGTATTAGAGGCACGACTGGAATCGACGCGGTAGAAACGTTCAGTCAGGCGCGGCAAATGTTTGGTTTCAATTCCCGGTCCCGAATCCTGCACGCTCATGTGTGCGCCCTGTTCGTCATCCCACCAGCGAATGTGAATCGTGCCTTCAGCCGGCGTGTATTTCACCGCATTGAACACCAGATTGGAGAAGGCGCTACGCAGTTCAGGCTCGCTGCCTTTGAGCTTTGCGCTGCTATCGACGGATAACGTGATGTGCTGGTTACGATGCGCAGACAACGCTTCAGCGTCGTTTCGGATACTTTGCAACAACGATGAGACGACAACCGGATGATTATCCGACGGGTAGTCGGTGGCTTCGAGCTTTGCCAGCAGCAGCAGGTCATTGAGCAACGTTTGCATGCGTTCGCCTTGCTGCTGCATTTGTTGCAGCGCTCGAACCCAGCGCGGATTCACGTCCTCAGCGTTGTCAATCAAGGTTTCCAGGTAGCCGCAGATCACCGTCAGCGGCGTACGCAATTCATGGGAAACATTGGCCACAAAGTCTTTGCGCATCTGCTCAAGCTGATGAATACGGGTAACGTCGCGCACCAGCATCAAGTGTTCGTTATTGCCGTAGCGGGTGATCAGTAACTGCACGCGCACCCTGTCGTTGATCGGCGAGGGAATCTCTAGCGGTTCGACGTAGTTGTTCTGTTCGAAATACTCTTTGAAGCGCGGATGGCGTACCAAGTTGGTTACAGGTTGACCACTGTCCTGTGGCGATTTAAGGCCTAGCAAGGTTTCTGCTGCGCGATTCCACCATTCCAGATTCCCGTCACTGTCGAGCATGATCACAGCGTCTTTAAGCGCGGCTGTTGATTCTTGGACGCGATCAATCACCGCTTGCAGACGGCCACGCACGCGTTGGTCACGGCGTTGCAGGTGGTAGATGCTATCGAACACGTCGCCCCACAAGCCGAAACCGTCCGGCGGCGGTTCATCGGGTTGATGCTCACGGAGCCAATCGTGCATGCGCAGCAGTTGCTTTAGCGTCCAGGCGAGGTAAATGCCAAGGCCAACCGCCATGCTCCAGCCGAAATAACCGGTGATCAATCCAACCGACAGACAGGCGGTGACCAACAGCAGCAGGTGGCGGATCAGCGTACCGTGCCAGTTTTGATTCAATTCAAACGCATCCTAGTCGAGTAAACGTCATCATGCTTCCAGCATGCAAAGCGCAAAAACGACGTTTAACTCTTTGTGGAAAAACGGTAGCCCGTGCCGCGCACGGTTTGTACCAGATTTTCGTATGTGTCGCCGAGGGCTTTACGCAGGCGCCGGATGTGTACATCCACTGTGCGTTCTTCGACATAGACGTTGCCGCCCCACACTTGGTCAAGCAGTTGGCCACGGGTATAAGCACGTTCTTGATGGGTCATGAAAAATTGCAGTAGTCGGTATTCAGTCGGGCCCATTTCTGCGGGCTTACCATCAATGGTGACGCGATGGCTGATGGGGTCGAGTAAGAGACCGCCGACTTCGATCGGTGCCTCGCCATCCGTCGGCCCCGCTCGGCGCAATACGGCCTTCAGGCGTGCGACCAGTTCACGTGGCGAAAATGGTTTGGTGATGTAGTCGTCAGCGCCAACTTCGAGACCTTGGATCTTATTGTCTTCTTCGCCCTTGGCAGTGAGCATGATGATCGGAATGTCGCCAGTCAGTTCGTCACGCTTGAGGCGACGAGCCAGTTCGATTCCGGAAGTACCAGGCAGCATCCAGTCGAGCAGGATCAAGTCCGGTTTACGGTCAACGATGATTGCATGGGCCTGCTGAGAGTTTTCTGCTTCCATGCAGTCATAGCCGGCCATTTCTAATGCAACGGCGATCATTTCGCGAATAGGCGCTTCGTCGTCAACGATCAGAATACTCCTGCCAGCCATGCTCAATCCTCTTGTCATTTAACTGTCTTGGAGCGCATTAGATAACGGAATTATTGCAGTCGTGTGACAGCTTAGGTGGTCACTGGCTTCACTGCCCGCTCTAGGTCTAAGCTTAGGCTCCGACTTAAAGCAAATAAGAGGACGTATCCGATGACTAATATTTCTAAGACCTTGCTCGGCTTGTTCACCGTGGCAGCCTTGGCTACTTCGGGAATGGCGTTTGCTATGGACCCTGCCATGATGAAAGGCGGGATGATGGTCGATCAGAAGGGCATGACGCTTTATACCTTCGACAAGGACACCATGGCGGGTAAATCCATGTGTAATGACAAATGCGCTGAAAACTGGCCGCCGTTAATGGCTCCGGCCGATGGTAAAGCCATGGGTAAGTGGTCAATGGTCAAACGTGATGACGGTAAAATGCAATGGGCCTTTGATGGCAAGCCGCTCTACACTTTCAAGATGGACAAAAAAGCGGGTGACATGATGGGTGATGGCAAGGGTAACGTTTGGCACATGGTCAAATAACCCAAACCTATGCAACGCGGCGACCGTCAGCGTGGTGCTGACGGTCAGCGCAGCGCGTAGTCTGCAACGATGCCCAGGAAAATCGCTAGTCCGGCCCAATGGTTATGCAAAAAAGCCTTGAGGCAGCGTTGCGGCTCACGGTTGCGCGTGTACCAGAACTCCCAGGCGAAGCACGCGGCGGCCACCAGCAGTCCCAGGTGAAAATAGGTTCCCAGCTCGAAGCGTGATCCGGCCAGCAGCAGACAGCCTAACGCCAGCGCTTGCAGCGTCAGGATAATCACCCGGTCAGCGTCACCAAACAGCACGGCTGTAGATTTGACGCCGATTTTCAAGTCGTCTTCGCGGTCTGTCATTGCGTAGTAGGTGTCGTAGCCCACCGTCCACAGCAGGTTAGCGATGTAGAGCAACCACGCTGCTGCGGGTAGGTCGCCGGTCTGGGCGGTAAAGGCCATCGGCATCCCCCACGAAAACGCCGCGCCCAGCACCACTTGCGGGTAATAGGTGTAGCGCTTCATGAAGGGGTAACTGGCCGCCAGCAGCAGGCCGCCAAACGACAGCCAGACTGTTATCGAATTGGTGAGCAACACTAACAGAAAGCTCAAACCCACCAGTACCGCGAACAACACCAATGCCTCCCGAGAGCTGACTTTTCCGCTGACTAATGGACGCTGTTCCGTACGTTTGACGTGACCATCGACCTTGCGGTCAGCGAAGTCATTGATCACGCAGCCCGCAGCGCGCATCAAAAACACCCCTCCGACAAAGATCAGCAGATTGCCAACCGACGGCACGCCTTTAGCGGCAATCCACAGCGCCCACAACGTCGGCCATAGCAGTAAATAAATGCCGATGGGTTTGTCGATACGGGTCAATTGAACAAAGTCCCACACCCGACGGTTAAGGCGATTTAGGGACTTAAGCAAGCTCACGTACATCAATGACGCTCCGTTACAGCGGTGCCGGTAGTTCCGACCGCGCGCCAAAAGTTCGGCAGGAAGACTTCCGCCACCAACAGATTTAACGCTCCCCGGCTAAAGCAAGAGCGCCGCCCCCATAAACCGTTGGCGGTGTCCTCGATGGGCAACCATTCGACTGGATAGCGACAGACTCCAAGTGGGCCACGTTCGAACGCTTCGTCGCAAAACAGTAATTCGCCAAGGGAGCGGGTGCCCAGTTCGTCCATGTTCAAACCGCCTTGTTGCAGGGCACTTTGGGCCGCTACGCTACGGGCAAACACCCACTTCTGGCCGTTGCCCCGCAGATACACCTCCCGTACCCAGCCGATACTCTGGTCGGGCAGCGACAGCGCAGCGCATTCGTCGGGGCGCAAGACTTGCCATCCTTCTAACAATGGCAAAATGCTGAAACCATTGGCCGACTGACGCGTCAGACGACGAGTCAGGGAGTCCTGATTGAATAGCCAATCGAGCACAACAGGCTCGGGCAACTCCATTAGTTGATGTTGCTGACGCCAGTCAGAAGCAACGAGAAGAGTATTTTGTTGGGGCACGGTGGGTAATTATTGGCAACAATCGAGGCGAAGAGCTTAGCATGTTTGATTGCTGGGTCTGAGCCTGCGGTGCAACCCGCCTACATAGATCCCGCTTGCATCTGAGCGCGTCGATCAGTACAAACGCCCTAAGCTTGGCGGCAATTACTTTACTTAAAGACTACTTTGGCCATGAAAGCCTGAGAACCGAGAGAATATACGATGAAGAAGAAGTGGCAATGCATTGTTTGTGGTTTGATTTATAACGAAGCCGATGGCTGGCCGGACGACGGGATTGCGCCAGGGACGTTGTGGCAGGACGTGCCTGCGGATTGGCTGTGCCCGGACTGTGGCGTTGGCAAAATGGATTTTGAAATGATCGAAATCGGCTGATAGCTGTTCGATTCTCTATGCAATGCACTTCAATCGGGAAAACGTAATGAACGCACCTGTCGTGATCGTCGGCACTGGCTTGGCTGGGTATAACCTGGCCAGGGAGTTTCGCAAACTGGATAGCGAAACACCGCTGCTGCTCATTACTGCGGATGACGGGCGTTCTTACTCCAAACCGATGCTTTCTACCGGTTTTGGCAAAAACAAAGAAGCTGATGGTTTTAGCATGGCAGAACCCGGCGCAATGGCTGAGCAACTAAAGGCCGAAGTGCGAACCCACACCCGTGTGACTGGCATCGACCCCGGTCACAAGCGATTGTGGATAGGCGAGGAGGCGGTGTATTACCGCGACTTGATCCTGGCGTGGGGCGCTGAAACAGTGCGGGTTCCTGTTGACGGCGATGCTGGTGAGTCGATTTTCCCAATCAATGACCTGGAGGATTACGCGCGTTTTCGTACAGCGGCAGCGGGCAAGCGCCGGGTAGTGATTTTGGGCGCCGGGTTGATTGGCTGTGAATTTGCTAATGACCTTATTCTGGGCGGTTATGAGGTTGAACTGGTGGCGCCGTGCGAGCAGGTCATGCCGACCCTGCTCCATCCGGCTGCCGCCGCTGCCGTGCAAGCGGGTTTGGAAGGCTTGGGGGCTCGCTTCCACCTTGGCCCCGTGCTGGCTCGACTCTTACGCACAGAGCAAGGGCTTGAGGCGCATTTGTCGGACGGCGAGGTATTGCCCTGTGACCTAGTGATCTCAGCTATAGGTTTGCGTCCACGTATCGACTTGGCAGCGGCGGCCGGTTTGCAAACTGATCGCGGGGTGACCGTTGATCGTCACCTGAAGACTTCTCACGCCAACATTTATGCGCTGGGTGACTGTGCTCAAGTTGATGGCTTGAATCTGCTGTACGTCATGCCATTGATGAGCTGTGCCCGAGCCCTGGCCCAAACGCTTTCGGGCAACGCGACGGCGGTTAGCTATGGTCCGATGCCTATTACGGTAAAAACGCCAGTATGCCCGTTAGTGGTTTCGCCTCCTCCTCGCGGCATAGACGGCGTCTGGACAGTGGAAGGGCGGGGTGCCGATATCAAAGCGCTTTGCCATGACGTTGACGGTAAGTTGCTCGGTTATGCATTGACCGGCACGGCTGTAACGGAAAAATTGGCGTTTAATAAAGTTCTACCTCCACTGTTGGCATAAATACCAGTCGTTCTGTCGGATAAGCCACGGTATCGGCGCGATAAACGTCGCGTCCAGGGTGGCGCGGGTATCAGCAGCATGCCATTCTCATTCCCGTCTGCCGCACCGTAGAGCAGTTGCGGCACTTTGGTCGCCGTTCGGGAAGAACGGCACGGACATAACAACAAAAATCCAAACCGTCAAAGAGGCTTTATATGCGTAAACCAGAACTCGCAGCCGCTATCGCTGAAAAAGCAGATCTAACCAAGGAACAAGCGAACCGCGTTCTTAACGCCGTTCTTGAGGAAATCACGGGTGCCTTACATCGTAAGGACAGCGTAACGCTGGTCGGCTTCGGTACTTTCTTGCAACGACACCGTGGTGCTCGTACCGGCAAAAATCCGCAGACGGGTGAGCCAGTCAAAATAAAGGCAAGTAACACCGTGGCCTTTAAACCCGGAAAGTCCTTGAAAGACAGCGTTAATCCGTAATCTGTCTGACGCCTTAGCGGGAGGCGGATAGCAGCAAAAAATGGGCACGCCGACTCGATCGGGTGCCCTTTTTTATGCGTACACTGCAGCGTTCGCCGCTTTGAATAAACGGTTTTTTACTGAGGTTGTGCAATGAAGTTTCGTTTTCTTTTATGGATGCTCGGCCTGTTGATGGCTAAGGCCAGTCGCAATAATCCGGCTTTTCAAAGTCAGTTGGCCGGTAAAGAGCTGACCTTTCAGCTGGATACCTTTGACGGCAAGATTGCTCGGCATTTCATCGTTAGCGGACAGCGCCTTGTCAGTAAACCAGGAGTGGTTGCCGAGCCGGCGTTCGCGATTTCTTTCAAGGATGCGGCATTTGGTTTCGCCACGATGCAGGCCAAGAACAAGCAATTGGCATTTATGCAGGGCATTCAAAACAAAGATATTTTGATAAAGGGCAACCCTGGATTGGTTATCTGGTTCCAAGGTTTGACCAAATATTTGAAGCCGAAGAAAAAGACGGTTTAGCAGCGAACACATTTTGCTGACATTTCAGTGCTGCTACTGATTGAACTGCGACGCCAGTTCGCGCAGCAGCACTTCGGCCTCCAGCACTTTTTGCACTGACTCTTCGGCTTTTTCCCGCGACAGACCCAAACGTGTGAATAGCTCATCTGGAATGTTTTCTTGCGGCCCAGAGCCGATTCCGTGTTTGCGCAGTAATCGGACTGTCAGGCACACCAAATTTGCGTACTCGCAGTGAGCGCCTGCATAACTTGGATCATGCTGGAAGCGCAATGCTATTGCCAATTCTTCAGGCATGTCCCAATAGCGCATCAGCCAGGCGCCAATTTGTTCACGGCTAATGCCGAGCAGATGCTGTTCGACATAGCTGTGGCACAAGTGTGGGTTGACTTCCAGATGACGGCAAATCAGTGAGAAATGCGGTGGGAACACGTGAGCCAAGAGCAGGTAACCGAAGTTGTGCAGCAGGCCTGCCAGGTAGGTCAGCCCAGCTTCCGGGCGTTGAGCTCGGGGCATAGCGCGGGTTAGGCCCTCGATTACGGCGGCAGTGTAAATCGACTGTTGCCAATACGGCGTAGTCTGTTGGGGGTGATCTTTAGGCAAGCTCAGAGTTTTGCCCAACGCCAGGCCCAACGCCAGATTGATTACCAGATCAAAACCCAGCACGCGAACAATGGCGTCTTCCACCGAGCGAATTTTGCCAGGAGACGCGTAATAAGGTGATGCCGCCCAACTGACAACCTGGGCAGCCAGCGCCGGGTCAGTCTCGACCACGCCGGTTATGTCATCGATGGTGGCGTTGGGATCGACGCGCAATTTGATGATCTTTTGTGCAGTTTCCGCCAGAGGCGGTATCTCCAGCGTGGCTTCCAGACGCTGCTGAATACGGCGCGCTGTGAACGCATGCATCGCTTGAATGATTTCTTCGCGGTCATCGTCCGGGCGATCCAGGTTCGGACGGATCGTGATCAGGGGCTCGCCGAAATTCGCGGCGCTGGCTTTGCTCACCATACCTTTGAAGTCTTCGCAAGAAATCTCCAGGAGCACCCCCGTCTCGCCGGAGTTGATCAGCAACGTGGGTTCTTGTAGCAGCCGTTCCTCATACAGACACGGCGAGCCATTCAGCCCTGGCAGGCCGGGCAACAGGCTACGGTTGCTTTTGCCGAGCAAGCGCACAAGGCGCTCTTCATTCATGGCGCTGAGCTTGCGCCCCGTCAATTCGGCCAAGCGATTGAGGTCGAGTAAATGACTCTGTGGGAATAACACCAACAGCGGGCCCACAGCATCGTCGACTAATATCGCCTGAAGTTTTCTAGATGCAGGGAGACTATTGTCATCAATGACTTCGCTGTATCCGATGGCAAGTTTGTCCAGCAACAACCGGATGACAGAGGGGGCGAGCGGGATTGCATCGGCGAAGGCAACTTCTGTCATGGTCCGTATCCAAATTCTTACAATCGAAGGAGTATAACCAGCCTGATTATTTCTGCATTGTTATTGGCGGATGACTCTTAAACTTGCCCATATTGCTGCCCATGACGCAGCCAGCGATCCAGCAGCGGGCTTACATGGTTGGGCCAACGTTCTAGAAGCGCTTGCGCGGCATCACGAACGGCGGGCAATAGATCGGCGTCACGCATCAGGTCTGCAACTTTGAACTGCAACAAACCGGTCTGTCGCGTGCCGAGCATTTCGCCCGGACCACGAAGTTCTAAATCTTTTTCAGCGATGATGAAACCATCATTCGTCTCGCGCATGATGCCTAGGCGTTGACGCCCTATCTGTGACAATGGCGGATGATAGAGCAGTACACAGTGGCTTGCTGCGGTGCCTCGGCCAACACGCCCGCGCAATTGGTGTAATTGTGCCAAGCCAAGGCGTTCAGGATTTTCGATAATCATCAAACTGGCGTTGGGCACATCGACGCCTACTTCGATCACCGTAGTAGCAACCAACAACTGTATTGCGCCTTGCTTGAACTCGGCCATGACCGCTGCTTTATCCGCAGATTTCATGCGGCCATGGACCAGGCCTACGCGTAGCTCACCCAAGGCGCTGGTCAGCTCTTGAAAGGAGGTTTCTGCCGCCTGACAGGTCAGTTCCTCGGACTCTTCAATTAGCGTACACACCCAATAAGCTTGGCGTCCTTCGGCGCAGGCCGCACGAACGCGCTCAACCACTTCGACACGGCGTGTATCAACCACCAGCACGGTATTAACCGGCGTTCGGCCCGGCGGAAGCTCATCCAGGATCGACGTGTCGAGGTCGGCGTAGGCGCTCATGGCCAAGGTCCGCGGAATGGGCGTCGCGGTCATGATCAATTGATGGGGGCACATCAACCCGCCGACGCCTTTTTTGCGCAGGGCCAGACGCTGCTGTACGCCAAAGCGATGCTGTTCATCAATGACCACTAACGCCAGGTTCTTGAACTGCACTTCATCCTGAAACAACGCATGAGTGCCCACGACCATTGGCGTGCCCGTGGCGATTTGCTCCAACGCGGCGATCCGCGCCTTGCCTTTGAGCTTGCCCGCGAGCCAAGCGACATCAATGCCCAGCGGCTCTAGCCAACGCTTGAAATTGACATAGTGCTGTTCGGCAAGAATCTCGGTGGGGGCCATCAGCGCCACTTGATACCCGGCTTCAAGTGCCTGCAAGGCGGCCAAAGCGGCCACCACGGTCTTACCGGCGCCTACGTCGCCCTGAATCAGGCGCAGCATCGGTTCCGGCTGGCTGAGGTCGTAAGCCACTTCCTTGCCCACTCGCTGCTGTGCGCCGGTTGGGGCGAAGCCGAGGTTGGCGAGAAATTGTGCGGGTAGTCGTTTCGCGATGGGTAGGGCCGGTGCGCGCTGGGAGCGAAGGCTTTCACGCAGGCGTTGCTGCGAGAGCTGATGAGTCAACAGTTCCTCAAAAGCCAGGCGGTGTTGAGCCCAGTGATGGCCCAAGGCAAGTTCTTCGAGGTCGGCATCCGCAGGCGGGTGATGCAAATAACGAATGGCCTCGTCCAGCGGGGCCAGTTTGTAGTCGCGTGCCAGTTCTTCAGGCAGCCAATCGGGCAGGCTCTTGGGGCCTAGCAGTGCAAGACTTTGTTGGCACAACTGGCGCAACCGCTGCTGGGTCAGTCCTTCTGTGCTCGGATAGATCGGGGTGAGGGTCTGCTCAACCGGGAGCGGTTCGGCGCCTGCCAACGCACGGTATTCCGGATGGTAGATTTCCAACCCGGATGCGCCAGGCCGGGCTTCACCGAAGCAGCGTAAATGAGAGCCGCGTTTCATGCCGTCTTTCTGCGCGTTGCTGAAATGATAGAAGCGCAAGCTGACGACACCGGTGCCGTCGCCGAGTCGCACCAATAGGCTGCGCCGCTTGCCCATTACCACATCGGCTCCGCTGACTACGCCTTCGATTACCGCGTCCTGTCCCGGACGTAATTGGCCAATTGGCACAACGCGGGTTCGATCTTGATAACGCAATGGCAAATGAAACAAGACGTCCTGAAGGTTTTCAAGGCCAACCTTGCTCAATTTTTCAGCCATGGCATCGCCGACGCCCTTCAGCGCCGTGACGGAGACTTTTGACAGCTCGCTCATGATGGAACTTAGCTCGCTTCAACTTTCGGGCGAGCCACTGAACACAAACGCACGGAATCCGCGAGGATCTCGATCGCTTTAGGGCGAGGGAAGCTTGCACGCCAAGCAATCGCCACTGTACGGAACGGCACTGGAGGCGTGAGAGGACGAACTTCGATGATTCCGGCTGCGTAATGGTGACTGTCGACGGCCGACATCGGCAGAATCGAAATGCCCAGGCCCGACGCTACCATGTGCCGAATAGTTTCCAGAGAGCTGGACTCGACTGTGGTGTGTCGTGCGCCTTCGCTACCCTTTACCAGCGTCGGACAGGCCTCTAACACTTGGTCTCGGAAGCAGTGACCTTCGCCGAGCAGCAGCAGACTTTTGTCGTTCAGAGCCGAGGCATCAATGGTTTCTTTTTTGGTCCACGGATGATTTGCCGGCATCAGAACATAAAACGGTTCGTCGTACAGCGGCAGAGTCAGAACGTCTGCTTCGTTGAACGGCAGCGCAATGATAATCGCGTCAAGTTCACCGTTGCGCAGTTTGTCGCGCAGCACGTGGGTGAAATTTTCTTCGATGTACAACGGCATTTGCGGGGCGACCCGGTGCAGCTGCGGAATCAAGTGCGGGAACAGGTACGGACCGACGGTATAGATCGCCCCGACTTTGAGCGGTGCAACCAGCTGGTTTTTACCGGCTTGCGCGAGTTCTCGAATGCCTTGAGCTTGCTCAAGCACCTTCTGAGCTTGAGCAACAATGCCTTCGCCAACAGGCGTTAAGCGCACGGCACTCTTGCTGCGCTCGAAAATCAGCACGCCAAGTTCATCTTCAAGTTTTTTCACGCCCACAGACAACGTCGGCTGACTGACGTGACAACGTTCGGCCGCATGACCGAAATGTTGTTCTTGGGCGAGCGTAACGATATATCGCAGTTCTGTAAGGGTCATAGCGTGCGTCCATGAAGTTGCGAGCCCAGCATAGCGGCTGCAATCGATAGACGCACGTTATCAACGGACCTCATATCGATCAAAAGCGCGATTTAACGTTCTCGAGCGAGTAGTCGAAGGGCGCAGTGACCTCAATTGAGCCGTTTCTCAAAATTTCGGCCGGTGGTTTCGGCAGCGGCTGGGCTTGACGAATCATCGTCAGAGTTGCCCTGTCCAGCAACGCATGGCCGGATGACTGAGCAACCGAAACCGAGATTACTTTGCCGTCAGCACCCACATCAAAGCGCAGGTGCGTGGAGCCGCTGATGTTCCGACGACGAGCATCTTCAGGATATCTCTGATATTTGGCCAAATGGTTTTGAAGATCGCTTTGCCAAGAGCGTTGAGCGTTGCTGACAGATGGCGGGCTCGCCATCGCAAGCGGTGCACCGGATGTTACCAACTGTGAAGCGATCAACGGAGCTTCGACAGGCTTGGGGTCTACGGGTTCTTCTGGCGGTGGTTTTGGCTTCATTTCTGGTGTGGGCGGCTTCGGTTTTGTCTTCGGCTTGACCGGTTTTGGAATAGCAGTTTCTGGGTTTTCAGCTTTTGCCAGTTTTGGTAGCGGTGTTTCTTCAACCGGAGCTGGGAGCTGCGGTGATTGCACGACTATAGGTGAAGGCATTGGCGAGGCTGCAGGCCTTGGCGCCAGCTGGACCAGCATAGCTGCCGGCGGAAACTCGATGATCTGAGGCGCCGACCAACGCAGCGCGATAATGATCGCTACTGTGTGTGCGGCGAGCACCAACAAAAGACTGCCGCTATAGCGTGTCAGTTTTTGGCGCAAAGTCATCATTGTTCACTAACCGTCTCAAGACCTACGAGGCCAATCTTTAGGTAGCCCGCGCCACGCAGCGCGTTCATGACGCCCATCAAATCGCCGTAATCCAAGCCTTTGTCGGCTTGAAAGAAAATCGTCGTGTCTTTTTTGCCTTTGGTTTTGGCGTCTAGCAACTTACCAAGGTGCTCAAGGCTGACCTTGTCTTCGCCTAGAAACAGGCTCAGATCGGCTTTGACGCTTAGGAACAATGGTTTTTCCGGTCGTGATGCTGGCTTCGACGTTGAAGCAGGCAAATCGACTTTGATGTCGACCGTCGCCAATGGGGCAGCCACCATAAAAATAATCAGCAGTACCAACATGACGTCGATAAAGGGCGTGACGTTAATTTCGTGGTTCTCGATGAGATCATCGCCGCCACTTTCGTTCAGATGCAGGCCCATGACTTACCCCGCTCTCACCACGTGCGGCTGCTGGCCAGGTTGCGCCGGCAGGTGGTCGAGATCACGGCTGACCAGCAGCAGGACTTGGGCAGAGGCATCGCAAACCTGCGCTTTGTAACCCGCGATGGAGCGGGCAAATACGTTGTAGATCACCACGGCAGGAATCGCAGCAACCAGGCCCATCGCGGTTGCTAGCAACGCTTCAGCAATGCCGGGTGCAACAACGGCGAGGTTGGTGGTTTGTGTTCTGGCGATACCGATGAAGCTGTTCATGATGCCCCACACTGTACCGAACAGTCCCACAAACGGTGCGGTGGAGCCAATGGTGGCGAGTACGCCGGTACCGTTGCTCATGTTGCGACCGCACTCAGCCACAAGCCGCTCCAGACGGAAACTGACGCGTTCCTTGATGCCTTCGCGCTCGCGGCTATTGGTAGAAAGGCGCATTTCTTCGAGGGCGTCGTGAACCAGTAAGTGGGCCAGAGTGCCTTCTTTGCTTGCGCCGTCACTGGCTTCTTTAAGGGTGCGGGCTTTTTTCAGCGTAACGATTTCACCGCGCAGGCGACGTTTGGCGCCTACCAGTTCAAACCCTTTGGCGACCCAGATGGTCCAAGTGATTAAAGAAGCAATCGATAGACCGATAAGGACGATTTTTACGATGATATCGGCGTGTTGGTACATACCCCAAGGCGACAAGTCATTAGCCATGCCGAGGCTACTGTCAACAATGGTCGGAACGGTACCCAGTGCGGCTACGGAAAAATCGCTTGCCGCGGCTTGGGCTGTGGGTGAAACAGGAGAAGTCGCCTCCGCTACAAATTGCGTGGTGGGCGTCGCCTCGAATGCGGTCTGATAGGCAAATGCCGTGGGGGCAAGTAGTAAGCTAAGTATCACGACAGCAGTGCAGCACGATGCACGTGGCAAGCTGAACAGTTTGGTTGGCGAAGCGGAGGCTTGAATACATGTCATGCTGGCCGGACCTGGAAAAATGAGAAAATATGTTCTGCACTTGGGCTGGACAAAAAGCCGAGAGAGGAGAGCAAAATAGGCGGGCATTATTGCAAATAATTCTCGTTAGCAACAGCGATGCGTAATCTTTCTATTTGTAGGTGGCGTTAAATTATCTGTATTTAGCGGATATTTTGGGTCGTCTACCGTGCTCTTTTCGCACGCTTATCCGGAGCCCCAGAATGTCTGCCCCTTCTGTTTTAATTGCTGGCTGCGGTGACGTAGGAGGCCGTTTGGCCAACCAACTGCTCGCCCATGGTTGGACGGTTTATGGCCTGCGCCGGTCGATCTCACGACTACCCGCCGGAGTAGTTGGAGTTGCCGGCGATCTTTTCAATGCGGGTTGCCCTGGCGATTGGCCAACTGGGCCCTTGGATTATGTGGTCTACAGCGCGGCCGCGACTGATCATGATGAAGCGGGTTATCAGGCAGCTTATGTGGATGGGCTGAGTCATGTGTTGAACTGGCTCAAGCAACACGGACAACGACCGAAACGTTTGCTGTTTGTGTCCAGCAGCAGTGTGTATGGGCAGCTGCACGGCGAGTGGGTCGATGAATTATCCACCACCCAAGCCGTAGGCTATTCAGGTCGGTTGATGCAGCAGGCCGAGCGGCTTGCATTGGGCAGTGGCATTCCTGCAAGTGTAGTGAGGCTGACCGGTATTTATGGTCCTGGGCGCGAGTGGCTTCTGACTCAAGTACGCCAAGGTTATCGTGTGGCCACCGAGCCACCGTTATATGGCAACCGAATCCACGTCGACGATGCAGCAGGGTTGTTGGCGTACTTGCTACAGGCAGATGCTCGCGGGGTAGCGTTGGATGATTGCTACATAGGCGTTGACGATGCACCTGCGCCACTGGCTGAAGTGGTCGCTTGGCTGCGTGAGTATTTGGGCGTTACCGAGTGGTCCGCCGAAGCGAGCGTTCGCCGTACTGGCAGCAAGCAGTGCAGCAATGTCCGAGCCCGTGCTTTGGGCTGGGTGCCGCGCTATGCGAGTTATCGAGAAGGTTATGCCGCGATTATCGAGGGAAACCTGTAGAGCCAACTTGTGGCGAACGGTTAACGGGTGTAACCGCGTCAAGCCTTTCGCCAAAAGAGGGGAATGCACGTTAGTCGCGCTCAAGCAGCCATCGGCGAGGACCGGGATGCAGGTCGGGCATTTCGTCCGAGCGTGCTTGGTTTACGGCTTGCAGTATTTCAAGCTGATCGCCCTTGCGGACGAATATCCAAGCATTGCCTTGCTTGTTTTTCTCTAGCCAAAGACTGTCGTTTTCACCGCTCATGGCGGCGCAATCGCCGGCCAGGCAGAGTGCATAGCGGTCATCATCAGGCAAGCCATCGACACTACCGTCGGCATGAAATTGCACAATGTTCCCGACACCTTCGCCATCGACAATCTTCCATTTGCCGCCCATGTAAGCCCCATACAGCGCTTTTTCGAAGCTGCTACCCGGTGGTGCAGCAGCAGGTGCGGGGTCTTTTGGCTGTTGGAAGCGTTGTTCTGGACCTGATTCGCTGGCGATTTGGATCAGGTCATCACCTTTGATCTTTAAGTCTTCGAAGAAATTGCCATAAAAATCGACGTGATACTTACCATCGGCTGCGCTAGTGATCTTGCCTTCACTTTGCTCAAAGCCATTGGAAAACGAGGCCTGGGCGGCTTTGGAGTTAACATTCCACTCCAGGTTTGGTCCGTTGGCGAGAAGTGCCTGACGCAGATTACCGCCCTTTACAGCGGCATCGATTGCGGTTTGATTGATCCAGATACCGTCCGGGTTACGGTCGGAGTTGCTGGCACAGCCGCTTATAAGGGCAGCGAGCAGCGAGAGGGCAAGCGCAAAGCGCATGGCGATCATTCCTTTGCGTGGAGTAGGGCGAAACGGTTGACGATCCGCCCGGGAAAATTATTCGATGACGAGAATGGCGTCCATTTCTACCAGCGAGCCTTTTGGCAGCGCAGCAACACCGATCGCAGCCCGAGCCGGGTATGGTTGATCGAAGTATTTGCCCATGATCTCGTTAACCTTAGCGAAGTGGCTCAGGTCCGTCAGAAAGATATTCAGCTTGACGATATCCTTGAACGAACCACCAGCGGCTTCGGCAACGGCTTTCAGGTTCTCGAATACTTGTACCGTTTGAGATTCAAAGCCTTCAACCAATTCCATGGTTTTCGGGTCCAGTGGGATCTGCCCGGACATATAGACGGTGTTGCCAACTTTAATCGCCTGAGAATACGTGCCAATGGCCGCAGGTGCTTTATCGCTGGTGATAACTGTCTTGGTCATGAAAAACTCCTTGGGATAGTTTTTGGCTACGCGCGCATGCGAGTGATGCGAATCACTCCAGTCAGCGCGCGTAGTTTTCTGATTACACGCGCCAGGTGCACACGGTCGTGCACGCTGACTACCAGTTGGACCACGCTTATACGGCCGTCGCGTTCGTCCATGCTGATTTTTTCGATATTGCCGTCTGCGGCGTTCACGCTGCTCGCCAACAACGCGATAAGGCCGCGTTGGTGTTCCAACTCGACGCGCAACTCGACGTTGAATTCGCCGGTGACGTCTTTGGCCCATGACAACTGGATGCATTTTTCCGGGTTGTGTCGGAGTTCACTGATATTGCGGCAGTTGTCCAAGTGCACAACCATGCCTTTGCCTGCAGACAAATGGCCGACAATCGGGTCGCCCGGGATCGGTGTGCAGCACTTGGCATAACTGAGCACCAAGCCTTCGGTGCCGCGAATCGCCAGCGGGCCCTCCGAGCTTGGTAATTGCTCGGCATCACTGGTCAACAAGCGGCGGGCAACAACATAAGCCATGCGATTGCCCAAGCCGATGTCTTCGAGCAGGTCTTCAATAACCTCCACTCGGTACTCGGTGAGGATCAACTGCACTCGCTCTTCCGGAATCTTTTCCAGGGTGCTGTCGAAACCGTTGAGTACCTTGTTCAGCAGGCGTTCGCCCAGGCTGATGGACTCAGAACGGCGTTGAAGCTTAAGGGCGTGGCGAATGTGCGTGCGTGCTTTGCCAGTGACAACAAAGTTCAGCCATGCCGGGTTTGGGCGTGCGCCGGGCGCGCTGACAATTTCAACCGTCGAGCCACTTTGCAACGGCTCGGAGAGCGGTGCCAGGCGACGATTGATCCGACACGCAATGCAGCTGTTGCCGACATCGGTGTGCACCGCGTAAGCAAAGTCCACCGCCGTCGAGCCTTTGGGCAGCTCCATGATTCGGCCTTTAGGCGTGAATACGTAAACCTCGTCCGGAAACAGGTCAATCTTCACGCTTTCAATGAATTCCAGCGAATTACCGGCACGCTGCTGCATTTCCAGCACACCCTTAACCCACTGGCGGGCGCGGGCATGGGTGCTTATCGGCAGCTCATCACCGCTGGATTTGTACAGCCAATGCGCGGCAATCCCGTTGTTCGCCATCTCCTCCATTTCGCGGGTGCGGATCTGGATTTCGATGGGAACGCCGTGCATGCCAAACAGCGTGGTGTGCAGAGATTGGTAACCGTTGGCTTTGGGGATCGCGATGTAATCTTTAAAACGCCCGGGCAGCGGCTTGTACAAATTATGCA
This sequence comes from Pseudomonas sp. 10S5, assembly GCF_035019745.1. NCBI lineage: Bacteria > Pseudomonadati > Pseudomonadota > Gammaproteobacteria > Pseudomonadales > Pseudomonadaceae > Pseudomonas > Pseudomonas sp. 10S5. The sequence continues at coordinate 85,004 of NZ_JASJVL010000020.1, forward strand.
CAGCACCAAGCACGCGATAACAAGTGTCGACCTTGTCAACGATGACCCGAAATGCGTAAACGTCCATGATTTCGTTGAAAGCCCGGCGTTTGCCGCGCATCTTCTTGTAGATGCCGTACAGGTGTTTTTGTCGACCGCTGACTTCGCCTTCGATACCGTCCACCGCCAGGCAATGGCTCAGGGACTCTTCAATCTTGTTGACCAGCTCTTTGCGGTTGCCCCGTGCGCGCTTGACCGCTTGACCGATACGTGAGGATCGCATCGGGTACATCGCCTTGAAGCCAAGGTCTTCGAACTCGATACGGATGCTGTGCATGCCTAGGCGGTTAGCGATGGGCGCGTAGATTTCCAGCGTTTCTTTGGCAATCCGTCGACGTTTTTCGCCTGACAGGACTTCCAGTGTGCGCATGTTGTGCAGCCGATCGGCCAGCTTGACCAGGATCACCCGAATGTCGCGGGCCATGGCCATGGCCATTTTCTGGAAGTTTTCGGCTTGAGCTTCGGCTTTGGTTTCGAAGTTCATCTGGGTCAGCTTGCTGACGCCATCGACCAGTTCGGCCACGGTCTCACCGAATTGCGCACAGAGCGCTTCTTTGGCGATTCCGGTGTCTTCGATTACGTCATGCAGCATGGCCGCCATCAGGCTTTGATGGTCCATATGCATGTCGGCAAGAATATTCGCAACCGCTAAAGGGTGCGTAACGTAGGCTTCGCCGCTGCGGCGACGTTGGCCGTCGTGGGCTTGTTCGGCGTAGAAATACGCTCGGCGGACCAGGTTGACCTGGTCTTTGCCGAGGTAGGTCGACAGGCGATCGGCGAGGGCGTCTATGCTCGGCAAGGCACTACTCCTCGCTGAAGGCGATAACCCTTTGCCGTACTACGTCGACCGGGCATAGGCTTAAATGGCCTCGTTGGACTCGTCCTCGAAGGCCGCGAACAGTGGCTCATCTTCAACGATTTCGGCTTCAGCGATGACAGCGTAACTCATAAGGCCGGCCGCGATTTCGCGCAGAGCCATAACGGTAGGCTTGTCGTTTTCCCAAGGCAGCTTAGGTTCTTTACCACCGGTAGCCAACTGGCGGGCACGCTTGGTAGAGAGCATGACCAGTTCAAAGCGGTTAACGACGTGGTCTAGGCAGTCTTCAACGGTCACGCGGGCCATGGGTATTCCTCGTAGCAAATGCAGTATGCGCGGTGCCCGGATGGGCGAGCGGACTCGATAGTTTAAAAAAACACCAGCGTTTAGGGAAGGGGAGATTTCATAAGCTTCAAGTTTTAAGGTACAGGCGGCCAGTAAAAGCGTCTTAAACACCGCCAACTTGAGGCTTACAGCTTACGTCTTGATGCTCCTAACCTATGCCAACAACTGAGCGAGCAAATTACCAAAACGCTGCTGTTGCTGTTTCTGATGCAGCTGGTTGGCGCGGAAGATCGCTTTAAGGTCTTCAAGCGCGGTGGCGAAGTCGTCGTTGATCACGATGAAATCGTATTCCACGTAGTGACTCATTTCACTGACGGCTTCATGCATGCGTCCTTCGATGATCTCGTCACTGTCCTGGCCTCGGTTAGTCAAGCGCTGGCGGAGCGCCTGTTGAGTCGGCGGCAAAATGAAGATCGAACGAGCGTCGGGCATTAACTTGCGTACTTGATCCGCGCCCTGCCAGTCGATTTCAAGAATCAGGTCGTGACCTTCATCCAGCGTCTGCTGCAAGCGACTTTGCGATGTGCCATATAGGTTGCCGAACACTTCAGCTTGTTCGAGAAAGTCGCCGTGTTCGATCATTCGCACGAATTCGGCTCGGTCGACGAAGTTATAGTTCACATCGTTGATTTCACCGGGGCGCATGGCCCGCGTGGTGTGTGAGACGGAAACACGAATCTGCGGCTGGGCGTCGATCAGGGCTTTGACCAAGCTGGTTTTGCCCGCGCCAGAGGGTGCAGAAACGATATAAAGGGTGCCGGTGCTGTGGGTCATGTCGGGGTTGCCTTACTCAATATTCTGCACTTGTTCGCGCATCTGCTCGATCAACACCTTGAGGTTGACCGCTGCCTGAGTGCTGCGCGGGTCGAAGGCTTTGGAGCCTAATGTGTTGGCTTCGCGATTGAGTTCCTGCATCAGGAAATCCAGGCGCCGGCCGGCCTGTCCACCTGCCTTCAAGACGCGGCGTACTTCGGAAACATGGGTGGCAAGGCGATCCAGTTCTTCGGCGACATCGCTCTTCTGTGCCAGCAGCACCATTTCTTGCTCAAGGCGCTGCGGATCAAGCTCGGCTTTCATGTCGGCGAAGCGATCCAATACTTTCTGCCGTTGCGTGGCGAGCATCTGCGGAACCAAGACACGCAGGGTCGCTACCTCTTCGGTGATGGATACTAACCGTTCGTCCAGAAGTTTAGCCAAGTCCGCACCTTCACGGCCTCGCCCCGCTTTTAACTCGGTCAGCGCTTCGTTGAATACGGCGATTGCGTCGTTGTTCAACGATTGCGGATCGCTGGCATCTGCCACTAAAACCCCAGGCCAGGCCAACACTTCCAGCGGGTTCAAGGGTGCGGGTTGCTTGATCAGGCTGGCGACCACTTCAGCGGCGGCTACCAATTGCGCTGCGCGATCACGATCTACTTGCAGTGGTTTGCCAGCGGTTTCCTCGGTAAAGCGCAGCGTGCATTCAACCTTGCCCCTCGACAATCCCTGACGCAGGGCTTCGCGGACGGCGCCTTCAAGATCGCGGAACGACTCCGGCAAGCGCAGGTGCGGTTCTAAATAGCGATGATTAACCGAGCGCAGCTCCCAGCTCAGGGTGCCTTGGGCGCCAACCCTTTCGATCCGGGCAAAGGCTGTCATGCTGTGCACCATGGGGAATACCTCTTTTACGCGAGCGGAAGAAAACTGCCATGGCCGGTAAATTGCCCAATAAATGTAATAAAAAGCCGCCAGGCTGTGAAGGCGCGCGATTGTAGCGCAGTGCAGTGGATGCGCCCAAATTGACGCGGTGGCAAGGTGCTGCCAAACGCCTATTCCGACTCCGCAAGCAGGTCAGAATCGGACCAATAGCGTTTTAGCACTGCCCACACCGGGTTGTGATCACTATAATGCTCGGCAGATTTCCGTCTTAGTACAGGTATTTCAAATGAAACGTCCAAGTGGCCGCGCTGCCGATCAGCTGCGCTCGATCCGCATCACCCGTAACTACACCAAGCATGCCGAAGGTTCGGTACTGGTCGAGTTCGGTGACACTAAAGTGATCTGCACAGTCAGCGTCGAAAACGGTGTGCCGCGGTTCCTTAAAGGTCAGGGTCAAGGTTGGTTGACCGCTGAATACGGCATGCTGCCGCGCGCCACTGGCGAACGCAACCAGCGTGAAGCGAGCCGTGGCAAGCAAGGCGGGCGAACGTTGGAAATCCAGCGTTTGATTGGCCGATCCCTGCGCGCAGCGCTAGACATGTCTAAATTGGGTGAAGTCACGCTGTATGTCGATTGCGATGTGATTCAGGCTGACGGCGGCACTCGAACTGCCTCTATCACAGGCGCCATGGTTGCGTTAGTTGACGCCTTGAAAGTGATCAAGAAGCGTGGCGGCCTCAAAAGCGGCGACCCACTCAAGCAGATGATCGCTGCGGTGTCGGTGGGCATGTATCAGGGCGAACCCGTACTCGACCTCGACTACTTGGAAGACTCTGCCGCTGAAACCGACCTCAATGTGGTGATGACCAGCACTGGCGGCTTCATCGAAGTGCAGGGCACGGCTGAAGGTGCACCGTTTCAACCTGAAGAATTGAACGCCATGCTCGCCTTGGCGAACAAAGGCATGACTGAACTGTTTGAACTGCAGCGCGCAGCACTGGCTGACTGATCCGCCTCCTACAAGTGATCGACAACAGTTCAGCGCCCACAAAAAAGCCGACACGGAGTCGGCTTTTTTGTGGGCGACGGAACGTTAAATGGTCAACGTCCAGTCGTAATCCACGATCAATGGAGCATGCTGTGAAAAGCGAGGTTGACGCGGTAAGCGCGCGCTGCGCACGAAGCGGCGCAAGCCCGGAGTCAGCAACTGGTAATCGAAACGCCAACCGAGGTTGAGCATTTCTGCCTGTTCGTTATCCGGCCACCAGCTGTACTGATCACCTTCGCGACTGACTTCACGCAGCGCATCGACATAACCCATGGTGCCGACAATCTCGTCCATCCAGGCGCGTTCTGGCGCAAGGAAACCTGGAGATTGCTGACTGTCGCGCCAGTTCTTGATATCAAGCTTCTGTTGCGCAACGTACAACGAGCCGCAGTAGATGTACTCACGGCGTTTGCGTCGTTGTTTGTCCAGGTAGCGAGCGAAGTCGTCCATGAGCTTGAATTTTTGATTCAAGTCTTCATCACCGTTCATCCCGGAAGGAAGCAGCAAGGTCGCAATACTGACTTTGTCGAAATCTGCTTGCAGGTAACGCCCGTAACGGTCGGCTGTTTCGAAGCCGAGCCCGCTGATTACCGCTTTCGGTTGCAACCGCGAGTAAAGCGCCACGCCACCCTGGGCAGGAACTTCAGCTTCGCAGGCATAAAGGAAATAGCCATCCAGTTGGAAGGCTGGGTCGTCCAGTTCAAAGGCGGAGGCGCGGGTGTCCTGTAGGCAGATGACGTCGGCATTCTGAGCTTGCAGCCAACTGAGCAAACCACGCTCGACTGCGGCCTGAATGCCATTTACGTTCACACTGATGATCCGCATAAATGGCCCCAAAAATCACGTGCGTGTATGATACCCGAGCTCTACCTAATTAGCTAAATCCGTGGTATTTGGGGCTTTTTTCATGCATGAGTATCAACGCGACTTCATCCGTTTTGCCATCGATCGTGGGGTTTTGCGCTTCGGTGAATTCACGCTTAAGTCCGGGCGCATCAGTCCGTATTTCTTCAATGCGGGGCTGTTCAATAGCGGTTCTGCTCTGGCGCAGCTAGGCCGTTTCTATGCCGCAGCAGTGGTCGACAGTGGTATTTCTTTCGATGTTCTGTTCGGCCCGGCGTACAAAGGAATTCCTCTGGCCGCCGCCACAGCCGTGGCGTTGGCTGAACATCACCAGCTCGATCTGCCGTGGTGTTTCAACCGTAAAGAAGCCAAGGCCCACGGCGAAGGTGGAAGCTTGGTCGGCGCGCCTCTTACCGGCAACGTGTTGATTATCGATGACGTAATCACCGCCGGTACCGCCATTCGCGAAGTAATGCAGATCATCAAAGACCAAAACGCTACGGCGGTCGGGGTACTGATCGCGTTGAACCGCCAGGAACGAGGCCGCGGTGAGCTGTCGGCCATTCAAGAAGTTGAGCGCGACTTTGGTATGCCAGTCGTCAGCATCGTGTCGCTGAATCAAGTTCTGCAATATTTGGCCGATGATGTACAACTAAAGCAGCATTTGCCGGCGGTCGAGGCCTATCGCAAGCAGTACGGAATCTGAGGATAGTGTCTATATGCCCAAGCTGAGCGTGTACGGATTAGTTCTGGCGTTGTACGTTGTGGCTGGGCAGGCAGCGGAAAAGCCTCAGATCTTGTTCTATCGCTACGTCGACAGCAAAGGTGGGGTTGTCCTTGATCGCCAAGGCGTGCCACCCGAGTACGTGGGCAAAGGCTATCAAGTGCTCAACGAGCGCGGGCGCGTGATGAAAGTAGTGCCCCCCGCGCCGACTGCCGCCGAACTTGTACAGCAGCGTGCCGATAAGGCCCAGGCCGATTCTGACGCTCAATTGCTGCGCCTTTACAGCAGCGTCGCCGACGTCGACAACGCCAAAGCCCGCAAACTCGCCGAGTTGGACGCACTGGTCGCCGTTGCACAAGGCAATCTACAGAACCTGAGCGCTCAGCAAAGCAACCTGCAAAGCCAGGCGGCGGACCAGGAACGAGCGGGGCGGGTTGTGCCGCAATCGTTAGTCGACCAGATGAAAAGCCTGCGAGACGACCAGAACAACATCAAGGCCGAAATTGTTCGCTACCGGGATTCGCGTAAGCAGGTGGACACCAGTTTCGCGGTGGACCGGGTGCGGGTGCAGAAGTTAGTGCCGTGATGGGCGTTGCTGCGGTTATTGGATAAGCCACCACCCGCATGAGCACACACGTAACAGTTGGAGGAGCGAGCCTGCCCGAGATCGGCTGTGCAGCAGTCATTCATTACAGCCATCCCAGTGGCATTGTTCGAAGTGGGTGCATGTTGGGGCGTACAGTTTAGCGATTCTGATTAAGTCATCTATTTGGTCTTTGGGTACAAATGCTTGAAAGCAAACATACTGCTCTTCAAGGGTCCTGCTGGGGTCCCAATGCGCTGTAAATACAACGAGCTTTCGTTTTCTATCAATGACGATCCAATCTAATTGGTCCCAAGTAAATCTAGTGTATTTAATTTCTCTTTTCCAATTTAGAAGGGATTTGGAGGCTAGAATTGCCATGCCTCCGGGGCCTGCCAGTAACCAGATTCCGGACGGCATGACTGCGATCAGGCAAACGACAAGGAATATGCCTATGCCCACCGTCCACCTGAAAAAAATATTGATGTTTTCAGGAATGTCAGCCCAGTAATTGGCTTGCCCGCCAACCTCAGTGATGCGCATCTTATAAACGTTTTTTTGAAGAACTACTTTTTTCCAAAAAAATATCCATATGCAAAGGAACAAAATAGCAGAGTCGGTCTGCGTGTCTTCTGTTATCGCAGGTCGGCCGGTAAAGTATTCGTAGACAATAACTCCAAGGGGTAAGCTGAAAACTACAGCCATCATTATATTACCTGCCAGGGTCGGGTGCGGCAGGGCCTTGGTTGTCCATGCCATAAGCTCTTTCCCTCCAAACAGAACTATTGCATTGAGCGGCGTCCGACTATCTGCTTGAAAGTAGGGCTGATCCTCATCAAGCTTATTCATGCTTTTCTTCCAATGGGGGACGACAAGAACCGTTACTCATTACAGCCGTCCCAGTGGCATTGTTCGAAGTGGGTGCATGTTGGTGCATGAAATTTAGCGATTCTGATTAACTCATCTATTTGGTCTTTGGGTACAAATGCTTCAAAGCAAACATACTGCTCTTCAAACGTCCTGCTGGGATCCCAATGTGCTGTAAATACAACGAGCTTTCGTTTTCTATCGATGACGACCCAGTTAAGTTCTTCCCATTTAAAGTCATTGTAGCGAACTACTCTTTTCCAATTTAGAAGGGATTTCGAGGCTAGAATTGCCATGCCTCCGGGGCCTGCCAGTAACCAGATTCCCGACGGCATGACTGCAATCATGCATACGACAAGGAATACGCTTATACCGACCATCCATCTGAAAAAGAACTTCATGTTTTCAGGAATGTCCGCCCAGTAATTTGCTTGACCGCCTACTTCAGTGATACGGACTTTATATACGTTTTTTTGCAGAGCACCTTTTTTCCAGAACAACAGCCATAGGCAGAGGGCAAAAATGCCGCAACCGAGAACTGGGAGGTCACCTATGACGGCCTGGTCGCCAAAATAGCCGTAAAAGACCACCCCGATGATGATGGCGCACACTGCGCCCATCACTATATTGATAGTCCCCACTGGATGCGGCAAGGCCTTCGTGGTCCAAGTTCTAAGCACTTTCCCGCCGAATAGCTCTATGGCGTTCAAGGGTAAGCGGCTATCTGGTTGGAAGAAGGGTTTATCCTCATCAAGCGTGTTCATGCTTTTCTTCCAGTGGAGGATGACAAAAATCGTTACTCATTACAGCCGTCCCAGTAGCATTGTTCGAAGTGGGTGCACGTTGGTGCATGAAATTTAGCGATTCTGATTAGGTCATCTATTTGGTCTTTGGGTACAAACGCTTCAAAACAAAAATACTGATCTTCAATCGGATCGTCCGCATTGTAGTGGCGTGTGAGCACGACGACATTTCGTTTTCTGTCAATGACAATCCAATTCACTCTATCCCATTTGAATTTTGTGTAATTTATTTCTCTTTTCCAATTTAGAAGGGATCTGGAGGCTAGTATTGCCATGCCGCCGGGGCCTGCCAGTAACCAGATTCCCGACGGCATGACTGCGATCATACAAACGACAAGGAATACGCTTATACCGACCATCCACCTGAAAAAGAACTTCATGTTTTCAGGAATGTCCGCCCAGTAATTTGCTTGACCGCCTACCTCAGTGATGCGGACTTTATATACGTTTTTTTGCAGAGCACCTTTTTTCCAGAACAGCAGCCATAGGCAGAGGGCAAAAATACCGCAACCGAGAACTGGGAAGTCACCTATGACGGCCTGGTCGCCAAAATATCCGTAAAAGACCACCCCGATGATGATAGTGCACACTGCACCCATCACTATATTGATAGTCCCCACTGGATGCGGCAGGGCCTTCGTGGTCCAAGTTTTAAGCACTTTTCCGCCGAACAGTTCTATGGCGTTCAACGGTAAGCCGCTATCTGGTTGAAAATAAGGCTGTCTTTCTTCACTGTTGTCCATGCTATTCCCAACCCGGTACAGCAAGAGCGGTCGCTTCATCTCGGCCACCCAGAGTTTGAACTTGTATATTTTTGGTATCCAAGCTGCTCATAAGCGTATCTTTTTCATCCGTAACACCTTGTTCTACCAATTCCAACTGGAAGCGAAATCCGCGATCACCCTCGGCGTTGGCCAGAATTTCCGCGGGATACCAAACTTGAGCTTCAATAAACTGGGCTTCTACGGTTAGGGGAACCCAAGCTTGCCAGATAATACCTTCGCCCCCCGAGGGTATGGGATGACAGCTTTCTATTCGTTTTTTAGCTCCACTCTCGCTTGGCGTATTACCGAGTAGCGAGGGGTCGATAATTTCGCCGTTATCGATAAAGGATTTTTGCAGTGAATGACCTGACTTCTCAACGGTGCCCACGTAATAGGGGCGATGGCTAGCTATCAAATTCACTTGAATCACTGATCCCTGAAGTTCCGTTGGGATGAGCAACTGAACCCATGCTCCGTTTTGGATGGGTATCTGTTCATGGCCTTTTTTGTAGGTATATCGTTCAATATATTCATACGTCGGTTTCACATGGAGTGTCGGGCTTAGTTGTATTTCCAAAAATGATCTGTTTTCTTCCAAATGGGTTATTTGACTTCCAGCTAGATCTTCAGGGTGACGTGACCATGAGCCCTTTCGCAGCCATTGACCAACGGCATCGCGTTTCAAGTAATTAAGTGCAAGCGTGGCCAAAAGATAAATTAAACCAACTGCAAGTGCACCCCCAGCGATGTAAGGATTCATAGCTAGCGCCAGCAACGCAGGGTTTCCAGCGAGAGCCATGCTCCCCGCTGTCAGTTGCAATATCCCTACAAGTGACATCCCCACAACGGCTCCAGCTTTTATCCACAGCAATTTTTTATCGCCCAACGAACTCGCATTTGTTATGTCGTCTGAAATGTCCCAAGTTTCTGTAAAGGTCGCCACCAAAGTAAACGCACCCAATCCCACCAGTCGAGCACCGAAACCACGTATGAGCGTTCCCCACCCCGGCTGTCTCTGACTCCAAAAACTAGCGCGCCTTTTTGTGATTTTTTCCTTTTCTCCATCAACAACCGTACTCAAATCCTTCATCACCCCCCACTTCGTCTCCACAAACAACCCCATCAACGCACTCCCGGTATACGCCGCCGCCGATGTCAGCTTCACCCAGTCTTTCTCACTCAACTCCCCATCTTTCGACAGGTCGCGATAAACCAGCGCGGTATTAATCAAGTTAGAAATGATCACGGCGTAGGTAAACGCTCCAGCGTTGAGGCCGCGTTTTTCGCTCCAGGTGCGGACTCCGTTGAGCCAATTATCGGCAGCGAGGCCGCCGCGGGCGAGGGAAGCGGCGATGCCTTCCTGGATGGATTTGAGGTACGGCGAATGTTCGAACTCAAACAACAGCGGTAGTTTTAGAGCATGGACTTTGAGGGCGTTGTCCGCGTCAGCCACGGCGCGGCCCAGGCTGCGGGCGTTGTAGGTGTCGCGTTGGTAGGTGAAGCGATACTGGGCGCCGTTTAACCCAGCGCGTAATTGGTTCATCTCCTGTTTCCACTGCATGAGGCGTTTGGCAAAGTCAGGGACGGACTTGAGTACATTGGGATGTCCCATCAGGAAATTGCCGATGGCCAGGTTGCGCAGCAGGGCGCCCAAGTGCGGACTTTTCCCACTGGCCAAACGGCTGTCCGCAGCCAATAAGGCGAGCAGGGTTTTCTCCAGAACGTGTTTGCCAGCGCCTTTGACCAGATCGCCCATGGCCTTGAAGGTGTTTTGAATCGGTTCGCTCAGGGCCTTCATCCAGGGGTGGCTGGCGATGGCGTCGTGGCCCAGCAACGCGTTCAGTTCGCTGGCACGACTGAACAGCCCATTGATATCGTTATGGTCTTGGATCAGGTCGTTAACTTGCGCATCGAAAGCGGCTTTCAGGCCGACGGAAAATCCGAAGCGGGCGACGCCGAACAGCGATTTGGCGTGCAGTTCTTCTTCCATCATCCAGTGCGAGGTCGTCAGGTCCTGGCCGAGGATTTCCAGCAGGCCCGCGATAAGGCTTTGCAGGTAGAGCAGGCTGTCGGGGTGGGTGGTGTCAACGAACAGTTTTAGCGGTTCGGTGCCGATGTGCTCGGCCCACGTCCTGAGGTCGTGCTGGGTTTTTGAGAGCTGCTGGCGCAGGGCATCACGCCGGGGCTGCTGGGTTTCGGCAAAGCTGCGTGCCGCGACATGATCGGCTTGCAGGCGCCACTTTTGCCGGTTCTCCCAACTTTCGCGCAGCTTGGGGTCGGGCCGACTGTGGAATTTCCAGTAGATCTGATTGCCGATTTCGGTGGACGGCAGGGCGTTCAATCCAAGGATCAAGCCGGTGCCGGGGGTCATTGCTCCGGAATCTTCCTCAAGTTTGAGTTGTTCGAAGTATTTTTCAGCCAGGGCGACGTATTCCCGGGTCGCGCTTTCATCCTTGAGCGCCGACTTGGGGAGCAGTGATCGATCGCTGCCGGCGCCGCAGAGTTGCTCGACAATCCCGGCAATCCCCAGTTTGTGCCCGTGCTCGTCCTGCCATTCCTGAAAGGCGGCTTGGTCGGCGGCCAGTTGCATGCCGAGGTCTTCCATCACTGCCAAGGGGTCGTTGAGAGCGATAAGCACTGAACTGAATTTGTCGTCGACGGTGCCGGTCCAGATCACATCGGCGGCCAGTGGTACCTGGTGTCGGGTTTCACCAAGGCCGCCGATGGCCTTGGGTGGATGGGCCGAATCGGCAAAACGACCGTCGTGGGCAATCGGCCAGGCATCGATGTCCGCTACAGCTTTCTTCGCCAATTGCATCAACGGCAGAGCGTGGGGCACCGACAGGCTGCGGCTGTAATCTTTCAGGTCCAGCGGCTGCATCCACTGTGCGCGATCCTTGGCGTGGGAACGCAAATGCTCACACGTGCGCCAGGTCCATTGCTGGGGCGAAAAGGCGATGTACAGTTGATGGCTGCGCGGGTAAAGCAAGTGTGTCTGGCGAATGCCTCTGTTTGAATTAGAACGTTGATCCAAACCGGTCTCGGACTCGTCCCAAAGGATGCGCGTGAGGAGGGCGGTAACCGCCGAATATTCGTACTCGTGCAGAGTGTTGGCGGTTTCATCAAAGACATAAACATAACCCTCACGCAGTTGGCGCAGGGTGTAGGTGCGGGTTTTTAGCGAGGGTAAACAGGCCCATTTTCCGCGTGGGCTCAGCGGGGTGAGCGCGGCGGGATCGACGTCGTAATGCGAGCGATCCAAGGCGTAGCGCATCGGCACGATGGCGATTTCAGGGTTTTTGAACGGGCATGACGCTTTGGCCGCCGCTGGCGTATCAGTGAACAGAGCGTCGCGCCGTTCTTGCAGATTGCCGGTTTTAGCGAGCATGAATGAAGTCCCTGTGCATATGGCGAAAAATGTCGAATGCTTTGATACGCAACTCGGGTGACAGGCCCGGATGCTCGGGGTCGCGGTCAAGCCAGGTTTGATAGCGGCCGTCCCTTTGATCTGCAAAGTCGGAGCCCATGTCCAGGCTTATTTCGGCCCAAATGATCAGTCCACGTTCGGTGAACAATCCCCAGGCAAGCCCGCTATCGATCGTTGTTTGCATCCAGTCCGATGTTTGCTGATTGTTCATGGCTGCAAAAGAGTCGGGGCGGCGGCTGTTTAACCACTGGTAAAAACGGTCCTCCAGCTGCCAGCGTTGCGCCCGTGCAAGCGCTGCCAGCTGTGGATAGTCGAGAAAGGCAACGTTCGGCGTCCACGACGATTGGGCTTCAACTCGGCTAAACCTCTGCCAGGAACGTGGAGACGGTTCTTGCCAGCTGTGTGTCGGACGGCCTACCCACCAGTGTTCGATAGGCCCCAGCCGTTCAGCCAGTTGTGAGTCCGAGAAGCTCGACAGCCAAAAAGACGCGACCAAGGGATCGGAAAACCGCAGCAAGCCGTTGCCGCCCCATGCGTCGGGGGGGCAAATGAATTGCCGCAGATGGTTGGCCACGACGTTCAGCGGCTTCGTGCTGTACAGCAACGTTGAATCTTGTTGCTTGCGAGGTTCATTGAGCCATTGCGAGACGAGCCGGCTGTCCGCGTCCAGCTGGATCAGAATCGGTCCCTGGTCGCGTAGTTCACTCCAGCGGCCCCCCGAGTACAGCGGATTGGCCTGCGCGGACTGATCGTCCTTGAGTCGCTCAACCAGCGCGCCCGGACGTAGCGCTCCATCGATCAGCAGGTAGTTGGCATGCTCAGGGCTGCTCATGGCGCCTTGTCCTCTTCCATTTCACAGACTTCGCAATGGGGAGGTGCCTGCTCCAAGAGCTGCTCGATGGCCGGCGCTGAAATCGGCGTGACCGGTGGAATAACGTCGGCGCCCAGAGCGTCTACGCCCTCGGGTGGCAACGGCACAGCCGGTGTTCCCGGCAGAGGAACGCCACCCAGCAGGATCGGTACGCTGGAAAATATGCCCGCAGGGCTGAGGAAAAGGTGCTGTCCGCCCGCTTCCAGTGTCAGGGTGGTACCGGCATCAATGATCAAGTTGACGCCTGCCATGAGGTGCACCTCTTGACCCGCCTCTACAGACAGCCCTTCGGTGACTCGGGTGTGGCTCGCACCCGTGACGTGTAGGTGATCACCCGCCAACAACTGCACCTTACGGTCGCCGGTGATGGTCTGGTGGTGTTCAGCTTCGAGCACTGAAACGCTGTCACCCTTGATCGTTTCCAAGCGCTGGCCGCGCACTTCAAGGCGGCTGTCGTTCTGAACCAGTTGCTCCATATCGCGCTGGGCACGCAGGTAGACCAACTCAGCGCCGTTGCGGTCTTCAAAGGAGACTTCGTTAAAGCCCTGGCTGGCCTTGGAGCTGCGGCTACGGAACACGCTTTTGGTTTTGT
>NZ_JASJVL010000021.1:0-88097 GCF_035019745.1 Pseudomonas sp. 10S5
TGGCAGGATCTGATGCAGGTGGCGCTGTCGATTCAGGCCGGCAAAATATCCTCGCCAATGCTGCTGCGTAAACTCGGCTCTTACAGTCGGCGCAACAAGCTCTACCATGCAGCGCAGGAGCTGGGATGTGTGATCCGGACCATTTTCCTGCTCAAATGGATTGGCAATCGTGAATTGCGCCAAGAAGTAACCGCCAATACCAACAAGATTGAGTCCTACAATGGTTTCTCGAAGTGGCTGTCCTTCGGTGGCGATGTCATCGCCGAGAATGATCCAGATGAGCAACAGAAGCGCTTGCGTTACAACGATATGATTGCCTCCTCGGTGATCTTGCAGAACACCGTCGACATGATGCGTATCCTGCACAAGCTCGCCCGTGATGGCTGGCAGTTTACTGATGACGATGTATCGTTTCTCAGTCCCTACCTGACCAGCAACGTCAAACGCTTTGGGGAATTCAACCTGAAACTCAAGCGCCCACCGGAACCGTGGATAAAGGATTCCATTTTCCAGCAGGCTGCGGGTTCAATGCGTGCGCAACAGATGCCCAATAGTAAAGTTGAGGAGGCGAACTGATGCACATCCCGCCGGCTTCGTTTCGAGTGACACCCTGTGGGGACGTCGATGCCAAGGTACTCGACTCTCTGCGTGCGAGCTACGACACCTCTCAATTGCTCAGCTTGGTCGACCGGCTGGATGCCTGCCTTGCTGAAATCGGAGGGGTCGGCAGCATTCGGGACGATTTCTTACGTCTGCATGCCATGGCCATGACGGTACTGGAAGGTTGCCCTCTCACCGTGGCTACCAGTGATGTCGACAGTATTTGGGGACAGGCGATGGCCCTTCAAGAGGATATTTCTGCGTTATGTTCATGCTTGCAGGTGGGTTCTAAATTCGTGGCTCCTTTAGCAGCACTTGCTCCTGGCTATCAGGACTAGACCATCAACGATGGCCACGGCCGTGCGGATGGACTGCCGGCAGGCAAAACAAACTGTCGATAGTTGGGCCAAGGGTGTCGTTAACTGGATGTTATGCATGAACCTTCCCTTGCAGCGCCTTGAAGTGCTTCATGGGCAGCCCCTGCAATGAAATTGCCCGAAATCATAGCAAGGGGGTCGCACAAGCAGTCAGAACCTAATGCAGAGTACCGTCAATCAAGTACGGGCGCATGTCTCCCAGCAGATACTCAGTTGTGCCTGAAGGCCAGCCATGCGCCTGCCAATGCAGCCAACCAGACCATGACGATGAGCACTGCGGCGACCTTATTCACTGGGCGCTTTACGTTATTTTTCTCCCACTCACTCGCTTTTAGCTGGCACTCCTCAAGTACCACGGGGGGCATTAGTCGAATCGCCAGCATAATGCCTAGTGGCAGAATTATTACGTCGTCCAAATAGCCCAGTACCGGGATGAAATCTGGGATGAGATCGATGGGGCTTAACGCATAGGCCACCACGAAAATAGAAATCCATTTTGGTAGCCAAGGTGTTTGAGGGTGCTGGTAGGAAAACCATAGCACCATGATCTGGCGTTTCAGGCTTTTAGCCCAACCACGTAGGCGATCAAGAGTGCCTTTCATAACAGGGCCTTTGGGGAAATCGTGGAAAAATTCACTATTCACTAATAGAACTCGTTGATGGACAGCATTGACTGAAGGCCCGTTTCGGTCAGGGGATCAGGGATAACCCTTCTGCATGACCACTGCGAGGGTTTCCATCGAAGACTACTTGGCAGAAGTTTCTTTGCTGCACTTAGGTTCCATGGTGAAGGTGTGGGGAACGCGAGCTTATACGGGGCTACAGAATTCGGAAAAAATCGTACGCTAAAACGTTGGGGGGCGATAGTCTTACGAAAGAGAGTTACCGTACGTCTAACAACAAAAAAATCTAATCGTTGCCCGATAAGTGGCTAAGCTTGTGGTGTAGTCCCAAGCCAACTTAGGGGCCGATGGCGCAGTCACAGCGTCAATCTCACGACGAAGGACATTTGGCTGACCGGTGTTGCAAAGTGGCGAAAATGATTTCAACTTTAGAACTCCGGCATATCATCGAACAAAGCTTCCTGCCCATCCGCTGTCAATGCGCGGTCGACTCCAATAAGTCATTGACTGTGCGCATTTATCAAAACACTTCAGGACGAGAAACACTGGTTGTGACAGGAATTTCTGTTAGCAAGCTCACAAATGGGCGAGACATCGCAGGTCTCATCTCTGAGCTTCGTTACGACCTCAAGAGCAGTAAACAGGTACCTTGGCATGATCATAACTAATCGCAGGAATCTATTTCTTCGGTTCCGGAGATACCCGAGTCTCTCCTCAATTTTTCCTGGCTGCTTCACGAAGAGTAAATGAACTGCTTGATTTGTGGTCAAGATGCTTGCTCACAACGTTCTTTTGGTGATTGGGAGCTTTATCTTCACATCCATTTCACCAGTCTTTCACTTCCCCTCACATAGACTCCCCATCCTTTTGCTCGCTCTAATAATCAGTATTTTTACATCCCTGCCATAGGAACAGCACGACAGTGAAATCAAGGTTAAATACACCCCTCAAAAATCGCTCGGACAACATTACCGTGATCGCAAAATATAAATATATTTTGATGGTGGTTGTTGCTGGACTCATCATCATAGCCACTTACTTCTTGATGAAGGGCGCTCCGCTCATAAATCTCGGGCAGGCTAATGCCATGCAGGTGGCCGACCTAAAGTCGCAATGGGCCAATGGCGAGGTGATTGCCTTGGTACGCCATGTGGAGCGCTGCGACCATTCGAAAGCCCCTTGCCTAGATAAAGCAGATGGGATTACCAGCCGGGGCCGAGATGCTGCTATTGAGTTGGGTAAAGAGTTTCAAAAGCTCGGCATAGAGAAAACAGACATCTACAGCAGCCCTCTCACTAGAACCGCGCAGAGTGCATTATTTATGTTTGGTCACGCAAGTGCAGAGCAGAATTGGTTAATCAACTGTAAAAACACCATGCTTCACGATGTACTTCAACAAAAAATGAAAGGTCGTAATTTGATTCTTGTCACGCATAGCGAATGTATGGTGCAACTCGAAAAAAGTATGAAACTGTCTACGTCGACTACGCTTGACTATGGCATCTCAATTTTCATATCCAAATCTGAAGCGGGCGGCGCACCGCTTGCTCTTGGCTTTATCGATGCTCAAAGTTGGCAATCTGTTTTTCCAAATTGAAGGTGGCCTGAGTACTTCACTATGATCAGCTAACCACCATTCTGAGATGGAGATGAAGCCTCCCATTTTTCTGCCGGGAATGACTATTGGCTCTTTCGCTAAATTGAAAAAAATAAAGTATTTTTTTGATTGCCATGCCGAACCTCATCAACCTGGGTCTCAGCCAATACCAATATTTTGAGAGAAATCATGCTACAAAAGCCAAACAGTTTTCGATCCGAATCAATCGTTTGTGCCGTGCTCGTATTCACGTTTATATTCCTTTCTGTAATGGTCATGAAAGGTAATACGGAAGTATTCGACCACGCTTTTTTAATGGCGCTGCGCGCTAACGGTAATCCGGCCGATCCAATTGGTCCCGCCTGGTTAGAGGAAATGGGAAGAGATGTCACGGCTCTTGGCAGTTATGCCTTTTTAGGATTTGTTTTTCTCTCGACTTTGGGCTACCTCTTTCTCTTACGCAAGCGGTCGACGGCAGTCCTATTAACTGTCTCGGTTGTAGGTGGTGCGATCCTGAGCACACTTTTCAAGCTAGGCATTGATCGAGTTCGACCTGATATTCCACACGCCGCAAGGGTGTTCACTGCGAGCTTTCCAAGTGGTCATGCAACGCTTTCAGCCGTTACGTTTCTGACACTTGGAGCCATTCTTGCCAGCGCACACAGCGAGAAACGTTTCAAAATTTACTTTGTCGCTCTTTCGATAACCCTCACTCTATTTGTTGGTTTGAGCCGACTGTACCTGGGTGTTCACTATCCCACCGATGTCTTGTCCGGATGGTGCCTGGGGGCCGCATGGGCGATTGTGTGCTGGTTAACGGCATCTTGGCATCAGCAGCGAAGGGTCATAGAGCAACCCAAAACACAATGCTCGGCCCGACCAATCAAAAAGCTATAACCCCGTTCCCCTGAAGCGAAAACTAGGGCCTCACCGGCACAGTTCCTCCCGTGCAAAAAGAAATTCAGGTGCTAGAGTTAGCGCAGGAGATGGCATTCCTCCTTTAACCGCCTTCCGGCTAATGATGCCTACGCATAAATCCCTTATGGGCGCGTAGGCTTTGTCTGTCTATCTGTCTATCTGTCTATCTGTCTATCTGTCTATCTGTCTATCTGTCTATCTGTCCATGACTATGATCAGGGCAGGTGATATGTTCGATTTCCCTCGCAGTATCCTTCTGATTGGTAAGTCTCAGCGCAGCCTGGGGCTTAGGTTTCGAGCCTTTTCTTTCAACCGCTTAATTCCAGATTATTCATCAAACATCTTTGCAGAAATCAAGCGGGCTAAAACTGAGCTGACAGTCCCTACCGTAGGTGAGCACCATGACTGAGATATGGGCTCAGGCGGCTTTATGGCTGGGGTTGGCGTTAGCCGCCACCTTGATGTCGATCTTCTTGAAGATAGCAACCGCACTATCAGAGATCGTGGTCGGGACCATCGCCCAGTTGATCATCGGTGCAATGCTCGGTGTTGCGATCCTTCAGGGCGATGCTAGCTGGATAAAGTTTCTCTCTGGTGCCGGGGCAATACTGCTGACATTTCTTGCCGGTGCAGAGCTTGATCCAGTGGTCTTTCGCAAGCAGTGGGAGCAAGCCCTAGCGATTGGGTTGGTCAGCTTCATGGTGCCCTTTCTAGGATGTGCTGCACTCGCATTCTGGGGGCTTGGCTGGAGCATTCAGGCAAGTTGGCTTGCAGGCATCGCGATGTCTACCACCTCGGTAGCGGTGGTGTATGCGGTGATGCTGGAACTCGGCATCAACACCAGCGAATATGGCAAAACCGTGCTCGCTGCTTGCTTCGTAACCGACTTGGCCACCGTGATAGCCCTTGGGCTGATCTTTGCCCCATTCACGGTAAGAACACTCGTATTTATTGCCGCATTGGTTGCTGCGGCCTTCTTGCTGCCATGGCTGACGCCAAAGTTTTTCCGGCGCTTTGGTGGCCGACCCTCTGAGCTGGAAGCAAAATTTCTGATCTTGTGCCTGTTTTCTCTGGGCGCGTTAGCAACCTGGGCTGACAGTGAGGCAGTGTTGCCCGCGTATCTGATTGGCATGGTCCTAGCCGGCACGGTAGGTAAAAACCATGCATTGATCCGTCGTTTGCGAACAATGACTTTCGGGTTACTAACGCCTTTCTATTTCATTCGTGCAGGTTCACTCGTTTCGCTCCCTGCATTGATTGCGACTCCTGCCGCCTTCCTCTTGCTATTGCTGGTCAAGATGGCGACCAAAATGATCGGTGCTTACCCCCTAACCCAAGCTTACGGCTCTCCCCGCCGGGAGGGCATGTACACGACATTGCTCATGTCCACCGGACTGACATTCGGCACCATCTCGGCATTGTTCGGCTTGTCGCATGATTTGATCGATAAGGGCCAGTACTCAGCACTGGTTGCCGCCGTTATCGGTAGTGCCGTTTTGCCAACCTTGATTGCCAATGCTTTTTTCCTCCCAAGACATCTCTTACCGACCAACCCCAACGTTGAGGAAAAAGAAGATAACGCCGATGTTCAAGAGCCTTGAACGCTGGGTACTGAACCGCTACGGGTAAGCGCCTGCGATCAAGCACCAACCGTGAAGCCGTTATGCCCACCTGTTACAGGTGGTAGGAGAACATCATGATCCAGCAAGTTCTCATTGCCTATGATGGTTCGGAGGCTGCCAAAAAGGCATTGAATTTTGCCAACGAACTGACCAGCCGTTTCAACGCCCGCTTGCACATTGTTGCCGTATGTCAGCCACCAGAATTCGGTGATGAGGTTGAAACGGAGGCGGTTGTTGAGCGATCAAGAGCACATTACCGCCATATGCTGAAGAGCCTCAAGCACCATCAACAGGCCAGCGAGCATCCTCCAGTTATACAAGTGGTCATCGGTCACCCAGCCGAACAAATAGTGCGCTATGCCGAAGCGAACGCTATTGATCACATCGTGGTTGGGCACCGTGGCCACTCCATTTTCGAACGCTGGCTACTGGGCTCGGTCGCAAGGCAGGTCATTGACCACGCGCCTTGTGCGGTCACCGTTATCCGGGGTTGATTTCAGAGTCTTAATCGTTTTGAAGGAGAAAAATATGTTATCGATTGATATTCCGGGCCGAGGCAAGCTGGAACTCAAACACTTGGTGTGCGATTACAACGGCACGCTGGCTTTCGATGGAACGCTGCTTGAGGGCGTGCAGGAGAAGCTCAAGGCGTTGTCTTCAAAGGTTTCCATCTGTGCTGACGGGTGACACATTCGGCACGGCACAAGAGCAACTCAGCTCTTTGGATATCAATTTGATGATTCTTCCCGTCAAGGACCAGAGCATCGCCAAGGAAGACTATTTACGCACCCTCGGCGCAGCCGGAGTCGTCGCCATTGGTAACGGCAGCAATGATCGTCACAGGTTAGCTATAGCTGCGCTGGGGATCGCAGTCATCGGGGGAGAAGGTGCCGCAATGAATACCCTGACAGCAGCAGATCTGGCAGTGCAAAGCGTCCAACTGGCTCTCGACCTGCTACTGGAACCGCGTCGCCTTATCGCGAGCCTCAGGACATGAGTTCGGGATAAGGCGGCGCGGTCTGAGCGAGCTAGCGAATGAAGGCTTGATGGCCTGCGTAGATCGCCGAGCCCCCCAGTGACTCTTCAATCCTCAGCAGTTGATTGTATTTTTCTACTCGTTCTCCACGGCAGGGGGCGCCTGTTTTCAGATGCCCGGTGCCAAGCGCAACGGTCAAATCGGCGATAAAACTGTCAACCGTTTCCCCGCTCCGGTGAGAGACCATCGCCCCCCAGTTGGCTTTATAGGCCAGCTCGACGGCAGCTCTGGTTTCAGTAAGACTGCCGATCTGATTGGGTTTGATCAGCACAGCGTTCGCGACCTTCTCGTTGATGCCGCGCTGTATACGCTCCACATTCGTGACAAACAGATCATCACCTACCAGCTCTATTCGCTCGCCCAAGGCGGCGTTCAGAAGTTTCCAGCCAGCCCAATCATCTTCAGCCAGACCATCTTCAAGTACTGCAATCGGGTATTGGTCGACCCAATCTGAATACAAGGCAACGAGTTCCTCCGCACCGACTTTTCGTCCCTCGGAATGCAGGTGGTAAAGGCCATCTTCATAAAAACCGCTTGAGGCCGGATCAATGGCTATTTCGATCTGATCCCCTGGGACATACCCGGCACCCTCGATGGCCTTGAGAATCAACTCCACCGCATCCACGTTTCGCTTAAGCGCCGGAGCGAAACCTCCCTCATCACCCACCAGCGTGGAATAACCTTTCTCTTTCAAGACCACCTTCAACTGGTGATAAACCTCAGCTCCCCAACGCAAGGCTTCGGCAAAGCTACTGGCACCGGTGGGAGCAATCATGAACTCCTGGAAGTCAGGCCCTTGCCAATTGGCGTGCACACCGCCATTGAGAATGTTGAACATCGGAACGGGCATACGTTTGGCATCTGCATCGCCCAGGTAACGAAACAAATGCTGCTCAGTGGCCGCTGCTGCTGCCCGCGCAACGGCCAGGCTGACACCAAGAATGGCATTGCCGCCCAGCCGAGATTTATTCGGCGTCCCATCCAGCTCGATCATCAAGCGATCTATTGCGGCCTGATCCAAAGCGTCCTTGCCTCGCAAAGCATTCGCCATCTCGGTATTCACAGAATGGACTGCGTTTCTTACGCCCTTGCCTTGATATCGTTTGCGGTCTTGATCACGTAGCTCCATTGCCTCGTGAACACCGGTGGACGCACCCGACGGTACAGAGGCGCGTCCTTGAGCCCCACCCGCAAGCAGGACATCGACCTCAATCGTTGGATTACCGCGTGAGTCCAGGATTTCTCTAGCGTGAATGGTTTGAATGGCAGTCTTCATACTCATCTCCAGCTTGCGATCAGGATTGGCTTGCTTGTGGTGGTGGGAATATCCAGTCGACGACCATGCTCGATTGCGAACGCGAGCGTTTGACGGTCCCAGGCCTGTTAAGGGGTCAAAAAATCTGGTTGTAGAGGTCTGTCCCGTAAGCGGTAGGTTGTGGCGCAGCTTCGATCAGCTTGAATGTCCTGCGCCCGTCTTCGACAACATGACGCTGCGGTCGAAGATCAAGACTTCAACTGTCAACACTGTCTGTGTTTTCAATCACCATTTTTCGCGGCTATGACCTTCTGAGACGGGCCAACGTCAAGGTTCCAGCTGCCATCAAGAGTGCAGCAACAGCAAAGGCAAATATTGGCGAAACAGCGGTCCAGAGTATGCCAACCGCCGTGCTAGAAATCAGCTTGGCTGTGCCATTGACAGTGCCCAGCGCGCCATAGCTCATGGCCAGCGTCTCACTGCTCACCATATCCGCCGTCACCGTCGACTCCAACGCCTCCTGCACCGCGACATACAAGCCAGCGACGAAAAAGATAACGGTCAAGATGACGATGCCGTCCAGGTTGATCGAGAATGCCAACACTGTAAGAACCGCAGTCAAAGCGCCCAACGCGTAACCCACCACCAACATGGGTAGCGAGCCGAAACGATCTGCCAGCATGCCGATTGGATAGGACACGGCGACCTGCACCACATTGCGCCAAACGTACAGAAGTCCGGCAACTTGTGCCGCTGGCACGATTCCCAATGATGGTGTGAGTAGTTGTGTCGCGGCAAGGATCAGCAGACTGTGGGAAAAGTCGCCGGTGCCAAAGACACCCACTGCACCCAGATAGCGCTTGAATCGGGTAGGCAATCCCCGTAGCGCTGCGAAAAACTTCAGCTCAGGATTTCGTGAGTGTTCAGGGTCCTTCACCAGGGTCAAGAAAGCGAGTACCGCAAGTGTTCCTGGAATCATGCTGAGCCAAAGCACAAAGCGAAATGGCCCTGCCGCATCCTCCCAGGGCAATGTCTGCGCCCAACCCAGTATCGCAACACCGAGTAAAGGGCCAATCACTGCACCGACCGTATCCATTGCCCGGTGAAAGCCGAAGGCACGCCCGCGTGTATCTGGTGTCACCGCCTGGATCACGATGGCATCGCGCAACGGGCCTCGTAATCCTTTGCCAAACCATGAAACCAAACGACCTACCAGGATCAGCGGCCAGCCCAAAGCCAGTGCCAGTAATATTTGCCCAATCGGGGTCAGTCCATAACCCACAAGCACCAATAGTTTACGGTGGCCCAGCTTGTCAGCGATGTAGCCTGAAATCATTTTGGTATAACTCGCCAGAGCATCGGCGACCCCTTCGATAATCCCCAGTGCAGCAGCAGGCACGCCCAACACAGCAAGAAACCCCGGCAGCATGACCGTCGTCGTTTCGTAGCAAAAATCCCCCAGAGCACTGGTCAGCCCTGCACCGACAACCGTCTTGTTTAACCATGGCGGCTTTGGGGATGTAACGATCTCTGCGGTCGACCCTTGAGCCTCAATCGATTTTTCGTCGAGCTTTGTCATTTTGGTGTCTCTGTAGTAAGGAGCTTTAGCCCCAGACATTGGGCAAGCGTTTAAAGAACCATTAGTCAAACTCGAAAGTTGCCAATACAGGATAGTGAGCAGAGGCCATGTCCGTCCCAGGATTGCGTACCAGTTTGGATGCGATCAAGGGGCTCGGTCTTCTTTTAGGAGATTTATTAACTGCACCACCATAATCCCCATTAAAGGCACCAACAGCACGCCGAGGATTAACTCCGGTAGCTCTCCAAGCGCTGAGGAATAGGTGCCGGTTGAAGTCATTTTCACTAACTGAGACAGCTTCTGTGAAAACAGCAAAATACCTACGCAATAGAGGCTCAAAGCCTGAAATTGTAAGCCTCGACGAGGTATCAGGCGGCGGGCCAGAAGACTCATGGCGATGCTAGCAATGAATAATCCTACGAGTCCTAGAAATGACGCGGTGCATAGCCACCCCACTAGAGAGCCAAAGGTGAGACTAGTCACGTAGATTTTCATGACCAGTCTCCGCTCAGATCAAACGCCCAAGCTTTTTGTAATGACGAACGTAGGACCATGTTATTCAAGATCGCCGCCCGCCAATTCGGTACCAGAAACACACGCCAGGGCATCACCTTTGACATTGGCTCTGCACGTATCCTCACTGAGCATCTGAGTCAAAACCAATGTCCCTTCCACAGAGTTGAGGTTGTACCAGCCAACCTTGACAATGTGTGGGCCTGCTCCCGCCAACCACAGCATGGCAAGCGACCACAGTGTAAGACCCGCCAAAAGCCGCGCATTCTCATGAAGCCAATCAGTCACAGTGGGGTCGGGGTGAAGGTAGCGAACGGTTAACATGGCATATCTCCTGATTTTACTTTATGGCTGCCCAAGCGGTAATTCGCACAGCAACAGCACTGCACGTACCTTTCGCAGTTCTTCTGCATGCTCATGCATGAAGGCGCGCAGCCGATCTTCTGTATCTAGCAACTCTAGGCACTGTGGATGGCGCATGGAGTTCACTTCGGGATGATGGAGCGACAACCGTTGCCCAGGAAGGTAACCAGCAGTGATATGGCGCAACATGGCCTGTTCGATATTGGCACCTCGGGCGATGGTCAGCAGGTGCTGTGCTAGCGCAGGCGCACTGAGGTAGTGCCAGAATCGCGTGACCTTTGCACGGCTCGCAGCAGGGAAGTACAGGTGCAGCGCGGTAATATGGTTTTTCGATGCTTTTATAGTCATTGTGCTTCGTCCAGGCCGGTGATTTCTTGTTCGGTTTTTGGAGGATTGTTCTTACGGAACTGCTTGATATCCGCTAGACGTAACTCTTCCGGCAGCGTGCGACGGTGCTTGCTGTGACCTAGTCGCTGTGCGTGGTAGATGCCGGTATGTCCGGAGAAGAGATAGCTCGCAATGCATGCGATAGCGGCGAGAGGGCCGATTTCAGGACCGAAGAGTTCCATAGCCATGACAATGGTCGCCAATGGCGTGTTAGCAGCCCCCGCGAACACCGCTACAAAACCAATACCCGCCAGCATTGGAAATGGCAGATGTAATAGCGGAGCCAAGGCATTCCCGAGCGTTGCGCCAATGTAGAAGAGAGGGGTCACTTCGCCGCCCTTGAAGCCAGTACCCAGTGACGTAACGGTAAACGCCAGCTTGCCGAGGAAGTCCCAGGGAGCCATGGGCACTTCGAAGGACTGAACAATGCTTGGAATGCCCAGACCAATGTATTGGTAGGCATCAAGCGCCCATACAGCAGTTGCAATGACGACTCCGCCGGCAAAAGGACGCAAAGGTGGGTAGCTGATCCAGCGTTTAACAAAAGCACTGAGCTTTTGCGTAGCAGTTGCGAATATCAGGCCGGTAAGCCCGAAGATAATACCGGCAGCCACCACCGCCATTACGCTCCAGAATGCTACCGGCACAACCTCGCCAATCACATAATGGGTGTGCTGCACTCGCCAAGCTTGACCTACCTGGTCCGCCACGATGGCGGCAACCACACACGGGAACAATGCGTCGTAACGCATCCGCCCAATCGCAAGCACCTCCAGTCCAAAGAGCGCACCCGCCAACGGAGTTCCAAACACCGAAGCGAAGCCAGCGCTGATGCCCGCCATCAGAATTATCCGGCGATCTTCCCGGCGCATACGGAATAGGTGCGTGAGCTGGTCTGCAAGCGCACCGCCCATCTGGACCGCTGTCCCCTCACGGCCGACGGAAGCACCGAACAAATGGGAAACCACCGTGCCACCCAATATCAGTGGCACCATGCGCAGAGGCACGACTTTCTTCGGGTCGTGGATTTCATCGATGATCAGATTGTTGCCAGCATCGACGGTTTTACCCATCAGGTGATACACGAGGCCGACGGCGAAACCTGCTATGGGAAGCAGCCAAATCGCCCAGCGATGGGTCTCGCGCCAGTTAGTCGCATGATCCAAAGCAAACAGAAAGAAAGCAGAAGCGGTACCAGCAAGGAAGGCAACAATACCCGCAAGGACAAGCCATTTGCCAATATAGGGCAGGAGTTCAAGTTGTTCAGGACGTCGGAATCGAGACATTTGGTCAGCCACACGAAAAAGTTGGGCCTGACCAAAACAAGGAATGTGAACGCGAACGCCTACAGACCTGGTCTATGATCAGGTGTCTGTAGGCATCATCAGCTGCGGCCGGCGCAGCGGTTCATGGAGGAATGCCATCTCCAGTGCGGCGGATCATACCCAGTAACAATTTCAAAGTAAAATGGCTTTGTTACCCAATCATTTCACCTCTGGTTGCCCTCGCAGATAGCATAAGCAGCCTCCAGCGGCATCAGGTGCGCTATTTCGGCACATAGGCTGCCACCGACTTGCGGATTTCTTCTCGCGCTTCATCAGCGCTGCCCCAACGGCCCATCTTCACCCACTTACCCGGCTCCAGAGCTTTGTAGTTTTCGAAAAAGTGCTGAATCTGAGCCAGCAGCAATGCAGGTAAATCACTGCACTCCTTCACGTCGCGATACAGAGAGCTGAGCTTGTCGTGGGGGACAGCAATGACCTTTGCGTCAGGACCGGCTTCATCGGTCATGTACATCACGCCAACCGGACGACTGCGAATTACCACGCCTGGAGACACGGGGTAAGGGGCGATCACCAGCACGTCCAGCGGATCACCATCCTCACTGAGCGTGTTTGGAATAAAGCCATAATTGGCGGGATAAAACATCGGGGTGCTAAGAAAACGGTCGACAAAAATCTGTCCGCTGGGCTTATCCACCTCATATTTGATTGGTGAGTGGTTCGCAGGAATCTCGATGACGGTAAAAAAGTCATCAGGAATCCCTTTGCCCGCTGGAATGTCGGCATAGCTCATATTCACATCTCCACTGTCTTCAAGGTAACTTGTTGGACTTGTCAGCCTTTTTGCCGATGGTGCCAATCTCAATAGGCGCTTTTATGTAGAACAAGGAAATGTCTTCTGCATTCAGGCGCTCGAACAAGCGAATGCATTCTTCATCGGTAATGGCCAAACGAATTTCGGTGGGTTGATCGGCCAGCTCAAAGAAGTGAGCTGAGTGAAGATGACCTGTATGCCCAAAGCCTTCAATGGCGGTTGAAAGTGTGGCCCCACGCAGCCCCATCTGTTTTGCCAAGTCGACGATCCAGTCGCCAAGCATTTTTCCATGATAGCGACGATTCTGCTGAGTGAAGAAAATCACCAGGAAGCCTTTCATGATCAATCTCCTTTAGCGTGTGCTAAACAGTTGAAATGAGACTAGCCCAGCGGCCGTCATCGCCAATGAGCCTATGATATGGAGCGATATGGCTCCAATTGCCCAGATACCCCGGCCTTCTTGAATCAACTCGACGGTTTCTGCTGAGAACGTAGAAAAAGTGGTGAGACCGCCGCAAAAGCCGGTGATGATCAGCAGCCGCCATTCGGGGCTGAGCGACGGTGTTGCAGCCAGAAAAGCGATGGCGAGACCAATGATGTAGCCCCCGATCATGTTGGCGATCAGGGTTCCCGGTGGAACAGTTGGAAACAGAGCGTTGAGCTTGATACCCAGCAGCCAACGTAACCAAGCCCCGAGTGATGCACCAATGGCTATGACCAATAATGATTTCAGCATAGCTACCAGCCTCCTCGTAGTGTGGATAGGCGAGAAGTTGCTGACAAAAGGATGAGCAGGCAAGGGACGAGCGGAGAATGAAGAATCACGATGCTGTCCTTAATGGAAGGACAGGAGACATACCTACGCACCCTGTCCAGGGTTCACGTAGGCATCATCAGCACGAAGGCGGTTAGAGGAGGAATGCCATCTCCTTTAATCATCCTATAGCAGGGTCGCTAGAAGTTACAAGGTACTAAAGGACTTGAACTGACGTGCTTAACCATCAGCACTTAATTTTCGAAAAAACGCCATGCAATGTCGCGAAACTCGTGGGTAACGCCATAGCAATCAAAGCTGTCAGCAACATGTTCCAATGGCCATGTTCAGGGCTGGCCACCCTTGGCCCTGAACTCCGAAAGTTGACTGGCGAGCACCGCATTGTCTTGCAGGAGGAATTGCTTCTCTGTAACCAACTTGGTCAATTGGGTTTCAACCTGGGTTAAGCGTTCCACCAGCAGGCTTCGCTCCCGCTCGATCACCGCCAGGTTCGTCTGCGCTTCAGCTAAAGACTGCGTGTCCTGACCATGGCGCTGTTCCAGCTCCTGATGCGTCTGTTTCAATTCGGTGAGTTGAAGTATCAAGTGCTCCTGTGCGCTTCGGTTCTGGGTGAGTGCCTCTTGGGTTGTCAGCAGGGTACTTTGTAAATGCTCATTGCCCTGTGTCAGCTGTTGTTCCTGAGCCTTCAGTTCCCCCAGGCGAGTCTGCTGGTCGAGCAAGCGTTGGCGGGCCAAAGTCAGTTCGTGTTCCAGGCGGTGCAGTCGTTGTTCAGCGCTTTGGCGCTCGTCACCGCGTTGTTGCGCGACCGACGCCTGATAATGCTCGAACTGAACCTGCGCTTGTTGCAGTTGTTGGGTCAGTGCGGTCATCTCGGTGACGCGGTCAGCCAGACGTTGTTCGAACCCGCTTTTTTCACTGCCTAGGCTGGCTAGGGCAATCTCCTGACGCTGCACGGTGTCAGCCAGCCCTTGGCTGCGCGTAGCCGCAGCGGCCAGCGCCTGGGTCTGCTGCTCCTGAATGGTGAGTAAGGCGTCATGCTCGACGAGCACTTGCTGCAACTGCTCCTGCAACGCAGCGGTGGCTACCTGATGCAGCTGCTCAGCCAGCTCGCATTGCACAGCGGATTCGGCCTGGACTTTTTCATACACGCCCTTCAGGGCCAGCACCAATTCGGCAGGAAGACCGAGATCGGCCTGGACCAGTGTGTTGGGGTGTGCAGCTTTCCAGCGTTTCAACAAGGGTGCAATCGTGCTTTTGCTGCCGGTCCCGCCCAAGGCGGCCCGGATGCTGTCGATCGTGGGGTTGTGGCCTTCGGCCGCGAGGCGGGCCGCCGCATTGGCGACATGCACGTAGAGGACACCTGAACGGGCCATGGACACCTCTGATTTTTTCGTACCGTATTATGGGAAACGTAATACATCGATTTAAGTACAGAATAGAACACCACGAAAAAACTGCTTTCTCACTCACGATAAGGGTGTTTATCGTGGGTTACACGCTCATGTTCGACATTCGCTTCTATAATCCGCAGTACACACGGCCTGAATGGGCGTTTCTGTATGACTGCCAGCAATAACGACGAAAACCTCCCAACCATACTGCTCCACGAACCAGCAGCGCAGGCGCGTACCCACGGTACGCTTGCCACGCCCGAGAAGTTGGCCGAGCAACACCAACGTTTTCTAGCGGCGGCCACCTCCGACAACACCCGTCGTACCTACCGCTCGGCCATCCGTCACTTTCAGGCCTGGGGCGGCGTACTGCCGTGCGACGAAGCGGTGGTGATTCGCTACCTGCTGTCCTTCGCGGACGTGCTGAACCCACGGACCTTGGCTTTGCGCCTGACCGCGCTGTCGCAATGGCACCGCTATCAGGGCTTTCACGACCCGGCCGCCAGCGCCACCGTACGCAAGACCTTGCGCGGTATCGAGCGGGTCAATGGGCGTCCTCGACATAAAGCCAAGGCCCTGCTGCTGGGAGATCTCGAACTCATCGTGGCGCACCTGGACACACTGGAAGAACTCGCCGCGCTACGTGACAACGCGCTGCTACAGTTGGGCTATTTTGGAGCGTTCCGCCGCAGTGAGCTGGTCACGTTGGAGGTTCAATATTTGCAGTGGGAGCGGGAAGGTCTACGGATCACGCTGCCGCGCTCCAAAACCGATCAAGAGGGTGAGGGACTGGAGCGAGTGATCCCCTATGGCGACAACCTCTGTTGCCCAACGAAGGCGTTACGACGCTGGTTGGATGCCGCCCAGATTGAGCAAGGCCCGCTATTCCGGCGTATCAGCCGTTGGGGCGACGTCGGCGGCGTGGCGCTGCACGAAGGGAGCGTCAATACCATCCTAGGGGCTCGTGCTGAAGCAGCAGGACTGTTGTCTGTGCCGGAGATGAGCAGCCACAGCCTTCGCCGAGGCTTGGCCACCAGCGCTTACCGTGCCGGGGCGGACTTTCTGGAGATCAAGCGCCAAGGTGGCTGGCGGCACGATGGCACCGTACACGGCTATATCGAGGAGGCTAGAGCCTTCGAGGAGAATGCGGCTGGCTCGTTACTGCGGCGCAAGCCATAGCTAGACACGGGATGACAACCCTTTGGACATGGGCTTAAGCCGCAAATTTAATAAATAAAAAATAACGCAATTACAAGCGCTTACAGAACAAATGTCCTAAATTTCCTTTATCTCGGCACAACCCCTCCAGCGGCCAACGATGAAAACAGCTAGAAAAAAGGAATTCACATGAGTTTTTCTGAACATGCACATAGCTCTGTTGGTGAACATATCGCTAATCAGGTGGCGAACGCTGTGGTTCACAGTTCGACCAATCATGTGGTCGGCGCGCTGATGCGCGGCCAAGGCTTGCTGATGATTGTGGTCATCGCCGTTGCCCTCGTTGGCGGAGTTTGGTTTTTTAAAAGCAGGGCTCGAAGCAAGAAATTCGAGGTTGAATAGGCACCCGACGCTTCTGATGGGAAAAAAGAGCATGACGACAGAAACGAATGTCAGCGAGCAGATCAAACGGGCCGAAAAACACGCCAACGAGCAGCTGAGCTATGGCGGGATTTTCCCCGGCACCGGGCCTTTCGGGAGCACGTTGGAATATCGCTACCAGGACGGCGATTTGGTAGACGAAATCGGCCAGATGCGACGCCTTGCGGATGCGCTGAACAGCCTAGCTGATGCGCTTGAATCCGAAGCCGAGTAGTTCAAGGAAAAGTCGTCCAGGTACACCGCAAGCCCCGCCATCAAACGCGGGGCCGAGGACGTAGAAAGACAGCCGTTCTGAGAGGAACTCTTGCTATGCCGACAGAGCTAACCCCCGAAGATCGCCGCGCCAAAGTGCTGGCCGATCTACAAGAAGCAATCAACGACAAGGACGCCTTGCTGCGCAACCCCGAAGCGCATACCGGGCCTCTGACCGAGCAGGTCAAGGCCGCGTATCGGCAAGGCGTGATTGATGCCGACGACCAACGCGAATATCTGGAGTGGATCGACAGCGCACAGGCGTGGGCCGTTGAAGAATTGCTAACCCGCGAACTGAATCAATAGGAAAGGTTGCTGCACCTACAAGCCCGCTCTGTGCGGGCCTTTGCTGTACCAGGGCGCGGCGTTCGCGTTCGATGATCGAGGGAATGAGCAAATGTCGTTGAACGTTTTTTGGGATAACTCCAACATCTGGCTTGTTGGGAAAAACTATTGCAGCCTCAAAGAGCCTGGCCACGAGCGTGAGTTTCGAGTTCATTTTAAGAAATTGCTGATGAATGTTGTCGACGGTCGGCAAATGGAATTTGCGTTTGTTGGGGGATCGCTACCACCGAACAATGACGTGTTATGGAGCTATTTTGACAACCTTGGAGTAAAGGTCGAGGTACAAGAACGAGGGGCTATCGGAGGCGGAGAGGTAGCGGTCGATCAAGCTATACAATACTCCATGCTGAAACGCCTGATTGACTCAGACGCACCTGGAACAATCCTGCTTTTGACGGGCGACGGCAATGGTCATTTGGATGGCGAAGGCTTCATTCCGGCACTGAAAAGAGCCGTGAAAATGGGCTGGAATATTGAGGTGGCCAGTTGGGATTTGGGCTGCAATCGGCACCTTCGTCAATACGCCGAGGAACATGGTGTGTATCGATCTTTGGAGCCTTCATACGAGCATATTACTTTCCTCGCGGGTGGTCGGAACGCTCTCTAGATAGATAGGAAAATCGCCCAAGTACACCGCAAGCCCTGCCGTCAAACGCGGGGCAAAGTAAGTAGAAGGACGCCCAACCTTGCGTCCGCAAAAAAAGATAAGGAATTCCAATGACGTCATTGAGTGAGCTGGATTTAACGATGGAAGCAGCATCGGCTTTAGCCGACGCGCTGGATTTGAATGCAAAGCCTTGCCCTACATCGCGTATCCGGTTCATTACGTGGATTCTGGGCCGTTTTGAAGACGCTGAATCTTTGCTTAAAGCCGCTCAAGGCTTACCTGAACTGCCTTCTGAGCTTCGCTTGGACTATGACGCCTGGGTCACCCAGGGTTGTAAAACGCAAAGTGTAGATCTAGACAAATAGCCACGGAAAATCGCTGCACACCACCGGCCCTTGAGCGAACGGCGCCGCTGCAGCTTTTCAGTACTTCACCTTGTACGTCGGTGAATCCTCCGGCCGCTGACCCCGCCGATCGTACAGGCGCGTGGTGCTGATATTGGCATGCCCCAACCACACCTGGACCTTGGCGATATCCGCGTCATGCTCCAGGGCATTGGTCGCGGCCGTCGCCCTGAGCCCGTGCACGCCGAGGCCGTCGACCTGAATGCCCGCCGCCTTAGCCCAGTGCGCCACCACCGTGTAGATGCCGTTCGCGGTGATGCCGGCACCGGTGGTGCGGCCACGGATTGAGCGGAACAGCGGGCCATTGCCGGGATCGCGTTGATTGTCCCGCTCTAAATACGCATGGATGCGCTCGGCCGCAACCGGGTGCAACGGCAAATAGCGGGTCTTGCCGCCCTTCCCTTTCACCTGCAGGTGTTTGATGCCTCGGCGGTCCTGCAGGTCGCCGGTCATCAAATGCGCGGCCTCTTCGCGGCGCAGTCCGTGGTACAGCAGCACCGCGAGAATCGCCCGGTCGCGTAGCCCTTTCAGCGTGTTTGCATCTGGCGCGTCGAGCAATGCCTTGGCTTGGTGGTCTCCGAGTGCTGGGGTCTTGCCTTCATTGGTTTCGATCTTGGGCCGTTTGACCCCGTGCACGGGATTACCACCGGCGACGGCATTGTTTTCCAGCAGGTGATCGAACAGGCTGGCCAGCGCCGCCAGTTTGCGCCGGATCGTGGCTCCCGCCAGGCCCCGGGTTTCCAACTGCGCGCGCCAGGCCAGGACGTGTGCCCGGGTGACGGCGCGAAATTCATCAGCGCCGGTGATCCCAACGAAACTGCAGAAGTCCGACAGGTCAATTTGATAGGCGCGGCGGGTGCGCGGGTTGTCGATATTAGCGAACCACTCCGCCGCCGCTGGAACGCTGGCCAGCTGCTGGAATTCGGCGGCGGTCAGGCGCCGCTCACTGGCGCCGGTGGTGATCAGATCGCTCATCGAATCCCCGGCCCGGCCGGGCGCCCGGGAGCTTTTTCAGATTCGACCCAGGCCCAGTATTCGCGAACCGAGCGCTCAACTTCCGATTCGGGTACCAAATGCTGCCAGCGCAGTTTTTCTTCTTCGTGGTCAGCCGTACGGATATCGCGCTTGATTTCAACGCCGGCAGCGGCAAACCGCTTGCGCGCCTTACTCCAGAAGCCCACGGCGGTTCCCACTTCATGCAGAGGTACCAAGGGCACCTGGTGATCGCACCACAGTCGCCAGAGTGTGGCCGTCGCCAGGCCACTACGCCAGTAGTCGCCCTCAATAGTCAGGTCGTAGATGTACACCCGGTCGTTGAGCGGATTGATGCTGAAATCAACCTTTCCCATGCGCTGGCCGTTGACCTCGATGCCGGCGATAAACTCGGTACCGGGAAAAGCGAAACAGCCGCGAGTGGATTCCTCCTGCTCTTTAATCAAGTGGACACCCGCAGCACTTTCATTCATTTTTTTTGCCGCCCGTCTATGGAAAAAATCCCGCATCGGCTCAAAAAGCGACATAAGCCCTATCTTACTGAAAATTGGTGATAACGTATTTTATCACCAATTAACGAAGCTGCCGGCATTCGGCCTGCTTTTGTCGTTTAGTGACTGGAGTTGTAGACTTGTTCACGGTTTGATCAACGTTGGGTTAATTATTACGGAGGTATCTAGGATGTTTGGCCACTCACCTAAATCTGTCACTCTGGGTTGACCAATGAAGGTCTGTTGTGAAGGGTAACCTCGGCCAGAGCAGCAGACCAAGGTGAATATGAATTGTTGGGCTGATCGAGGCGCTGCGTGACGACATGTCGACTCCCAAGGCACGTTACAGCCAACAGGGTTTAAGCTTGGGCTTCCAATACTGTTGATCGAACGGTACAGAAGTTTTCGGGACAGGCAGTTTCATAGTCTATCCGTAACCCACTTAAGCCCTCCCCTAACGACGATACGTCACCTGTATATCGCTTACGCTAAGCGATGACCTCTCTAAGATACCTAACGATCCCCCCCCTTGGTAGCATTAGATATCATATGATACTGACGGATATCTATTTCGGCCGTCTTATAAGATACCTTTTAGATATCTCCAGATACCACTTGATATTGCGGGATATCTGCGTAAGATAGATATCGGTAGCTACCTTACGCTATCTTAAGATATCTGGAGTTATCCAAAAATGCCTACCATTCCATTCATCAGTCCAAAAGGTGGTGTAGGTAAAACCACTTCAGCCCTTGCTCTGTCAACACAGCTAGCTGCTAGAGGCGTCGCTGTTACAGTCATTGATGCTGACCCCAACTATCCAATAGCTAAGTGGGCAGCCGGAGGAAACTGCCCGTCTAATTTACGGGTCATCTCGGGGGTTACTGAGAACAATATTGCCAGCAAGATCCGGGAAGCGGCCATGACTGACCCGTTTGTGATAATCGATCTGGAAGGCACAGCAGCTAAAATCGTAGTTTTAGCGCTGCAGGAAGCTGACTTTGTAGTTGTACCGATGCAAGGATCATTGTTAGACGCTGAGCAGGCAGGGAGGGCGGTTTCATTGATCCATGATCAAGAGCTGGCAATGAGAAGGCACGTTCCTGGTTACAAGCTGCCATATTCAATTTTGCTAACTCGTACGCCTCCTGCGTATCAGACCCGGACCATGGCAAATCTGCGTAGGAGCCTTTCAGAGAAGCAAATACCGGTTTTCGAAACTGTGATGACCGAACGAGAGGCATTCAAAGCGATGTTTTCTTTCCAGCAGCCGCTGGAGACATTGAACCCGGCGGAAGTACCAGGCATCAATAAAGCCGTAATCAACGCGTCCGCTTTTGCCGCCGAGCTTGTTTCAAAACTGCAGCCATCCGGGGAAGTTGAATAATGACTGAGAAACCGGTTGATCCATTCGCGAATCTCAACCTAGGTAATTTCCAACCCAAAACGGAATCCCAAAGGCCAGCGGATAAAGAAGTTATCGAAAAGATATCCAAAGATAACAATTTCCCGTCGCGTGAGGCACCAGCACCAAAACCGGCTAAGCGTTCCAGATTTAACGCGAGTGAGCCGAGAACACAGTTCAACATAAAAGTGACCGAAGAATGTAAGGAGCGGTTTTATTCAATGGCTGAGCGTAGGGGAATTAAGACACTTGGCGATTTAATGGATCTTGCACTGGATGCACTTGAAGCAGCAGATCGGCTAGAGCGTAAGGGGTTGTGAGCCCCAAAGGCTCTATACGATCGTGTAATCCACGCAAAAAGCCTAGGCATAAGATTGCATCAATGACTCATAGAAAACGTTCCTGGCGCGATTGTAGAAGGTCGCTAAAAGCTCAACTTCATAAAAGGCCCGCCAAACGGGCCTTTTACTTGTAAATGCAGCCCCGCCGCAAACGGGTTTTGGTATGACTACAAAAGTACATTCATGTCCTGGGGTCTCGGTGATCCTAATGACAGTTGATACGCCACAGCTGATCCAGCCGGGTTGTGTAGCTCTGGCTCAACAGGTTACGACGCATCCCCCATTCCGGGGTGGCAGGCACGCTGGCCACGCGCAGCGTGCCTCGGCCCCACTTGCCGTTGATCGCATCGAGCACAGACATCACTTTGGTAGCTTCACCTGATTGGGACGGAGCAAACAGGTTCTCGGTGAATTCACCTGGCTGGCACAGGCTCAGCAGCATGACTTCGGCCTTGCTGTACTTGAAACCTGGGCGAAATACGCGCTCAACCGCAATTGTCGCCGCCTGGGTCAGCACGCGAATGTCGTCAGTAGGGTAGGGCAGGTCTACCACGACGCCGTTGGCGTACTGCGCTTCCTCGGCGTTGAACATCCCGGTGCGGATGCTGACCCGAATCTTCTTGCATAACGAATGCTGGGCGCGGAGCTTTTCCGACGCCCGCATCATGTAGGTGGCCACCGCCTCTTTGATCGCCGGCAGTTCCTGGAGGCGTCTGCCAAACATACGACTGCAACAGATTTCCTGTTTTGGCGGATCTGGCTCATCCAGCTCCAAGCAGGAGGTGCCTGCCAATTCCCGGGAGGTTTTTTCGATGACAACGCTGAATTTCTTGCGAAGCGTCCAAGGATCGGCTTTGGCCAAATCCATGGCCGTCTTAATGCCCATTTCGTCAAGGTGCGCTTTCATTCGTCGGCCTACCCCCCAAACCTCCGCTACATCAGTGTTGCGCAGCACCCAATCAAGTTTGAAGGGCTCGCAGATGTCTACGACGCCTCCGGTTTGCGCCTGCAATCGCTTGGCGGTGTGGTTGGCCAGCTTGGCAAGGGTCTTAGTCCGCGCGATTCCGACACCGACCGGAATCCCTGTGCTGCGCAGTACCTGATAGCGAATTTGTCGGCCCAAGGCTTCCGGCCTTGATACGCCGCTCAAATCTGCAAACGCTTCATCAATGCTGTAGACCTCGACGGCCGGTACTAGAGATTCAATCACGCTCATGACGCGCTGGCTCATGTCGCCATACAGCGCATAGTTTGATGAGAATGCCACGATGCCCAGCTGCTGCAGTTTGTCTTTGATTTGGAAGTAGGGCTCCCCCATTTTCACGAATGGCTTGGCATCGTAGCTGCGCGCAATTACGCAGCCGTCGTTGTTGGACAGCACCACCACCGGTACTTTGGCTAGGTCCGGTCGAAATACGCGCTCACAGCTGGCATAGAAAGCATTGCAGTCGACCAGCCCAAAAACCGGACTTTTAGACATGACTGCGCACTGTGCTGGTGACAATGCCCCAAATGGTCAATTCATCACCTTCAAGGATGTAGCGAGGTGGGTATTTTGGATTTTCCGAGAGCAGGATGACTTCACGGCCGCGCACGCACAGGCGCTTGCACAATGGTTCATTATTGAGCAAGGCCACCACAACATGGCCGTGTGCCGGCTCAATCGAGCGATCCACCACCGCCAAATCGCCGTCAAAAATCCCTGCGCCCTGCATGCTGTCCCCGCTGATCGAGGCGAGGTAGACATGAGGCGCACGAATGTTCAGCACTTCATCCAGAGAGATTTGTTGCTCGATATGATCGGCCGCCGGCGACGGGAATCCGGCCGGTATCTTGAATAAACAAAAGGGCACCAGCGCACCGCCTTCGACAAGCGGACCCTGCAGGGAAAAGCTCATAACACACGACTTCCTATTACTGTACAAACATACAGTTAACTTTGCTCTGTGCCTGTGGTCAATTTTATGTGCACTCAACAGACCGGCGGATAGCCGAGATGCCAAAGGCAAAAGCCGTATTACGACGGAGAATCAAGGGATGTGCAGCCACTACGAAGCACCGACGCAAAGCCAGCTCGCCCTGACGTTCGGCATCGAATTTAATGAGCAAGGCAAGCTCGACCTTTGGCCGGGTTATTTTGGCCCTTTCATCCGGAGGTCTGGACACACAGATCCACAGGATGAGGCCAGTCCGATTCTGGAAATGCTACTTGGCTCGTTCGGGCTCATTCCGGGCTGGAGCAAAGATGCGAAAATTGCGCGACGTACATATAACGCCAGGTCGGAAACAGTCGCGGAGAAACCCTCATATAAGAATGCATGGCGAAGAGCTCAGCACTGCATTATCCCAGCGGCGGCCATCTATGAACCGGATTGGCGGACGGGTACGGCCATTGCAACTCGAATCACCCGGTCAGACTCAGAACTTATGGGGATCGCTGGTATTTGGGAGCGTTGGCACAGCGCTTCAGGCGAAATCGTTCACAGTTACTCAATGCTCACCGTCAACGCGGACAATCACGCATTCATGCGCAATTACCACAAGCCCAGCGATGAAAAACGCATGGTTGTGATCCTACCTAAGGGACTTTACAACGATTGGTTGAATGCTCCAGCCAGCGCGAGCGCCGATTTTATGCAGAAGTACCCTGCGGATCGTCTGGCAGTTACTCAGCGTGCGTGATGAGAATCAAACGATTGTGTTCACTCTGTAATAGCGGAAAAAATTTTGACAAAAAAAACCCCCAACGTGATGTAGGGGGTTTCTCTTTTGATCGATCACCCGGCAAGGCTTTCGACCTGTTGCTTCCATCATCCTTGCAGGAGATCAGGAAATAGCGGTGCGATGATACAACTCAGATAGGCGGAATTACAATGATCGGAGTGTGTGTTATCGCTTCTAGCTTGTGTTTGCCGGCGTATCGGGCTGGGCGTCAGGTAGCGTCGGGTCGAGCACAGCGGTGAAACATTTCGTTCGTTAGGCGTCAGGTGGACCGGCAGGCAGTGGCCCCAACTCTACAGCTGCTCCCTGTTCGCGCATTGTCGTGGCTATACGGGCCAAATCGGCGTCAGAAAGGGTCAATAGCGCGGCCATGTAGAAGTGCATGTGGAGGCCCATTGTGCGGTCTTCTGTGCGGCCTGTGTACTTGCGCCATTGCGAGCCTTTTGCCAGTCCGGCCAGATCGGCCATTTGAATGCTTGTGAAGCCCAGCGCGGTTTTAAGACGTGCCAGATCCTCAGCGGATGGCGGCGCGTAGTGTTCGATACGTTTCATAGGCAATCCAGAAGCCCCCTGTGGTTGTGGGGGCTGGATAAAGAAAGGTCACATGTGGCTGATCAGCATAAAGACGGCCAGAGCAGCAAGCGCACCGGCTGCAAATGGCATTAGGCCGATGCGTGCAGCGAAAGATTCCTTTGCGCTCAGGCGTGCATCAATGTCAGCACGTTCACGACTCATTAATGCGCGGTCGATTTTAGTATCCATGTCGCATCCTCTTAAGGGGTGACGGGCTGGCCTGTTGCAAGCCCGATCATTAAACAATGTGTACTGCTGGCCAACAAAACTCAAGGGGTGACCCCGAGTGTTCGGGGTCTGTGACTCAAGATTTAGACAGCAGGTTCATAATTGCGCTACCTGCGGTTATCAATGCCGCCCCTACAAGAAACGGATACCAAACAGACTCGCGTTTCAATTTCTTCTCTTCGGCTAGCAGTTTACGAGTTTCAGCAGTCAACTTGCGGGTTTCAAGTTGAAGCTTTTCCAGTTCCAGATACTCGCGATCATCATGCAGCATTTCATTTCACATCCTTTCGGGTATCGGGCGGCGCTGGATGCGTCCCCCTTGAGTAGTATAATGACCCTTTTAGGGTCACAAAACAAGCGATATAAATAGCTTTTTGTGTTTACATGTATTTACATATTCGTGAATCTTACGTAGAATGGCTCTATCGACGCAGCAACTGTCGATGCGGGGTTACAGCGGCGGCAACCGCTCCCACCTTCTTAAACTTGCAGGAGTATTTTACATGTCCAATGCTTATAACCTAGTGATCCCATTCAGCCAACTGCGCCGTAGTGCCGGCAACGTGCGCCGCAGTGGCCGTTCTAATGCCAACTATCTGGCCGGGATTGCGACTCTCGCTGCCTCTATCCGCAGTACCCATCTGCAGACAGGCCAAGGCCTTTTGCAAAATCTGGTTGTACATGCCGATGGTGAGTTCTTTGATGTCGCAGCTGGTGGTCGTCGTTTTGACGCTATCGGGTTACTAGTCACCAACGGCGATTTTCAGGACGACTATCCGGTTCCGTGCTTAGTGATCGACGCCAAAGCTGTGACTTCGGCCAGCTTGACCGAGAACGTCCAGCGTGAGGCAATGCACCCCGCTGACGAGTTTGACGCATTCAAGGAATTGACCGAGCAAGGTTGGACCATTGACCGCATCGCGGATAGCTTTGGTGTTACGCCGTTGGTGGTCGAGCGCCGGTTAAAGCTTCGTGCAGCAGCTCCTGCTTTGATTGCCGACTTCCGTGCCGGTGCGTTGACCACAGACCAGTTGATTGCGCTCTGCTCCACGGATAACCACGACCTCCAAGCGGAAGTATGGAACCGAGTTCGCGATCAGCACTGGAACAAAGATCCGGCCGCGCTACGCCGTGCAGTCATCTCAACAGAAGTTGACGCCTCCAACGACGACCGTGTGCCGTTTATTGGTGGGGTCGATGCCTATGAAAAGGCCGGTGGTATCGTACGGCGTGATCTTTTTGCGGTTGATGGGGACGGCCTGATTTTAGCTGACAGCGCGCTCCTGGACTTATTGGTTCATGGAAAGCTCCATGAGCAGGCCGAGGAGATCCGTTCAGAGGGTTGGGGTTGGGTTGAAGTCTGGCCAGCATTTGACTGGACTCAATTTGAACGTCTAGGCCGTGCACCCACCACGTTTACAGATTTGTCGGATGGGTTGGCTCAAGAGCTTTCAACGCTGGAAAGGGAACTGGCAGAGGTACAGGTCATTATTGAAAGCATGGATGGAATGGAGTTGACCGAGGAAGATCTGGGCCGTTATCACTCGCATGACGATCGTGTCGATGAGCTGTCAGACCTGATTGAAAAAATCCATAAGTCCAAAGCGGGTTTTACCTCTGCTGTCATGGAGCATGCAGGTGTGGTCGTAAGTTTCCAGCGCGGCAGCCTTCGCATCGAGCGCGGCATGGTTCGCGCAGCTGATCGCGCCAATGTTATGGAAGCCGTAGGCGATGGGCAGCGAGTGACCGGAGGCCGAGAAACAGAGTCGGTAGGTCGCAAGGCAGATACCATCAGTGACGCGTTACGCCGTTCTCTGCTCGCACATCGCAACTTGGCAGCTCAGTACGTCACAACCACAAATGCTAATGCCGCCAAAATCCTGATTGCTTGCAAATTCGTCACAGATAGCCGATCTGACTGGAGCGCAACCCCTACAGACATGAGTGTCGGGACTGGTTACGGCACACGCACAGGTTGCACGATCACTGACGATGCGGGGCAGGTGAGGGAAGCGGAATTTGTAGCGCTCGGTATGAAACTGATCGAGGCATTGCCGGTTGATCACGGGGAGTTATGGGACGCGTTGGCTGTCATGAACAGCGCCGAACTAGACAGGCTTCTAGCATTTGCGGTGGCCCGCTCAGTGAGCTTGGCATTCGAGCCAAGCAAGCTTTCAGAAAAGTATCTGCAAGCGCTGGGTTTCAACATGGCCGACCATTTTAGCCCGACGACAAGCAACTATTTGGGCCGGGTGTCCAAGGATTTGATTATTCAAGCGTTGTCAGAAACCGGAAAAATTGCAGGTGATAAAGATCTGAACGCGCTCATGGGAATGAAGAAAGGGGCTCTTGCACAAGAAGCTGAGGCCCGTCTCGCCGGAACTGGTTGGATTCCCAAGGTTATCCGTACTGCTGAGGCCAAACCGATAGCCAAAAAGGGGACCAAGAAATCCGGCGAAAAGGGGATAGCTAGCTTCGCCTAACCTAACGGCAGGTTCAGGGCGGCCCTGATCCTACCGCATCCAAACTTAGGAGAAGTCAGACACACACCAAGCTTTGCCCCGTGCATGGCTATGGCAGTAGAGGCAGTAAAATGGCCTCTACTGCCTCATAGAACGCTCCAAGGCCGAGCAAACGATAGTTCAACCAGTGGAAAACGATAGCATTCGTGCAAGGTCGCGAGTTAAGGAAAAAAATGCTATGAAGGCAACTAAGACGAACGAAGAACGGCTATTAGCGATGGCGACCAAGATTAAGGACACTTTCCAGCCGTCAGAAATCGCCCAGCTAATGCGTTTGATCGGAGCTACGCCAAGCACCGGGGAAATGAGTCCGGTGGAGTTTGAGCGACTTATGCAGGAGCTTGAGGTCAAGAATAACCGCCGCGGCTACTCCCCTAAGTCAATTGAGGCAGCACACCTGGTGCTGGTGATGGGCGCAAGCATCACCGAAGCCGCATTAGACACCAACCTCAGTCGGCAATCTGTCAATCAGCTGATGGTGCGAATCCGGCGTCGCATGGAGTCGTTGCCGCAAGGTTGGAGGCAGGTGACTGAATGGTTCCCGGCTGAAGTTGCTGCTCAGATCGAGAATCTAGCGGCATCACTCAAAGCTGTGCAGGTCACTGGCAAACCGTTGGATGCAGCAGTGTTCAATGTCACGCTCGCGCAGGCTTAGGCATTTTAGATAGGTTGTCGTTATAACGGAAATCATCGCTTTTTCTGACGTCTTCTTATGCTTGGCTGTTTCTCAGATCTGCCGCTGTGCGTGTTCGGCTCTGCCGAAGCGGCTCTCGTGAACCAAGCCCCGGCCAGAAGCGCGGGGACTTGGCCCTGCGGGTTTCGATCCTCACGCCTTCGCCCGTTCCGGGCTGCGCGCTCCGCTTTCTAAGCGCCTGAGTTCTTCCCTGTTGCGACGCCAATGTCGAGGCGTTGAAAGGCATAGGCGTTTGGCGATTAGAGCTTCACGCGCCGCTGTGCGCCTCTGACTTGCCATTTTCCACTCTGCTTTAGTGAAAACCGTCCGAACATTTTTCAGTGGCCGTGAAACAGCAAAAGCAAAGCGGCGTCACAGATGGTCACCGGATGCCATATAGTGTTTACATGTATTGACATTATATGTTTCAAAATAGATAATACCTGCGCGGCGTCACACTGGCGCCGTTGCCCGATAAGAGCGGCGGCAATCGCTCCGGACTAACTTTGCAGGAGTTCAAACAATGGAAAAAGTGTTCTATGTTCCAGGCCAGCCATGGGTAATCGACTTTGCGGTTGAGCGCGCAGATGGTGTCACAGTGAGCCAGTTGCAGGGCCACACTTTAAATGAAGTCCAAGCTCGCAGTCCCGGCGTAATTATAACTACTTATGAGGACGCCACGGCACGGATTGAGGCCGGTTCTAAGACAGAGCCGCGTCAGATCGACGTGGAAGACTTTGACTATGCGCTTAATGTACTCCCGCCTGTTCGTTGGGTGCGTGGCGGTGATGTTGAGTCGTTCAAGATGAGCGAGCGTACAAATGGGCGCGTAACTTCGATCTATTCACGCGTGGGGGCGTCCTATTGGAAGTTTGAAGACATTTACACTATGTCCCACAATGAGATTATTGCCAAAGTGCGCAAAGTTATAGAGCATCATGGAGATGAACTAAATTCACCGTGGGTACGAGGTGCGTTAAGCATCACGAAGCACTTGGAGATAGGCGTCGACGTAAATACTCAGGATGCGGCCACGCAGGTCATATAGCGTAATGCCGTAAATCGGCCGAGAAGAAGCCCGCCAAGTGCGGGTTTTTTTACGCGTAAGGCAGAACAAATGTGTTTACATGTGTTGACGTAAAATCTTTTTTAGATTAAAATAACTCTATCGGCAACACACTAGAGCCGATGTCCGAAACGAGCGACGGCAATCGCTCCGGGCCAATCTTGCAGGAGATCCATCATGTCTATTCATACTTCCCAAACTCCACGGAGCAATGCCCTCAGGTTTGTTGATTTTGAACAGTTGGAACGCGTGCCAGCCTATTGGCGCAAACGTATTGAAATTGCAGAAGTAGGCAAGGTCATCACGGCAACGCGCCCCACACGTACTCCAACGTTCATTGGCTAATCCAACTTACCTAGGAGCCCAGCTGGCTGGGCTTCTTCTCACGGGGAAATTTCATGCGTTTTTCAAATAACTTTCGTAACCCGTGCATGATCCGTAGCGATGCACCATTGACCAATGATGAAATCGCCCAAGTGGTACCGTCAATCTTTGCTGAAGAAGCACATGACAGCCGATCCGAGCGCTACCTGTACATTCCAACCGTTAAGGTACTGGATGCACTACGCGTCGAAGGTTTCCAGCCATTCATGGCTTGCCAAACTCGTGTCCGAAACGAAGGAAAGCGTGAACACACAAAGCACATGCTTCGCCTACGCCACGCCAGCAACATCAGGAACAACGAAGCGAACGAGATTATATTGCTGAACAGCCATGACGGTAGCAGCAGCTACCAGATGATTGCGGGTAAGTTTCGCTATGTATGCGCGAACGGTCTGGTACTTGGCGATCTTGCGATGGATCAAAAAGTACGACATAGCGGCCGAGGGGAGGTAATCGATGAAGTCATTGAAGGGGCCTATGAGGTTTTGCAGCAGTTCGAACAAATCGACCATCACTTGGGCGACATGAAG
Source organism: Pseudomonas sp. 10S5 (assembly GCF_035019745.1). Lineage (NCBI taxonomy): Bacteria > Pseudomonadati > Pseudomonadota > Gammaproteobacteria > Pseudomonadales > Pseudomonadaceae > Pseudomonas > Pseudomonas sp. 10S5. Next base: position 30,269 of record NZ_JASJVL010000021.1, read on the forward strand.
TCGCACCATCTAAGTAACTATGAACAGTTAGCTTTTGCAGATGCTGCACTGACTTATCGCTACGATACAGCTGAAACCCCCGCACCAATTACACCTTCACAGTTGCTTCTTCCGCGTCGTCGAGAAGACCGTTCAGATGACTTATGGACTACTTTCAATCGTGTACAAGAAAACGTCATCAAAGGTGGCTTGGATGGTCGTAACAAAAAAGGTCGACGGACCAAGACGCGAGCCGTGAATGGGATTGACCAGGATGTAAAATTAAATCGTGCTCTGTGGAAGCTGGCACACGCAATGCGTGGATATCGAACCGCTGCATAAAAATGGATTGGGCGTTTAATGCGCCCTGTTCATAGCCGTTACGTGAATCTACTTTCAGTGAATTAATTGAAAAACTACACCATAGCTTAGAGCATAGAAATTGAATGTTCCGGTGATCATAGAGACGCAGCAAGCGCGGTAGCGGAGCTATATTTTCAATCGCATATTGCCGCAGGGGATCAAAATAGCGCTTGTTCGTTTGTCGTGATAGGTTCCGATGACCTCCCGCTGAATATTGACCTTGAAGATAGTCTGTCAGATCTAGACGGTGATGATACCCAGTAAGAGAAGACATTTGAAAATAACCCCGTTCTACGGGGTTTTTTTTCGCCTAAGAATTACCGATCTTCGTGTGTTATGTGTTTGTGCGACGTTGACAGAGGCAGGGCGTAGGCCAGTTGGGTTGCTGAGGGTTTAGTCACCGCCTGTGATTGACCAGGTACGAACGCCCCCGTTTAAAATCTGTGGCAGTGAAATCGTTCGATAATCACCAACAAGGAGGTGTTAGCGGTGGCCTTTAGGCCACTAAGCATTATTTGCAGCTTTGCGTAAAGTACGAGGTTTTTTCTGATTACTGAGCAGTTCGGTGATTGCTCTCAATGACACCACCACGTTGATTGTTCCCAGCGCCGATTTTATATCGGCTGGCGAGTAACCTTTGCTGTTAGCCAACACCACAATTTGATCCCTCAACGACTCAAGCAGTTCCGATGTTGTGATTTTGTTTTTTCGGAGATCGGGTAACTGAGCCATCGCATGTTTTGCGCTTTCGAGTTGGTTCTGCGTGAATGTCTGTGTTTTGGCCATGTCTGGTTTTCCATTCGATGCCGTCGTTGATTTAAAAGGATGGTAGCTGAAGCTCGCGCACTCTGACACCCCCCCAATCCTGACGCCGCTTTTGATTCGGCGACGCTTAGTAGCGCCGGTGACATCGCGTTAGATAACGATTATACTTTCGGACAGGAAATGTTTTGTAGCTACCGCCTGCACGCAGTCGGTCTCTACAAAACCCTGATCAGGGCTGCGCCCCGATACCCCGTTGATAGTTGGAAGCCGTTATGTCGAAAAGCGAAAAGCGTCTGAGGGAGATCGTCCTACGGCTCCGCTGCACGGAAGATGAAGCAAAAAAAATCACCGATAAAGCCCGGGCGGCAGGCATATCGACGTCCGATCTTTTGCGGCGATCTGCGCTCAATCGAAAAATCATGACGCGGACCGACACGCGTTTGATGGGTGAATTGCTGCGACTAGGTGGTCTTCAAAAACATCTTTACAATCAGATGCAATCGGACATGACCACAGAATTGAGCAAGCAATTTTCCCAAGTCCTGGTGTCGTTGAAGAAAGCGGTTCTTGAATTGGATCTACAAGCAGTACCGGTTGGGGAGTAGCTAAAAGTTAACGTAATCATCCCTCCTAAACGCCGCGATGGTGCCACCAGCTTTATGAAGTTGGTGAGCTACATAAGTGAGCGCGATCGCAAACCGGCCAGCGATGGTGTCGTGTTTGACGATCCCAAAGCGCCGGCATCACAGTCGAGCCAGGCGGTGTTTGATCGCCTCGTTGATTATATTGATCGGAGTGGTGATGAAGAGGGGGGAGTACGCGTAACAGATGAGTTTGAGGACGGCCGCCAACGTGTGTTGGTTGGGGAAGTCGCTTGCGAAACCAACTGCTTTTCATGGGAGACAGCGGCTGCGGAAATGAACATGGTTGCAGCTCAAAACCGGCGCTGTACTGACGCCGTTTACCATTTCATCCTGTCATGGCGTGAACATGAGGTACCGACCGATGCGAAGATTTTCGAGTCTGCGCAGCACTGCTTGAATGCCTTGGGTTTGGAAGGGCATCAATACGTCACTGCGATCCACCAGGACACTGATAATACTCACTGTCATGTCGCTGTGAATCGTGTCAGTCCCCTGACCTATAAAGCCGCCAATATGTGGAACGATGCGGAGAAACTGCAGAAATGCTGCCGCGTTCTTGAGCGACGTTATGGCTTTGAACAAGACAACGGTAGTTGGGAATGGAGTGCGCAAAACACGTTGGTCCCCGCGCCGTTTCGTTTTCAGCCTGCCCCCCAAGGTGCTGCAAAGGCACAGACATTTTCTGATAAGGAAAGTCTCTTTCATTACGCCGAAAGAACTGTGCGTTCTGAACTAGACCAAGCTCTTGATAAGGAGACTACAAACTGGGCCTCTCTGCATCGGCTGCTGCACAAGAATGGCTTAGGGATACGCGAGCAAGGTCAAGGGCTTGTGGTGTACGATTTCATCCGCCCGCAAGCCCCTCCCGTCAAAGCTTCGTCCGTCCATCCTTCGCTAACGAAATCGCGGCTTGCACCTCTATATGGTGAGTACCAAGCTCCACCACTGTTTGAAACATCGGACCCATTCGAGGCCCGGTATGGCATTTTTGAAACGTACAAACCGACGTTACAGTTGAGAGATAAGGCAGTACGAGATGAGCGGCGAGAAGAGCGGGCTGAGGCGCGGGAGGCATTAAAAGCTCGTTACCAGGTCAACCGTAATGCCTGGGTAAAACCGGATTTGAATGTGCCTGCCCGCCAGCGGCAAATCGCCATGCGTTACCAAGCCATGAAGGCAAGCGTTAAGCGGTCGTATAACGATCCGTTGTTGCGAAAGCTGATGTATCGCGTAGCCGAGTTCGACCGCATGAAAGCCATGGCTGAACTGCGTATTCAGATCCGTAAAGAACGCCAGGATCTATCTGATAAAGGGATCTATCGACCGCTTACTTATCGTGTATGGGTTGAGCAGGAAGCCCTGAGCGGTGACTTGGCAGCGGTCAGTCAACTGCGTGGTTGGGCTTACCGTGAGAAACGCAAAGAGAGCATTGCCGATAAGATTAAGGATCGAATCATCCTGTGCGCGGCGGCTGACGACTCTCCACTATTTGATTCGAGTAGCCATGCTTCGCAGCTACGCCGTGACGGCACGATCGAGTACCTTCGATATGGTCGTGTTGGTGTTGTGGATCATGGTGATCAGATCGAAATCAAGCCTGGCTTTGAGGATCATGACGAGGTGGCCAACTACAAAATGGCCGCGGGCATTGTTAGTACGAAAAGTGGTGAGCGCGTTGAGGTTTTGGGTGACGCTCAATTCGTCGACCAAGTGCTGGTGGCCGGATATAGGTTCAATCATGAATACAGTGTGAGTCATTTCCCGGTCACCAATTCTGAGCAACAAGCGCGGTATGCGTACTTTGAAACGTACGCAACTGGCCCGGACTCGCGTTACCAGGATGAGCACGCATCCGATTCTCGGGTGGACAATGTTACCCAATGCGATGAGGATGAAGAATCTCCTCCAGTGTGGTCACCGAGGCTGTGAATAGCCTCGTGGCTACATGTGTGGCACTGGAGAACGTTAGCCGGTTACTAAAACACGGTGACAGCTGAAACTGGCAAGACGTTCTACCAGTGTAACCCCTCGATGTGAGGGGCTAGTTATACGTTCTTGTCGATCACCGAAAACAATAGTTTGCTAATTTTCATATTCTTCACGTATTGAAATTCCACCATTGCGGCCGGATGCAAGTTTGAATCAAGCTGATAGGTGTCCCATCCGCTCAAGCCTGTGCCTCTAAGTGCAATTGCCCCTTTAGAAAACATAGGTTCGCCGAATGCTTTTTGGACCTCTTTTTGATCAGTGACAGATTTAAAAGGTTCTGGTAATTCACCTCCATATATCGGCAGCAGATTAGTAGTTTGCTCATCTTTTAATGTTATGTATATAACCTCGAAACGTAAGGTTTCGGGCCAGAATATCAACTCAATCCCTGGAACCGGCTCGATCTCTAATGATTCACCATCTTCATACATATCTCTTAGTGGATGGTAATCTATTACTTTGTTAGCAATTAGAGCGTCGTACGTACAGCCCAGGTTCTTGATTAAACGTTCCATATTTACGGAGTTCATCTGCGCCTCAGACCTGTTGATAATCCCCCATGCGCCCCTCGCGCACGCGGGGGGCCGATAAGATGCCGTGAAGTCGCGTTTTTTACCAGACCTACATGACCTTGTAATAGCTAACGAAGGTTAGCCTTTTTTGGGCGGCGTGCTTGAACGATCAGGTGCTGTAAATCGGTAGGATCATCAATCCGGTAGATGAGGTCGATCAGAACCGAACGTAGCTCGCTGATTGCCTGCCACCGGGCTTCTACTTCCGTAGGAAGGAAGTCGAGAGGGGAAACACCGAAGAAAATCGCTAGTTTGACCAATTGCTCCCCATCGGGAGAAAAATCGCCCCGTTCATAGCGGCCGACGGTGGTGACTTCACAGTCGAGCGCTTCGGCCAGCCTCGCCTGTGTGATGTGCTTCGCTTTACGGTGTGATCTGATCCTTGAACCGATGAGCGATCGAATCGGAGAAGTCATTTTCCCGCCTGAAATGAGTCAGTTTCGGGAGTCTTGCTCAATTTAAAAGTGCAAAATTGCATAATATGCATATGTGATTGATAACTTTGTTGAATGTGCATAGAATCAATAATGGCGGTGTGCCATTGCGATTTTTAACACTGTACATATAATCAGCCGCCGTCAACACGACGGGCTAGATCCTCTGTGGAGGGTCGCTGAAAGGGAATGGGCTACGGCGCGTTTGTGGCGGCGCGTGTCCGCAAACAGGGGTATAGGGATGTTTCGATGGCACTTGATCACACATAATTTTCATGCTTTTCAGATGGTTACAGAAAAGATAAAACTGTTGGGGGTGGAGGTTTTTGCCCCTACCAAGATCGAAGTAAAAAAACGGCGGGACTGCAATGCCGTTCGATACATGGAAACACAGCTTTTTCCTGGTTACCTTTTTGTCCGGCTCGATCCTGAGCATGTGCATCCTTCCAAGATCTCCGACATTCCAGGCGTAAAAGAATTTGTCCGGTTCGGCGGCGAGATCTGCAGCGTATCTAACTCGCTGATTGAAGCATTGAGGGAATCCCTGCTGCTGCAGGTCGACCAAAAGGTTACTAGCCTTGAATGTCGTAATGTCTCCCCCAACGTCTTAAGAACCTTGTCAGTAATTGCACTGATGAAATCAAAGCTTGAGCGTCAGACCGCGCTTTTTGCTTTGCTGCAAAATGACTCAGTGCTCATCCATATGGGGAGCCAACCGTACTCGCGCATCGGTTCGGTTATCGAGAAGCCACAGGTCAACGAATTGCTCTGGTAACAAACTGATTTAGCCCCAAAAAAATACTTTTAAACACACTGCATGCATGCGCATCGCGGTGTGTTTGCATTTGTCTGGAGAAAATATGAAGAGAGATAAGGTTCGAAGCTTTCAGGGTGGTAATACGACGAAAGTGGTTTATGTGGGGACCGATGGATACAAAGAGCTTTGCGATAAAGCTATCGATATTAGCCACAAAGGCGGCAAGCAAATTACGCCCGCACAGCTAAATCGTTATTTGATTACAAACTATGCGGAGGCGGCTGGAGAGCGGCTGATTGAGGAAATGAAAATTCCTACATGAGTTTTGTCCGGTCCACCACGCCATAGTCCAGCTGCGAGGCAATTATGCGAACCCCCTTTATTTTAACGGCTTTAGTTGCATCACTTTCCGGTTGTACCGTCGCGCCAAAAACGGCTCAGATACCAGCGGAAGGTTGGGTGGATGAGCAGATTGCGCAAAGCGCGACCGCTATCAGTCTGGCCCAGCGCCGGCTGTATCAAACCAGCCCAGCTCTACCAGCAGCTCCTGCAAGCGTTAAGTATTCAGCCGCCGATCCGGGAGCCAAGTCTGTAGCACCGATGACGACAATGGCTACGTCGACTAAATCCACAGTACGAGCGACAACCCTAGCACCTGCTCTGGTTCCAGCTGCTGTTGCCGCTGCGGCGAGCCCATCACTGTCGAGCAAGCCGACTGTCCTGATCGCCACGCCGTCTAAGGTGGCCACGGCCCCAACCGCGGCACCGAGCAAAGACTTTTCAGCAACCCCAATCCAGCCCGTCACCGTTGTTGGATCCACGATGCCCGCTGCAAAGCTAATCGTACCGACGCCGGCGCCCTTCGTCGGGCCATTCGCAGTGGTTCCTGCTCCGAGCTTGGCTCCAGCGCCTCCGCCGCTACCTACTTGGTCTGCACCTGTGGGTACCACGCTACACCAGACAGTTACCAAGTGGTGCCAGCGAGCGAGCGTGCAACTGATATGGAATCAGGAGGATCTGGACTACCCAATCGAAGCGCCCTTGAGCTTCAAAGGCACATTCCAAGACGCGATAGGCCAGATGTTCCCTCTTTACGACAGCGCCAAACGCAGCTTCGTCGTTGATGGCAATTCGAGTCAGGGGATCCTTTACGTATCTGAGAGGAAGAAATGATGAAATCGTTCTTCAAGTTGAATTGCATAACCATCGCGCTGCTGGTGTGCACCAGTTGCACGCTGCAGCGAGTAAACGAATCGGCTGCACGCGCAGAGAAAGAGGGCGCCGATGCAGCCCAATATGCTGCAAACGCCCGTAACCAAAGGCCAGAGCCAAAGCGTGCAACGGTGATTTTCAGTGACAAGCCTTGGGTATCTACCCAGCCTGTAGCTGCAAAGCGCGGCCTGCCTACGGCACTTGACTGTGAAAAGACTTACCGTCCTACCGGTAGCATCACCATCACCGACGTGGCGCAGTTCATTACCAACGAGTGCGGCGTGCCGGTACTGGTTTCACCTGAAGCAATCAACCCAGGGCTGAGCGTCCTTGCTAGCGGGGGGAGTCAAATCGCGCAGGGGCCTGCATTGGCAAATCCGGAAAGCCTTGCAGGGTTATTCCCATCTGGTCCGACCCAAGGGCCAAGGCAAGGCGTGGGAATAGGCACTGCCGGATTCGCCGCGCCAAGTGTCGTCAACGGTATCAAGTTCAATGGCCGCATTTCGGCCCTGCTGGACCTGGTGACCTCTCGACTCGGCCTGTCTTGGTACTACTCTCAAGCAGAGCGCGCAGTGCGTGTGAACTACTTCGACACGAAAGTTTTCGATGTGTACGCCTTCGGCGATAAGCAGGAAATTGAAACCGTTGTGAAGTCTGGCATGACTACCACCACGGGGTCCGGTGCTGGGACCAACGGTGGATCCAGCGCAGCTTCGGGCGCTAGCGGTGAATCGGGCAGCAATCAAAGCACTAAGGTAACGCTCAACACCTCGATCCTCTCCGACATCCAGAACAACGTGCAATCGATGCTGAGCCAGTCGCCCCCCGGTCGGCTTTATATGGCTCCCTCAACCGGCACACTCACGGTCACAGACCGGCCTGAAGTGTTGGCTCGGGTTGAGGCATACCTAAACAAGACGAACGCTGAAATCACTCGGCAGGTTCTTTTCAACGTGAAGGTGTTTGAGGTCACGCTGACCGATACAGACCAGTTAGGTCTGAACTGGCAAGCGGTCTATAAATCCTTGTCCGGCAATTTTGGTTTTTCTCTCACCAATACCGCTGCTGGCATCAGCACCAATGCCGTCGCCGGGTCGATTGGTATCGTCGACTCAGCCAATTCCCCGTGGGCTGGTTCAACAGCAATTATTAAAGCGCTGGCCGAACAAGGGCGTGTATCGGATGTGCGCTCGCCATCGGTGACAACCCTCAACTTGCAGCCGGCACCGATTCAGATCGGGAACGTGAAAGGCTACATCCCTTCGAGTTCAACTAGCAGCACGGCTTCAGTCGGCACGAGTACAGCTCTGAATGCCGGAACGATCACCTCTGGTTTCAACATGACCCTGCTGCCTCGGATCATCGCGAACGATGATCTCTTAGTGATGATTTCGATCAACATGAGTTCGAAGCCAACCTTTACAACATTTACCAGCGGCGGATCCAGTGCGCAGACCGCCGATTACGACACCAAAGGTCTGAGTCCCAAGGTCAAGCTGCGCAGCGGGCAGACGCTGATTCTGTCAGGCTTCGATGAGATGAGCGAAGACGCTAACAAAAGTGGTGTGGGCAGTCCTGGATTCATGGGGTTGGGTGGTTCTCAAGTCCGAACATCGACGCACAGTGTGCTGGTTGTTCTCATCACTCCGATCTTGCTAGGCCAGGCCGGGGATGACGAAATCTTCGGTCGGACTGCATAGCCATGGCTATTAAGGCGATATCCACCAAGCCCACCAAGCAAGCAAAGGTCCAAATACTGACGTATCACGGCAATTCGTTTGTCACCGGGTTGCTTTGGCACCCGCTGGACAGCCTTACGGGCTATATGCGTGAGGCTCGCCAGTTCGGTCGTAAAGAAATGATGGATATCGTGGCTATCCGGCCCGCTAAGACCATCATTCAAGCCGGATTTGTCGCTCACAATGATGGCGCAGTGAAAGGTATGTACTCACTCGCCGCGTCATTGGCCGGTCAGTTGGGCGATTCATGGATCGCCGCTTGGCGAGTCTCCCCGAATGAAGATCGATACGCTTTAGTCGCAGTGGATCAAGGCGCCGTTCTTCCTGCTTGTGATCAGGTCGGTACCGCTGAGGAAACTCAGCGCAAAGTCGCCCAGATGCTTAGCAGCTCGATAGCATTTAAGGACATCTACCTGCCCAAAGAATTCGAGCGGGGAGGTGACAGTCTCGATGTCGGGCCATTACTTCACCCGCAGAATTTGCGTCGAGAATATCGGTTACGTCCACTCACCTTCGGGCTGTCTAAAAGCGAGCTAACACGAGTCTCGTTAGTCGGCGCTTTGGTCATTGGTGCTCTGATCGGATGGCAACAATGGAACAGCTATACGGTACGTCAGGCCAGAGTCGCTGCTATGCAGCGCCAAGCCGAACTGGACGCACTGAATGCGCGCTCTAACCAGCAGCAAACGATGCAAGCACTGGAACATCCGTGGGCAAAGCATCCCGACGTCGCTGACTTCATCGCGGGCTGCAACGGGGCAATTGACCGTATTCCTTTGAGTATTTCAGGGTGGGTGTTCTCGGCAGCCGTGTGCGATGGGGCCCTTGTATCTGCTTCCTTTAAGCGCACAGGCAATAGCACGGCCAGCGGGTTGATCAATGCAACGCGAGGTCACTTTTCGGATGAGCCGGCCATCTTCGACCATGGCAACAGTGCAGCATTGAAGATCAGTCTCAAGCTGAAACTCGCGGGTGATGAACCATTACTCCAAACGAGTGAAGCACTGCCGCGTTTGACGTCCTGGTTACATGGCCAAGCTCTGGCGCCGACGCTCACGGAAATACCAGTGGCCGTTCCACCTCCCGCAAACCTGCCCGGTGGTGCTACCCGGCCTCCAGCCCCTCCACCGGACTGGAAGCACTTTGAATTGAAGTACAGCAGCTCGGTGCCGCCGGCGATCGAGCTGCGCAATGTGCCTAACACAGGCTTTCGATTGCGCGAAATCACTACCGAACTGAAGACCGACCAACTGACCTGGTCAGTGACTGGAGACCTTTATGCGAAATGAATATTTGTTCCTGCCAGTGTTGCTGGCCATCGCTGGTTTACCCCGGCTAGGTCTCGCAGACGAAAGCACAGTGGGTATTAGCGTGGGTGAGCTTTCAGCAGTGCAGAGCGAAACGTATCTGTACAGGGCGCAGGGTGAGCGAGCGAAAGCACAGCGAGCGATCGCTGGTGAGGAGCCGAGAACGTTACAACCATCCCCCTATGGGTATCAGCCCATCCAGCCCGTATCCAGTAATACCGAGTCGCTGCCGGTAGTCAAATTGGTCTACGGCTCAAGCCAGAGTTTGCGTGCCACGCTGCTTTACAGCGGCGGGTTCGAGATCGAGGCACAGGCTGGTGGCCGAGAGCTTCCGGGCGGATACAAGGTCGAGTCCATCAGCATGGATGACGTTGTTCTAACCCGTTCCGGCAAGCGATATCCCTTGGGATTCTCTTCAACAGCGCCCGTGAATAGATCTGCAGACGTTTCAAGTCGCATGCCTGTTACAGGGTTCGCTGGGTTACCTGGTACGCCAATGCCGATGGGGATGCCGGCCTCTACCACCTTGCCTGAGCAGCCTTGAGGAGTATTTACCATGAGCACCCTGTCGCAACCCCCGATCAATCCTGATCATGACGCCAGTAGCAATGAGGCCCAGCACATGACATTGCTAGGGCCGGACATGCCACCTGCTAATCAGGAGCTGGTGGTAACGCTTGCTAGCAACATTGGGCGTGTACTAACCGCTGTTGGAGAACAGTGGGAAGCCAAGCCGGCACTACGGCAACTTTGTGCTCTAACTGATGATGGATACCTCTATGTGTCCTCACAACATCTGATGGACCACCATGTTATGGCGTTTCAGGACCGCCTTGAGCGGGCTGACGTAGCTTTTGAAATCAAGCCGGCAACCATGAGCGAGATTCAAGCGATCTATCAAGCTCATTCCCGAACTGATGACTCTCCATCCTCCGTATCAGCTACCACCCAACGACAGCAAGAAGTGATTGCCCTGATGGGTCGCGCTCACAAAGCGGGTGCCAGCGACATCCATTTTGTGGTTGGCCACGACATCACGCGTATTTTCTTCCGGCTGCATGGGATGCTTACCCAGGCCGGTGAAATCCCCAGTTCTAAAGGGCGCGAATTGTGCTCCTCGCTCTACAACAGCATGTGCGATGTATCGAAAGACCATTATCAGCCTGAGATCCGTCAAGACGCGCGGGTCAGCCGTAAGTTTGTTGATCAACTGAGCTTGTTCGGCGCCCGGGTAGCAACTCGGCCACTGGTAGACGGGCCTTTAATGGTCCTTCGACTGCTGTCGGATGATGAGACAAAGCAAACAATGGAGGAGTTAGGTTTTTTGTCGGTACAAGTTGGGCAGATCCGGCGTCTATGTCGCCTGCCCTACGGCGTCACCTTCATCACTGGTCCGACAGGTTCTGGTAAGTCGAAGACCTTACAAATCAATATCAATTCAGTTGCAAGGGATACAAAGGGAACGCGGCACATCCTGACTGTCGAAGACCCGCCTGAATATCCATTGTTGGCTAACCAGTCACCTAAAGGCGGCGATGAAACCTGGGAAGAGGCCATCGCAAATTCCATGCGTTTGGATCCAGACATTCTTATGTACGGCGAAGTTCGAGACCTGGCTTCGTGCATCGCCGTATTCACAGGCGGACTGACAGGGCACTTGGTGCTTTCAACGCTGCACACGAACAACGCAATCGCGTCGCTTCAGCGTTTGGTCGATATGGGCATGGATATCAGTCTTATCACAGACCCGGCTCTATTGACCGGAATAGTGAACCAATCGCTTATACCTGTCCTTTGTGAGCATTGTCGGAAACCGGCCAAGGACCATCTTAGTGAGCTCGATGTCGATTTGGTTGATCGATTGGCGCTATTGAAAATTGACGACGCGAATCTCTTAGGGGATGGCTGCAACCACTGCGAAATGCTGGGGGTTACAACCCGAACGGCTGTAGCTGAAGTTCTAGTGACAACTCACGGATTTATGAAGGTTTTCAAACAGAGTGCTAGCGAAGCCCGAAATTATTGGGTCAAGCACATGGGGGGCATTACTAAGACAGCTCACACCATTATGAAGGTCCGTGCGGGAATTATTGATCCACGAATGGCAGAGACCATCGTAGGTCCACTGGACTTCGACCACTACATTCTGGAGCAGAATCATGTTGAAGAAGTTCCGGCATGCACTTCGTGAAAACTGGCATAGCAAAAAGTCGGTAGGAAAGTGGTTGCACCATTTATCGACGTTTCATCAGATCAGGGATGCACTTACCGAAGGATACGCAGCACTGGCTAATCGCTGGTATAGCAAGCAATTTGGTGGGAAGGAGCGCATCCAGTTTTACGAGAGCATGGTGGCGCTTCTGGAAAATGGCGTGCCTCTCCAAGAGGCGTTGCTGGAAGTCAGTAATGTCTACAGCGACGAGGGTAAGCGGCCATTTCACCCGATAGCCTTGGCGGGCTCCGCAATGAGCGCGACCGTCAGCAATGGTAAGTCATTGGGTTGGGCCTGCCAGCCTTGGATGCCCTATCAAGAAGTGGCGATCATCGCGTCAGGCGAAAAGTCAGGAGAATTGCAGCAAGCATTTTTTGACTGTGTGCGCACTATTGAGGCTCGGCAAAAGATTGTCTCGCTGATCCTTACCTCCTCGCTCTATCCGGCATTGTTGTGGTCGTTGATGGCTTATCTGCTGCACATCATTGCCACCAGGATGGTGCCAGCGATGGCTCGCCGGTCCGATCCTGAAGGTTGGACCGGCATTCCTTCTCTGTTGTATTCGATGTCGACATTCGTAAACAACTGGGGTTTGGTGACACTGATTGGTTTCGTACTGTTCGTTGTGATTTCGATCGGTACTTTGCCTTACTTCTGCGGCCCAATTCGGGTGCGTCTGGAGCGGCTGCCGCCCTGGTCGATCTATAAGGCACTGCACGGTTCGACATTCCTTCTCAATATCGCTGTGATGCTTCGCTCCAACATAAATCAGCTCGATGCACTGGAAGCCCTGGAGCTTAACGCCAAGCCCTGGCTGCGTGAGCGGCTGACTGCTGCGCGCTATGGCGTTCGGATGGGCAAAAACTTCGGCATGGCATTGAAGTTGGCCGGTCATGAGTTCCCGGATAAACAAGCCGTACAGTTTCTCTGCGTACTTGCCACGCGCAAGGGCTTCTCAGAGGCCATTCACCGGTTTAGTAATCGCTGGCTGGAAAATTCGTTAAAGAACGTTGAGCGGTACTCCAAGAGCCTGCTGATTTTTTCGTCCATGGCCATCGGTGTGCTGATGATCCTGGTGTTAATCGGGACTTACAGCATGCAGACCGCCATCACGAACACGCTTCAACACTAATCTATCAAGAGGTAGTTCCTATGCAACGCAAAACCCGCAGTCAACACTGTCAACGCGGCTTTATCGACCTTTCTATGTTGTTCGTTTTGATCGTAATCGCCATTGGCATCGGCTATGCCATCTATAACGGCGGTTCGCTGCTTTCCAGCTCCGATGTAAGTAACGAACAATCGAATATCGGTCAACTGATTGCCAACACGAGGAAGCTTAAAGGCAGTAATGGATACGGTACTTCAGGTACGAGCCTGGTCACGCAGCTCCAGACCAGTAAAGGCCTGCCAAACATGAGTGTTTCCGGCACCACTCTCTACAACGCCTGGAACGGAACGGTCACAGTCACTTCGGGTGGCATGACTTTCATCCTCACCGAGAACGGCATACCAGGAGATGCGTGCATGACCCTGGCAACCAAAATCAGTCGTGGCCAGAAGGTAACCAGCTCTATCAATGGCGGATCGAGCACTACGGGAGAGGTGGACTCGGCAACTGCAGCCGCTAGTTGCACCGACTCCACCAGCAATACCCTAGCCTGGACCGTATTTTAAGGAAGCCTGCATGAGCCGTATCACTGAGGCAGATTTTGTAGACCTCTACTTAGGCGAAACCTTCAGCGATGTGAAAGGGCTCAACGGTGCGTCGACTAAGAAGGTCGACGCACCGTCTGAATGGACGGACGACCTCGTTCGTTTAAAAGCTCAATGTTCTGCTCACTTTGCCGAGTTTCAGGATCCGGAGTTTTCGCTGATCGAGGATGGTGTGGTGTTGCGTGTCACACAGATCGTCGACTCGCTGGGAAAAGAGGTTTTTGCGATATCGAAAGCAAAACCGAAGATCATGCAATTTGATTCACTGGGTTTCCCTGACAGTTTGGTTGCCACGCTGTTGGATGACGTTTCTAGCGGTTTGGTTATCTTCTGTGGGGAAATGGGTGCCGGTAAAACCTCCAGCGCTGCTTCGCTGGTGGTGGCCAGGCTGGAGGCATGTGGTGGCATAGCCTTCGCTATGGAAGATCCACGAGAAACTAACCTTAACGGCCCCCACGGGCAGGGACGCTGTATTCAAATGCAGGTTTCCCGGCGTACAGGGGGGTATGAGGAAGCTTTTCTCCGTGCGTTACGAACTCGCGCCGATTTGCTGTTTGTCGGAGAGATCCGTGATTCACGGACCGCAGCCCTAGTTGTGCGCGCCTCAATTAACGGTCATTTCATCATTACAACTTCGCACTCGGGGTCGCCCTCACAGGCTATTGAGTATATAGCTGCACTCGCTCAGCCAGAAATCAGTAATGCCCGGGAGATTCTTGCTCAGGGGTTACTGGCTGTTATTTTCCAGACATTAGACAAAGGGCGCGGCAGATCAACTCTCAAGGTCAAGAGCCTACTGTTCTCGGGTGAAGACGGTCCTGGTATTCGCCAGAAAATACGAACGGGTAACGTACAACAAGTTGACCAAGACGTGGAGAATCAATCAAAGAGGAATATTTATGGAAGTATCTAAGGCGCAATTTCAATTGCTCAAAAAGCAAGGCGGATTTATCGCCATCGAGTTCATGTTCGCCATCATCGCTTTTGTTACGTTGTGTACGATTGGCGCTAATATGCTGGCAAGATATCAGGACTCGCAAAATTACCAGATTGCGGCACAGCAGCACCAAACTGTCGCCAATGCTGCAGCCAAGTACCTCAAGGACAATTTCAGCGCCGTCGTAGCAGTGGCAACCCCCACTGTCCCTGCCCAAATTACTACAACGATGCTTCGTAATACCAACTACCTGCCTGGCGGTTTTGGTGACACAAATGCATTCGGGCAAAGATTTTTGGTACTTGCTCGTAGTCCTGCAGCTAATCAACTCGAATCGATTGTCCTCACCACTGGTGGTGAAACGATCGATGAGATAGGCACCCGGGAAATCGCGGAGAACCTAGGAGGGGCGGGCGGGTTCATTCCCACCACTAATACCAGCATCGTTCAGGGCGTGCGCGGAGGTTGGCAGATCGCGCTTAGCAACTATGGGATGAACCCAGGTGTGGGACACAACGCGAGTGCACTTTTTCTTCAAGACGGCACACTGGTCAACGATTACCTCTATCGCAATGCGGTAGCAGGTCATCCTGAAGTCAACACCATGAACACCTCAATCAACGTCAACGGTAATAACCTAAACGGGGTAAATGCCACCAACACCACGACGCTTAACGCAACCACGGTTAATACCAATGTGGAAAATGCCACCACCACAAACACAACAGGTGAAACGACTACGGGCGGTTGGTTTAGAACAACGGGTGATACAGGGTGGTACAGCCAAAAATGGGGCGGTGGCTGGTATATGTCCGATCCAACATGGCTCAGGGCCTATGCAGACAAGAATATTTATACCGGTGGACAGGTGCAGGCTGGAACGCTTGCATCTGTAGGCCGTACAACGGTAGGCGAATATCTGCAGATCAACGGTATCGCTAGCCTTGGTGGCGGGTGTGCATCTAATGGCCTTATTGGTCGGGATGTACATGGCTTAGCCCTATCTTGTAAAGATGGTATATGGCGCGGTGGCGGGGTTAGTGGAACCTACCAATACATCGGTAACTTCGTAGGAGCTGTGACACTCACGACTGGCTCCCAAGCCGCTATTGTTCAGGTCTCCGGTGGCGTAGATTATACCTGCGGTCCTAACGGCGGCAGCAGCGGGGTGAATGAGTTTAGCTTGGTCGCTTATGTAAACGGTTCATCCGTGGCGGGTACCTCGGACGCGAACCCAGATTGGTCTAAGAGTGGTTATATATCCTTCGGTGTTCCTGCAAACACAGCTTATTCCATCCAGTCATACCCTTATTCGTGTACGGGGGGTGTTTTTTCAGTGTTTGCATTCCTGCTTTAACTATGGTGCCGCGATGCCTCTTCTGTGGGTTTTGATACTAGTAACGTTATCTATTACTTTCATGTTTAACTCTGAACAAGCTATCCAAGACAGAAATGCTTCTGTCACAGACGTTACGGTGGCTTCAGAAAGTATGTTGGTGTATCGAAACGCTGTTGCAAAATATTCATATTCTAACCCTGCATTTGTGGGCCGCGTTCCTGATGCGTTGCTAAGCTTTCCCAGCTGGTACATTAAGTCACCGAACTTGAGTAACTACATTTCAGGCGGCACTAGTTATTCATTTTATGTAGGTTCGTTACCTGGTCTTGCCGGCGAATTGGCACATCAGACCGGATCAATAAATGTAGGAACCAATCAGAACGGTGTCCTACTGGCTCCAAATATAGCCAACTCGGGAATTGTGCTGCCAGCTCAGATCCCTCTCGGATCGGTGGTGCTTATCCAATGAGAAAGATCATGCTTCTACTCTCCGTTGTCGCCAGCGCTAACGCGACCGCTGAAATACCTCCTCCGGCCTATCAAATCGCGGCACTACCTCAGGGTGTTCCCCCTGCTGTTTTATATGCCGTGGCTAAAGTAGAGAGCAATTTCAAAATAAGAATCGGCTATTACCCTTGGCCCTGGACCTTAAACATTAAGGGGAAGGGCAGTTATTTTGCGACGCGCGCTGAGGCCTGTGGCGCGGTCATGGAAGGTTTACGGCAGTACGGCAAATACGGGGTGGATATAGGGCTGACGCAGCAGAATTGGGGTTGGATCGGCTCACAGCACTATGTCCATCCCTGCGATGCGTTGTCACCGAGTGACAATCTGGCCACCGCCGCAATCGAGTTACGAAAATGCTTCGATAAGGAGGGCGATTGGGTGAGGGCCGCTGGGTGTTATCACCGGCCAGCCGGAGGCGAACCTGCCCGAGTTTATCGTGAAATTTTCAGCCAAAAATACCGCCAAGTAATTGGCCTGAACTAGTCAGTTGGCGTAATGCCGTCGACGCCAGATCGATCACTAAGGCGTACAAATCACCGCAATGTAGTGGAGACCAACCATGAGGTCAGTTTGGTTCTACCTGGTTTTGTTAATGCCACTTCCTGCTTCGGCTTTCTGTTTTCAGGAGGCCGGTCAGCGTTACAAGGTTGACCCGATACTGCTGGAAGCGATTGGGATCCATGAAAGTAAACTGCAGCAGCACGCGGTGAACCGTAACGTCGACGCGAGCGGCAAATTGCTCAGCACTGATTACGGCGTGATGCAAATTAATACCGATAACGCCAACCACTTGATTCGCATGGGGCTGATTCGCCGTCCCGCAGACCTGTTAGCCGACGCATGTTTTAACGTTCAGGCCGGGGCTTGGGTGTTGGCCCGCCATCTGCGAGTTTGTGGCAACACGTGGCGTTGTCTGGGCTCTTACAACGCAGGTTTCCACCCTTCAGCTGTTCAAGAGAAAAAGCGTCTGCGCTACGCGCAAGAAATTCGCACGATTTACAACCGCCTGAAAGCGCTTGGCCCTACTCCGGCCAACCTCGCAATCCGTTAATAGCTGCGCCCTGTCCAGGGTGTCAGGAGACCATCGATGAAGCTCTTTATTTTCGCTGCGCCTGCGGTGGCCTTGCTGCTGGCCGGCTGCCAGGCTTTTTACGAAAAAGCCCCGGTACAACCCGCTACGCCTGATCCTGCGTTAATCCGGGTGATCGCGCAGCAGCAAGTGTTGTGGCAAGAAGGGGTGATGAATACCCAGTCACCGCTGCCGGCGGATGCTATCCATTTCGACGGTGACCTGGTGTCAGTGACGTGGAGCGCTGATGCAGTTGAACTGCTGTCGCATTTGGCCCGTCAACGAGATGTGCGCTTCACCTGGGCCGGTGTGCGTCTTCCGTTGCCCGTCAATGTGCATGCCAGTGCCGTTACCTATGAAAATCTGTTGCACCTGATCGAAATGCAGACCGCCTGGCGCGCCACGTTGCATGAGTGGCCGGGTGAATTGGCGTTGGTGTTTGCGCAGCCACAACCAACGGCAGGGGGGCGTCAGTGAAAAAATCACTCCTGACGCTTGTCTTAATTCAGGGCCTGATGGGATGTGTACAGACGCCTTCATCTACGCCATCGGATGCGCCGCCGGCGCTGGACAGCTACCTGAGTACGACACGACCAGCATCGGCCGATGTGTCGGACACGCGCAGGCAGCTACTTGAAGAAGCTGGGCGCACAGTGGGTTTTCGCGGAGGTAAAGCCCAGCGCGCATGGGAATTGCGACAGGCGCTCGAAAAGCGCTTTGGTCGCCTTGAGCTGATGTACGACTTTCGGACGTTGATCAGCTCCGAAGGGTGGCTACCGCCGGTGGTTGATGAGGCAGTTGACGTGGCTCACATCACTCCGGGGCAGATTCACCTAGCCTCCCACGTTTACGAAATCATTGCCCCAGAACGGTTTGTCAGTAATCCACCGTCCTGGCGCAGTTGGCTTCTGGCTGGGTTAGCCACCATGCCGACAGATGGGCCGGAGTCTTCAGTGCTGCCAGAAAATGTCGTGCAAAAGGGCCTGTGGCAAGCCGCGATTCGGCAGGGTTGGGATGAAGGGCGGATAAGCGCGGACCATACGCTTGAAGCCAATTTTAACCGTCTCAAGCGCGATTATACGGGCATGTTGTTGTACTCCTTTGTCCTGCGCGAAGGCCTGATGACCAAGCCTGTTGTCACCGACCAACAGCAAACAGTAACGGGCGACCGTCAGAAACTTACCACCGGCGATCGCGTTCGCACACTGAAGGAGAATGCCGGTTTTATCCCCGACAAAACCCAGTGGCGTCCGGTCATACGCAGAGCGCAGCCATGACAGACACCGCGATTTTTGAACCCTTCCCATTTGAAGGCGGGTTGAACAGCCTCACGTTGCGCGACTTTTTCGTGTGGTGCGCCCGACAAAACGTCAGCGATATCCATATCCAGGGTGGTAACCACCTTGTTGTTGGTCATCACGGGCGGCTTCGAAAGGCCAGTCGGTTCGTTTTGGCAGATGACATATTGTCAAAATTGGTGGACGAAATTTTCAACCCCGAGGTTCGCGCTACGGTGCGAGGCGGGCGTCCTGTGGATCGGGCGCTGCAGCTCGATGGCGATATTAACCAGCGTTACGGTCTGGAGCGGGGAGAGCGGTTGCGTTTTCGGTGCAACTTCGTTCAGGCAACTGCTGGCCGGCTGGATACAACGCTCGCCCTGACGATGCGGATCATTCCATCGCTAATTCCCGAATTGACGAAGATGGGCCTTGAAAATGATCTGTTCGAGGCCCTGTTACCGTCCAACGGCATAGGCCTGATCGGAGGGATAACAGGCTCGGGAAAAAGCACTCTGCTTGCATCGACCTACCGCTACTGCCTGGATCATGACCCTGACCGCAAGATCACCACGATCGAAGATCCGATCGAATACATCTTTGGTCGCACCGGTGACATTTTGGAGCCGACGCAGCTGCAGATCGGGCGTGATGTGGCCACCTATGGCGATGGCATCCGAGCGGCCTTGCGCCGTGCGCCATCGATTATCGGCGTGGGTGAAATGCGTGACTTAGACACCTTGTCTGCCGGGATTCTCGCGGGCCAGCTGGGGCACTTCAACCTTACAACCGTGCACATTCATTCGCCAGGTGAGGCGATTCCTCGCTGTCTGACTTTGGTACCGGCTGAAATGCGTGAAGCAACTGCTCGCGACTTGCTTGGCGTGCTGCAGTACATCGTGGTGCAAAAGCTCTTGCGGACCACCGACGGCCAGCGTCAGGCAGCGCGGGAATACATCATCTTCGACGATCCGCTACGCACGAAGCTGGCGGGCATGCCCTACGTACAGTGGGGCCAACACATTGACAGCATCATCCGTATGGAAAGACGCCGCATCGCTGACCAGGCTTGGCGGCTTTACCAAGAGAACCGCATTGACCGACGCGAACTGGCTTCAGCCATGACGACGTATCAGTTGCGAGAACTGGAACAGGAGAAAAGCTCGTGAAGGTAATGAATATGCTTTTGAAACCACCTAAAAACTTTGGCGGTGGGCTGATGTTCTGGGCTGTGCTGCTAAACGTGGCGCCGGCGGCACAGGCGGCACAGGTGCAGGTAGGTTTTTCGCCAGAAGGAGGCGCTGAAGTCCTGGTGGTCAACGTCATCCAGGCCGCGCAACAGCAGATCAGGCTAATGGGCTACAGCTTTACCTCGCCCAAGGTAGTCAAGGCCCTCATTGCCGCCAAAGAGCGCGGGGTCGATGTTCAGATTGTGCTCGATGCGCACGGCAACGAAGGCAAAGGCAGCCGCGCGGCGATGAACGTAATCGCGAATGCGGGCATACCACTGCGCACTGACGCGGCATACAAGATCCAGCACGACAAAGTGATCATCAGCGATGGTCAAAATGTTGAGACAGGATCCTTCAACTATTCCACCGCAGCGGCCAAATCAAACAGCGAAAACGCGCTGGTGATGTGGGGGTTTCCTGAGGTGGCCAGCGTCTATCTGCAGCATTGGAAATCGCGCTGGGATCAGGGCAAACCCTACCAGTCGACCTACTAGGCTGCTCATATTCACCACATTCATGCGCCTGACGGCGACTTGAGGGAGACCAGCATGCGAGACGAGTCGGATGAGAAAGCCTATCGGGACATTGAGTCCTTGATAGCGCAAAGCACACCGGGTGAAGCGTGGGCAATGCACTTCGTTTCTGCCGGGGCAGTGCGGGGGAACATAGAGACGGCGGTGGCGGCGCTCATTGCCAAGGGTAACAAAGCGCTTGAGCTTGAATTCCCGCAACTTGCTCAGGCATCACGGAGCAGTCAACTGCTGGGAGATCGAAATGAACGACAGCTCAGATAACGAGCCGATCGGCTTTTGGCGCAATGCCTCCCGACCTTTGAGCGTTTATGGCGTCCCGGCACCGCTGTTTCTTTTGTACCTGTTCTGGTTTCGATTTCCATCCCTGAACACGATCTATGTCATCACGGCAATTATCGGCGGTTTTCGCGTGCTGTCGTTTTTCGGCTGGACGCTCAAGGTACTGGTCACCCGCCTAGTGTATTTGGCACGCGGAAAACAGCTATCCGGTCGGCCATGGTGGTATCGGCGCTTTACCGAGGGGGATTGATCCATGAAAACATCAGAACATCCGTTTTGGTTAGCAGTGCCGTATGAGGAGCGCGAAGTCGCCAGAGAGCGCGCCGGGGACTTGGCAAATGGCCAATCGGCGCTCAAATGGGATGAAGAAGCAAAACTGTTTTTTGCGCGGCCCGGTTCTGATCTAGAGCGCTTGCGGGACTGGTGGCCGGACAGCAGCCGCCGCGCCGGTGGGGGGGACGCGGAGGCTGAATTCCTCGATGCCTTGACCCAAGAGGGCTTGGTGATCAAAGGGATGCCGGTGATGGATGGCCAGCGTCAACGGGTGGCGACTGTCGAGGACAAAAACGGGAAAAAAAGCGGTGTATACCGTGGCTATCTTGATCGCCGGCCAGGCGGCTGGTTTATCAACTACCACCGAGCCGAAACGGAAAAATCCGTTACCAACTGGAAAGCAACGGGGGGTGAAGCTGACCCGATCACCCAGTTGCATATCCGCGCCGGAGCTCGTCAGGCTCAGGAAGAAGCGGGGCGTTTGCGCGAAGAGACCTACGTTAAACAAACGCTTGCAGCGAAGAATCTCTACGATCGATTGCCTGCGGCCGATCCTGCGCATCCGTATATGGTGCGCAAGGGAATACCTCCTACGCCCGACCTCCGCCAAACAAAAAACGGCGCCCTGGTGGTGCCGTTTTTTAATGCCTCCGGTGAGTTCAGAACTCTGCAATACATCTCACCCGACGGGGAAAAGTTCCTCTTCAAGGATGCGCCCAAACAAGGGCACTTCCTGGTGGTCGGGGGGGCGCTGACGGCAGATCAACCGTTGTTGTACGCCGAAGGGTATGCCACTGCCCGGAGCCTGAATTTGGCCATAGGGCATCCAGTTGTGATGACTATCGATGCCGGAAACATGGTGGCCGTAGCCAAAGTGCTGCATGAGCAATTTCCCGACAGCACTCACCTGTTTCTGGCGGACTTTGACCACGCCAAAGCGGAGAACAAGGGGCTAATGATGGCCACGTTGGCTGCTGAGCAAGTCGGTGGCCAAGTCCTATACCCCGATTTTACCGATGAAGAAAAAGCCCGGGGGCTGACTGATTACAACGATCTTCACCAATCACGAGGCCTTGACGCGGTGCGCAGTCACGTCGTGCCGGTACTCAATCAGATAAATGAGGGTTACACCATGCAGGACGATCGCACACCTGAAGATTCAGGCATGTCGCCATATCTACCTTCCGAAACTCCGACCATTCCCGGTGAGGTCACGGCACCGGCACCGGCCGCTAAAAAGCCCCGTAGCCCCCGCACGCCAAAAACCCCCATGCAACCGCAACTCGACGAAGCATCCACAGCAACCGCTGCCGTGGATTCTCAAGCTCCGCTAATGGGATTAGCAGCAGGCCTGGTAGAGGCAGCGGAACCGCAATCGTCAGAGACGCTTACCTCTGAACCTTCGCCGAAATCCGAGCCCGAATTGCTCAAGGAAGCTTCCGACGTAGCTGTAAAAGCCCCGTTGGCCACACAGTTGACTGTTGAGTTAGGTACTGAACTCACTCCCGACGAGCGCAACATGTTGCAAAGCCAAGGATGGACCGATGAGCAATTGTCGGATATCCCTGCGGACCAGGCTCGGTCCGCACTGGCTGGTGAACTCATTGACCTCGACAACATTCCGCTGCCTGTGGCGCAGCCGGAAATGCAAGTCGAGACGATTGACCTCGGTGCTACCCCGTTGCCGGATGTGAAGCCCGTTTTGGCTACTGACGTAGCCGGAACCATGCCGGCAGAAGTACCGGTGATAACGCCGCGCCTGGTGCAGGCTGGCAGTGACGAAGCGCAGCCGGTGGCACAGACCGGCGGCGATTCGATCTGGGTAGGTCCACCTCGACCACGGAATGAAGAGGCACAGCCAAAAGTTAGTCAAATCGACAAAGATGCACTTCTGTCGCGGCTCACCAGTGAATTGCAAAGCGACAAGACGGTGCTTTACAAGCTCGATGGCGAGCCGGCGTTCATCGATCG
The DNA here is from genome assembly GCF_035019745.1 of Pseudomonas sp. 10S5. Classification (NCBI taxonomy): domain Bacteria; kingdom Pseudomonadati; phylum Pseudomonadota; class Gammaproteobacteria; order Pseudomonadales; family Pseudomonadaceae; genus Pseudomonas; species Pseudomonas sp. 10S5. The sequence continues at coordinate 53,375 of NZ_JASJVL010000021.1, forward strand.
GGGCATGCGCCTAGAAATGGTCGATGGTGCCAGCCAAAATGATGAGAAGGTGCTGGCAGCGCTGCTGACTGCTTCAGAGTATTACCGGGGACGGATCGAGCTGACTGGTAGCGATGCGTTTCAAAGAAAGGCGATCGGTTTGATTGCCCAGCATCAGCTCAATGTGACGATGAAAAATCCTGCTCAGCAAATGCAGCTGGTAGAGGCTCGCAAAGCTTTGCAAGACACGACCGTGGAAAGGGATTCTATCAACGGGGAGCCGCCGCCGGCATACGGCGCATCGCATCAACCGTCTGCGGAGCCGGCGGACTCCCCGGCGGACGCAGCAACTACCGTGAGCAAACCTGCAGCAGCTCCCGCGCCAGTAGCCAACCCGGTAATGGACATTGGCGAGATTCCGCAATCAGATGCTCGCCAGTCGGCCGAAAAAAAAGTGACTCAGGCATCCTCGAATGAACAGCCTGCTTCGAGCGACGAGCAGCCTTCCCCGGGGAATGGCTTCACGAAAACCATCTCACCTGAAGTCCATCAGAACCATCAAGCTGCACAGCAGGGCGTTACCGGCAAGGTGATTGCATTTGGGAGCGCGCCATTCCGCTTTGAAGATGGCAATACCGACAGTACATACATCAAGCTGCGTACCAAAACGGGCCAGCAGACATACTGGGGCAAGGAATTAGCAGGTTTGCTACGCGAAACGCGTGTTCAGCCTGGCAAGGTGGTCACCTTGCAGTGGCTAGGCAAAGAGCCAGTCGTGGTTCGCGTGCCCATCAAGGATGATCAAGGCGTCACCATGCGTTTTGATGAAAAAAATGCGCACCGCAACCAATGGTCGTTGACGGTGATGGGTGGTACATCGGTCCGCACCGGGCAAGATGACGGTGTGAAACTGGCGGCTTACGACGTTCAGCGCTTTGGTCAGGTTCAGCAAGCGTTGATGGCCCGGACGCGATTGGATATCCCGCTGCCTTCGACGCCAAAAGATGGTCTGTTTTGGTTGACCCCGGACGGGCAAGGAAGCTCCAAAACTGGTGATGCGCTGTCGGCACCACGTCCAGGCGTCGACAACAAAGCAGCAGGGCAGCCTGTGATGAGCAGTTGGTCTGAGGATGGCCACCTTGACATGCTCCTGGTGCGTGGTGATGGTCCTTATTTGCAAGGTGTAGTGCGTCAAGATGGGCAATTTCAGCATGTGCTGGTGAGCCTTCCAGGTAGTCAAGACGCACCGGCGATGGTGTTTAACGTGCTTACAGCTGCGGGTCTAGTTCCGATTGGCAGCGGCAATGCCATTAACCGCTCAGGCGGAGTCGCTGTCTCACGCGAAAACATTGCGTTCAAACTGGATGGCGACACTGCGGTGCGTATCGGCAAGCTTGATAAGCCCGCTGAAGTACCGCCGGCACTGCATGCGCGTCTCGGGTTTGATGAACGCTGGAGTGATGACAATACGCTCCCAAAGTCCGCACCGGCGGCGGCACCCTCAGCACTGCCAAGCGATCCCCGCCCGGCGTAAAGCGCTAACAGCAAAGGAACTCAGCATGTTGAAGAAAAGCATGTGCGGCGCACTGCTGACGGTTTTGTGCTGCTTGCCGGTTGTAGTAAATGCAACGACCTGCCGCTCCGGCCAAGCGGCAACACAGGGCAGTCAGGCTGGATATGCCCAAGCCAAATTGGCGGCCGATTCATGGGCTGACCGCGAACGCACAGTGTCAGACCAACTCCAGGCCTGCCTGTCGCGTATTCGCACCACGAGCATTAGCTTGCCGTCGTTTCCAAGTCTGCAAGACATCATGAATCAGGTCGCGGACAAGGTGTGCCAAGCCGCAGTGAACCAAATCAATAGCAACATCCCCAGCAGCATCGATCCTTGGCAGAAGTATCAGTAATTGAGGAGCAATGAAATGCAGACACCCGATGTGAACAGCCTCGTGGATGAAACTCCTGCAGGGGACGAACGCGTAGCTAGGCAGACAGACGATGCTGCAGCTTTCGAACATGCCATGGCAGGTCAGCGTCACCGAGAGCTGGGGGCCGCATTCGCGCATCGCTGCCTAATCGTACTGCTCTGGGTAGGTGTTGGTCTGGCGTTGTCCATCGGCTTGAACATTTACTTGGGCTGGCAGGTGGCCCATGCACCGGTGAAATACTTCACCACTGAGAATGGCCGCGTGATTCCAGCATTTCCCTTGGATAAGCCGGGGTTCTCGCAGAGTGACGTAGCTGCGTTTGGAGCCGACACGATTCGCAACAGCTTCACGTTGGACTTTGTGCACTATCGAAACCAGATGACTGCAGTGAGCGAGGACTATTCAGAAATGGGTTATCCGGACTACTACAAGGCGTTGACAACTTCCAATGTGTTGGCAGCCGTAAGGGATCAGCGCATGAATCTCTCGGTAGAGGTAGGACCTGGTGTGATCCGCAGCAGGGGGGCTCCGGGCGGCATCTTCACTTGGGAGTTTCAGTACCCTGTAACCTTAAAACTAGAAGGCCAGCAGTCCAGCAGCCCACCCCAGCGTTTCATCTTCACTCAACGCATTCAGCAAACTGACGTGCGCGTGAAACACAAGGGACTTGAGGTTATGCAGGTGATCACCAGCAACGCTAACTGAGGCGGATACCAGCTATGAATCTTGCATTCGAAGCAGCACTGGCTGCTCGTTTACTCTGGATGGGTGTGATCTGTCTCAATGGTATTGGTGGTTTTGAAAAAGAGGCAGAGGCCGCCGCTCAAGCTGCATACGACGCTGTGGACCAGCTTGCATATTATGACTTCGTTGACTGGCATCACTATGGTGCGAATGCACCGTTACTGCTGCGCGATATCCCGCAGTTGGCCGAGCATTACGCCCTAGCGTACGAGCAGTGTTGTGAAGCGGCTCCAAACCAAGAGAAAAAGCGGCTGGATCTGGAGAGTGGTCTGAGGCATGAGCAATACATGCAAGATCTTGCAGACACCTACGCTGAAATCGAATGGGAGTTAGCCGAAGGCTGGAAACAAGACTGCCTCGACAACGGCCTCATCTAAAACTGAGCTGCCCAGCACACGCTAGAACAATCCTGCCTTAATCCAAGCGCACGCTTGGCTCTCGATGTATTAAGGAAACATTATGAAAACGCACATTGCGCTGGCCATATGGTTGGCCGCAGGCGGTTACGCCTGGGCGGCTGACGGGAATACCAGTTCACAGACTGCTCACGTTGCTGATCCAACAGGATGGGCGTCGGCCGGCGGAGCATCTGGCTCTGTCATCTCCGCGCCGTCATCGTCGGTACCGGCCAACGCTCAAGTGGCCTCAGGCAACGACCCTTTACCGCCGCCGTCACCGCTCTACAGCCAGGCCCAAGACGCCATATCCCCACTGTCGCCTAAGCAGGTTCGACAATTGATGGGCCAGGCCACAGAAATAGATCAGGCTATCGCGTCACCGCAAACGGCGATCGTGCCAAGGATCAGCGCAATTACGGTTGATCTAGCACCTGGTGCTAGCTTGCCGTTGGTGCGCACGGCCGTGAACTATCCCAGTTCGCTGAGCTTCATCGACAGTACCGGCGCGCCATGGAAGCTTGGCGCGGCGCCACTTAGTGGCAATCCAGCGATTGTCGTTTATTGGGTGCCTAATAGCCCCGTACTGGTTGTGTCTGCTAGCAAGCCATTTATGAGCGGCAACATCACGGTTTATCTCGACGGGCTTTCAGTGCCAATCGTGCTGAACGTTACCAGTGGTGAATCTGATACCCCGGCCAAAACCTGGACCGTTGATAGTCGTCTGGATATGCGGGTACCCAGACGTGGACCCGCAGCTCTGTCTGGCTCTGCTCCAGAGACGCGTATTGGCCTACATGACCGAACTCTTCAGGCATTCCTGGACGGAGTACCCCCTAAAGAGGCGCGGCAACTCAAAATCACGGGCGGTGTCCCGGACACAACTGTTTGGCAATTGGGGGATGACCTTTATGTCAGATCGCGAGCCGATATCCGTGACGAGTTTGAAGCCACCCTATCGTCGGCGGATGGAACGCATCTGTGGAAACTACCGCTCACGCCCTATGTGTCGTTCTCGGTGATGGGCCGCACAGCAGCGCTTAACGTGGCTCTGGAGTAGTTATGGCAAACAAAAATGATGCAGGACGAGACATCAAGCTCACCATTACATTGGTGATCGGTGTAGTCGTAGCGATCGCCGGTGGAGCCTATTTTTTGTGGAGCTGGCTCTCTGCCGCTCCACCAGAAAAATCACAGCTCGACATCAATCGAGTTACTGCCGGCTCTCACGGCAGTAGTAAAGAAACGCCGGAGTATCGGGAGCTGCTTAAGAAATACAACCAGCAGGGCGGGAACGCAGCGCAGCTCCAAAACAGCAGTTTTATCGCCAGTATCCCGATGGAACAGGAGCCTGTGGTACTGCCGGTTTCAACCGCAAAACCGACTGCACCCACGCAGTCAACTGCGAGACAAAGCCGCACTGACCAGAGCCAGGCGTCAGCGAATACCGGTAAGGAGGACGAGAGGCGTCAGAAAGCGTTGGACGATTTGCTCAAACGAATCAAACCGCCCGCAGAGGCCAAAGAGCACTTAGAAGGTTTACAAGTTGCCCAGGTGTTGGGAAGCGGAAGCGGCCTCGGGGGTGAGGGAGGTAAGGCAGGAAGTGATTACCAAAAATGGAGTGAAACTTTACCCGGTGGAGCACGGGTACAAGCTTCTATAAGCACTGCAAATGCTCGGACCGCTTCAATGGTGGGTGCACCGGTGGAAGTGATTCCGCCTTACTGGCGTGGTCCGGGGACCATTGATATTGGAGTTGATTCGGACAACAGCACCACACCGGTCCTGGGCAAACTTCCAACCGGGCCTTATGCCGGTGCAGTACTCAAGGCTACTGACGGAGCGAAGCTTGCTGGTGAAGGTGTAGTGATTCACTTTTCTGAGATGGCGCTCAATGGCATTAACTACAAAGTGGATGCCTACGCGCTCAAAGACGACACCCTGCTCGCGAACGTAGCGACCGATGTTAACCACCGTTATATGTCCCGGATCGTCGTGCCGGCGTTGCTCAGTGGAATTGGTGGCGTGGGCCAGATGTACTCCCAGGCCAACACTCAAGTGGTGAGCAACGGTTTTACCACTCAGACCGTACGTCCTGGATTACCGGATGGAACCGCAGTAGTGGGTGCGATTGCTGGAGGTACCGCGAGCCAAGCATCCAAAGTGCTTAGCGAAGATGCTGCGCGCATCCCGGCAGAGCAGGTCACGATAACCAAGGGGCAGGTGGTGGCTATTCAGTTCATGCGCGGGGTGTACTCAGGCGATGCGATCGCTCCGGGCCAGGGTGGAGAGGCGATTAGACAGTCTGTTCCGGTGCAAGCATCGAGGGTGGCACTGATCCAACCCACTACTCAAGATCAATGGCGTGCACAAACTCAAGCACGCATCGAGGAGCAGCGACAGCTGCAGGAGAATAAGTGATGAGTGAGTTTAGTCTTCCTGGCGCCGAGCCCATATCGGCAGCTCCGCCGCCGTTGATCCTAGGGACTCGATTCGGTTGGCTTAGCCATCCTTTTTTCCTGGGCCTGTCATTGCCCTGGCTGGTGGCAGCTGTGCTGGCTGTAGTGGTAGCGGGCTGGTATTTGTTTGCGCCGGAAGGCACAAACACGCCGACGGTTAATCAGCTGGCTTTTAATGAGGGCAGTAATCTACAGCCGGTATCCAGCGAGTATAAGGCCTCGGCGTCCGTCAATGATTCTCCCGGGTTGTCTCAGGTGCAGGATCAAGTGGCGGTGATGGTCGGCGGTGTTCGCAGTTTTGCCGAGGCTAATCGTACCGCCATCGAGCGCCTGGTGCAGACCACCAAAGCGCTGGGTGCGCAGTTGGCCGTAGTGCAACAGCAAGTGCTGGAGCTCCAAGCGCAGAACAGCTTGTTATCGGCTCAATTGTCGTCCAAGGGGTCGACGCCAGTGACCGCACACAGACGTGCACAACCCGCTGCTGTCGCGCCAAGTTCGCCGTTGGCGGAAATGCACCTAAGTGCAGTGCAATTGAATATGGCATGGGTGTACTGGCAGGAAAAAACGTGGGCTGTGCAAGTCGGCGACCGCTTAGGGGCGGTGACCGTGACCGGCATCGATGCCAACAACCGTCAGGTGCGCACCAGTTCCGGCATTCTCAAGTGAGGTGAGCCATGGCTATGCCTAGCGGAAATGACGCGATCCAAATGCTTGTCAACCTGTCCGGCAATCTGAACAGTGTGTTTGTCAAACTCGGATTCACACTGGGTACCTTATTTGCTGTCGTAGGTGCAGTGACTTACCTGGTTCACCATGCCAGTACGTCACGAAAAGCTCCTGGACAGTCACAGGGCAGCGGCAAAGTGATTGCGTGGATACTGCTCTGCGGTGGATTAGCCGGTCTGGACCAGATGATCCAGGCAGGTGCTCGGCAGCTTGGTTGGCAAGGTGCCACGTTTGACGCCATTAGCTATGTGGACGTGGGCACTTTTGGGGTAGCAGCTGATGCAGCCAATGCGGTGCTGACCTTGGTGAGGATGTTGGGTGTGTTTTTTGCTCTGCAGGGCATGCTGACTTGGCGGCGTTCCCTCAAGGACGGTCACACCGGGCTTTCTGCCAGCCAGGATGTATCCACCGGTACGCTAAAGTTCGTTCTGGGAGTGTTTTGCGTCTGCAATCCTTATCTCTTGGACGCCCTCCAAAAATCTCTCGGCATGCAATAAGCGGGTCGGGTTTTTAACGCGCATATGCGCACTTTCAATCGTGATATCAATCTGAAAATTTAAGGAATTAGCCATGCTTAAAGACATGCAGCTGTGGGTTTGTGTGCGCGTAACTTTGTTCAAAGAGCAGTTGAGCCACCGGTTCATCAACTGGTTAGCGGTGGTATTGGCAAGCAGTCCAGTGGCTGCTTTTGCCGATGGAGACATAGCGGCCATGGGTACTGCGGTGGCAAATGGTGCTACGTCAGGTATGAAGTCCGCGCTGCTCGTTGCTCAATTCGCCGGAGTTATTTTTGTGATCGGCGGCCTGATTGCGGCCAAGACGAAGAAAGATAATCCGCAGGTGAAAACCTCCCACATCATCGGTTCCATTGCATTCGGGGCATGCCTGATCGCGGTGCCTGAGATGATCAAGCGTGCTCAAACGCAAGTAGGCCTGTCGCCCGTTACCGTGGGCTAACGAAGATGTCCCCTGTGATAACGGCTGTTATCACAGGGGCTGGGGATGCTTATGGAAATGTATTCAACACAGGTTGTGGGTGATTCGCCGTCCTCCACACGTCGTGAGCAGGCGCCCCTTGTTGCTCTGATGCTCGACATCAGCGGTGACACTCAAACACCGGCGCCTGTGGTGGCTGTGGGTGACCGGTGCGCCTGTTGTGGGCTGAGAACGAGCAAGTTGTGGGAAGGCGCCCGGGCGGCATCACCTGACCTGCACGCGGTCTGCACGCTCTGTTACCTAGCCGGCCACCTAGATAGCCCAACGGCTGCCCACGGTCGCCTTGCCTTTTTGCCGGGAATGGCGATGGCCGACGTGCATCACCTGCAGCGTCGGGCACATTTCGCAATGCTGGGCGGTACGCCTACGCAACGTCGGGAGGGCCAACGCGTTTGGCGTTGGCTGTTGCTCCATTCCCGCGAGGTGGAAACAGCTTGGGGGACCGCGAGAGCCGGCGAGTTTGCCGCAGCCCTGAAACGGCTCGCTCCTCATAAGCGCTTGAAACTGCAGACCCGACTGGCGGGTTGCGCGCTCATTTTGCCTGTTGATGTTTTTGACGACCTCTCTTTGCTGCTGCCCGCCGGAAAAACGGTAGAGGCGGCGCTAACCCCTCGAAGCTGGGGCACCTATACGCGGAGTGACTTGTATGCCGAAACTAATACGCTGGGTTGAGGACTTGATTACAGCGGCCTCACGTTTCGCCGTGTCGCAAGACTTGCCAGACTACTGTGACCTGCAGACCGTGGTGCGTCTGACTAATGACGATCGGGTACGGCATCCGGAACTGACCGCGCCGTACATCATGGTCAACGATGACGGTGATTACTGCACGGTCTACGCCATCGCTGGTAGTTTCTGTGACACCGACGAGACTGCCGGTACCGATGAGCCTTACTCTTGGGCTGGCCGAATTTTGCGCATGACTCAGGCCCTGACCGCAAATTATCGTCGGTACGGAAACAAACTCAGTTTGGTGTTTGAGGACGATCCTGAGCGGGGACACGAAGAGGTTAAGCGCCTGTTGGCTCCACAATACCGATCGGTTAAGCGCACCGGCATTGACCTCACAGAGATTCTGGATGAACACGTCACTAAGCTTGCGCCTTGGGTGTCGAGAGAGCGTTGCTACCTGGTGTGCTACACCGGCAGAAACGCGCTCTCGGCTCATGAGTTGGTCGATGAAAACAAACGGCTTGCGACGTTAATCAATCAAAGCCCCAATGCAAGGTTTGGCCAAAACCCGGTGTTGGCCGAAATGACAGGATTGAAGATCCGCCACGACGCGTTTTTAAGCGGCGTTGAAAGCGCGTTGCGCGATAACGGCCAAGGCGTATTACTGCAACGATTGGACGCTCACGCAGCTGGCCAAGCCCTGCGCGCACAGGTAGATCGTCTGGGCACCAGTGACACTTGGCAGCCGTTGCTGCCTGACGACGTAATCACCCCGCATGGCGTGCGTGACGGATCGGATCACACCCCATTTTTGGCGCCTTGGTTGAATTTTCAACTCATGAACCAAGACGTGCAAACCCACGGCAACAAGCTGTGCGTTAACGGCATGTGGCACGGTTCGCTATCGGTATCGCTGGGGCCTCAGGCCCCACAGACCTTTGCACGCCTTAAAGCGCTGGTCCCAAGGCACATTCCTTGGCGTGTACGGATGGACGTAATGCCGGGTGGTATGGCCTCTCTTCGCGTCAAGAAGGGAACCTTGGATTTCATGGCGTTTGTCCCGGCGCTGAGGCCGGTATGGAACTCCATCGAGTCCTTAACGCGGGTGGAGCAAGAGCAACCTGTGTGCGTCATGACGATAATGGCGTCCACCTGGGGCGACAGCCCTGAGGCTGTGACGCGCAATCTGACACTGCTTACTCAGGCTTTCCAATCGTGGGGCATCTGTGAGGTGACACAGACTTTCGGAGATCCGATCAAGGCGTGGGCATCCACGTTGGTCGCCTCCAGCAAGGGAAGTGGGCCGCACCTGCTATACCCGCCACTGTCCCAGGCGCTGAACCTGCTGCCACTCACCCGACCGGCATCGGCTTGGGAAGATGACGGCAACGCGTTATTCCCAACCTTGGACGGCAAGCTGTACCCCGTCGGCCTGGCAAGTAGTAAGCAGAACAAACTGACTAACGTCATCTGCGGCTCTCCGGGGCTCGGTAAGTCGGTGTTGCTAAACGCACTAGGTAACGTGCAGGTGGCCAGCGCGCAACAGCAACTGCCCTTTATTGCGGGAGTGGACAAGGGATTCTCGATGCAAGGGCAAGTAGCACTGCTACGCGATAGCCTGCCGCCTGAACGCAAGGATGAAGTGGTGGGCATCGTGTTGCAAAACAGTACGAAGCATTGCCGCAACCTGTTTGATGTTCAACTGGGTGCTTTTTTCCCGATCGCTCCTGAACGTAACTGGATTATCAGCATTCTCACCGCGACGTGTATCGACCCGACCACGGGGGAGCCACCGAATGCGCGTGATACGCGGCAAATCCTGGATCGCGTTATCAGCATGGCCTTTACCGCCAATGCCGAGACCAGTCCAAGGGCTTGGACGCCTGAAGTCATACCTGAGGTGGATGCAGCCCTAGAGAAACATGGGTTGTTTGAGCTCCACCCCGCCGATTGGTGGGCAGGTGCAACATGGTATGAGGTAAGGGATCTTCTGTTTAAAGCAGGCAGTGTGCAGGAAGCGCAGCGCGCACAGTTTCAGGCGGTCCCTGAGCTGGCCGACATGACCAGTTTTTTGAACCATGCGGATATTCAGAGCGCGTTTGGCAACGTGCAGCGTGACGATAGTTCCGAGAAGCTGCTGAGCTACCTGAGCCGCTGCATGACGGATGCCTGTTCGGAATACAAGATGTTGGCTGGCCGGACACAGTTTGTGATCAGTCCAAACACCCGCGTCATTGCTATCGACTTGAACAACGTAATGGGCGATGACAGCAAGTCTGGACACCTGAAAACGGGGATCATGTTCCTGTTTGCAGGCCAAGTAGCCGGAGGAGACTTCGCGTTGCCGCAGTACAAGGATGAGTTAATAGCGGCGGTCAATCCGCTTTATCACGCGTTGCATCTAGGACGGCTGGAGCAACTGGACCAAGAGGTCAAAACCAAGGTCTACGATGAACTGCACAATGCCGCCAAGGTGCCTTTTATTTTCCCGATGCTGGAAACTCAGGATAGGGAGCAACGTAAGTTTGGCGTACGCACCGTGCTTTCTTCGCAGTATGTGCGTGACTTCCCTGCCGCCATTCTACAGTCGGCCAACTCCTTGTTCATGATGGAAGTCGATCCCAAGGACGAGCCTTTTCTCATTGAGCACTTCAAGGTACCGAAAGTCACCATCCGTAACTTTCAGCGAACTGGCTCAGGGCCTGCCGCAGATGGCAGCGGCGTACCGTTCTTAGGCGTATTTCGAGTTAAGGGCGGTGGGACTATGGCCCGCATTCTTAAAAATGCTTTGGGCCCACTGGAGTTATGGGCATTGAACTCCTCGCCGGCGGACAGTGCTTTGCGCAGGCTGTTGTATGCGGAAGTTGGAGGCGCAACAGCTCGATCAATGCTTGCTGAGGCTTTTCCACAAGGCACGGCGGAAAAGCTGATAGCGCTGCGTCAGAAACAGGCGGGAGAGACTGACACCAGTAACGTTACGCGCACGCTGGCCAACGAGCTGATTGCTCGACGCGGCTATAACCTTTGAGAGGATTTGATCATGAAGCGACGTTATACGGCGACAGTGCTGGCCGTCAGTCTGCTGGGGAGTCAGTCGGTGTGGGCTGTAATTCCGGTGACTGTGGACGCAAGTGTGCCTATCACCACGGAGGTAATGCCTGCTTTGACGACACTCCAAGCCACACTGGCTGAAATCCTGTCCACTGACACACAGATTGGTACTGCGATCGTACAGGCCAGCGACAAGCAGGTGAGTGCTACTACTGAGGCTTCGAGGGCACAGCGTGAAGCGGATATTTTTGGCCGTGAAACCGAGCGTTTGGAGCGTGCCCGGGGAAGTTTCACCGTAGCGGATAGTATCTGCAGCGAGTCGGCTTCCGGCGTGGCAGCAGCCGTGGGCAGAACTAGCCGGGCAGGGGCTTCGCTCCTTGCTGGCGGGCAAGGCGTTAGCAGCGCAGTGGTGCGTAATACCGTTGCTTCACTATCCGTAGCACCGCGCCAAGGTGGATATCGTAGCGCTGCAATGCACGCGGCCTACTGCACATCAAGCGAGGCAACGCAGTACGGCGGTACTGACTTGTGCCCGGGGGTTTCAGACCTACCAGGCGGGGATATCGAGTTGCGCTCGCTGTTGGACGGTGCCGGAGCTGTTGGTAAAGCTCCAGATCTGACATTCAATCAGGCCCAGGTGGATGCGGGGATGGCTTATATGAAGAACTCTGCGCGTCATGACGGAGGACGGGTGCCAGGAAAAGGTGAGATTCAGTCGGCTACCGGACGCGAATATCAGGGATTGATGACGCAATATAAAGCGATTCAAAGCGCAGCTGCACAGCCTCAACTCGATATTGTTGCGGCAAGTCAAGCTAATCCGGCTACGCATGACGCCCTGGCAGAGGCTTTACAAAGTCCCTCGGCCGCCCAATATTTTACTGCGACTGCCAGCTCTGAAGCGCAGCGCACTGGGGTGATGAGCGAAAGGGAATTTGAAGCGTTTGAAGTGGGTCGACGTTATGCCAATACAGCGTATGAGACTGACTTGCAGCAAATGGACGGTGACAACCTGATCCGGGAATTGATACGGGTGCAGAGCCTGAGCAACTGGCTGCAACTTAGCAGTAAAAATGAACAGCGTCAGGCCAGCATCATTGCCGGCCAACAGTTGGCTTTGGCGGCGGATGCTAAATATGTTCCGCAGTTGCAAGAGCTTGCCAGCAAAATGAGTTCAGGGGTGAGCGCAAATGCAAATTGACCCGAGTAATTCGCCAACCGCAGGAGGCGATGCCGTCGACGGGCACGAAAAAAAATCTGTGACGTCATTGCGCCGCGCCGGGCAGATTGGCCTTTCACTGATCAACCCTTTTTCAGACCTTATGGTGATCTACCGCAAAGGAGTAGTGCCGACGTTAGACAGGATGAAGCTGTTGCGCGAAATCGTGACCCCTTCAACGGCAGTTCGGGAATTGCTTAGTTGGGCACAGGCAGTGCAGCGTGCCGGTAAGCCCATCGAACAGCTAAGAATCTCTTTCAAGCGCATCCGTGCTGCATGGTGGTTCCTGATGGCTGTGCCCGGCATCTTGTCGATTTTGCTGCTGATGATGGTGATGGCCACCAAGTTCAACCTGCCCTCCGGGACCTTGATACGCGCATTGGTAACGACTCTGGTCCTAGTAGCGTTGGGCGGGATTGGTTTTGTAAAAACCTTGGTCGCTACCTACCGCTTGTGGCAGCTCGATGCGCAGCGCGTCAATGAAGAAGAACACGGCACCTTCAAAGATTTTTTGACTGAAAACCGCTGGTTTCTTCAAGTGCTAACGATCGGCTTGATCCGATAAGTCCTACTTCTCTGCTCTATTTGTGCGGCCCCATTCGCGGTCCGGCATAACACTGGAAAACGCTATGAAACTCATCAAACGATTTTGGTGGGTCGGTTTACTGTTGGTCTTTTCCCTGCCGGTGTTGGCCGACAGTGTTACTTATCAGACCATCAGTGCAGCCGCCCAGAAGAACAACGACCTATCCCGCCAAGCGCTAGTGATGATTTTTGGCGACGTGGTAATTCACCCGTTTGCACCATCGAAACAGACGCTGATCGGAGCCTTGTTTGCCACGATTAATGGCGTTTTGAGCGCAGTTGCAATGTTTTGGTTCTTGACCATCACCGTTAAAACCGTTGTGAAGTCAGGTCACCAAGGCCAGGTCTTCAACGGTGGCCGGTCCGCGCTGTACCCCATCATGACGTTTGCCGGCTTCATCTGTCTGGTCCCGACTGGATCAGGCTGGTCGATCTCACAACTGATCATGCTTTGGGCCGCGTCGGTAATGGGGATTGGCAGCGCCAATTTGCTGACCGATACCGCCGTGGACATGATGAGCAGCGGGTACTCAATGGTCACCCAGCCAACCGCGCCGGCTACTCGATCAGCTGCCCGGGGCATTTTTGAGATGAACCTGTGCAAATACGCAGTCAACAGCGAGCTGCAATCGCTGTATGCCGATGGGGTGGCCAACACTCCAATGATGAGCACCAAAGGTAGTCACGGCGATTACAGCACTGGTAACGGCAGCGCTGTCTGCGGTTCGGCTAAAACCCCGAACTCGGGGCGCAGCGGCGTGTGGAACCTCATGTTTGACAGCCAGGTGGACACCGATGGCGTGGTCACTGCACAAAAGCAAGCACTGGATACAATGCAGGCCACTCTGGATCAATCGGCCAAAGCTTTTGTAAGTACCTACTTGAGCAAGCGTGATCAGGATACGGGAAGCTTCCAGGACGCAGAAACCCAGATACAGAATGCCGCGGCCGCGTACGAAGACACGGTGAACCAGGCGCTGAACAAGATCGATTTTAAGGACACACTGCAGAGCCAACTTTCCAGCCAAATCAAAAGCAGTGGTTGGGTGGCCCTGGGCAGTTGGTACCACACCTTTGCCACTGCCAATAGCAAAACAAATGATGTCGCCAACGCAACCCCTATTGTCACGGGCCTGAGTGGTTCTGGTGAGCTGGGTACCAGCGACCTGTATAACCAGGTGTTTGCTGCCTATCGATCGCAGGTCCAAAACAGTCCCTACACTGCGCCGCTGGGGACACAAACAGCTAAGGACGATGGTGCCGCGGCCACGGCGGCAAATCCGAATGCAGTATTTGTGAGTGTATTCAAGTCTCCGATGCAGTGGTTAACAAGCTTGATTGCAACAGGAAAACTAGGCACGGATGCTGACTTTTCCGATCAAGTGAATCCGCTGATCAAAATGCAGGAGATTGGTGATGCCACCCTAGGCACCACCGAGATCCTGATGGCCGCGTATGCAGGCACCTGGGCAGTGGCGTCTATTGCCAGTAACTCTGGGGTGGGTTGGGCGTCGCACATCTTTGCGGTGGATACTGGAGCAGTGGTCAAGGACGTTATGAGTGCCATGGCTCCGCTGTTCTACTTCGTAATGTTTGCGTTGATGGCCATCGGTTTTTCACTGGCCGTGTTTCTGCCGGCCGTGCCATTCCTCTTCTGGATGGTGGGGGTATTCAACTGGATTGTCAGTGTATTAGTGGGCTGTGCGGCCGGCCCGATGTGGGCTGCCACTCACCTTGGTGCCGAAGAAGACAAGGGCAGCCGAAGTGCCTACGGCTACATCTTTCTTATCGACATGATGCTGCGACCTCCGTTGATGGTGCTGGGATTCTTCTTTGCGTCGGTGGCGGTCGATGCAGGCGGCACAATACTCAACCTCCTATTTCCTTCGGCATTGGCCAATGCCAACGCGGATTCGCTTGTTGGCCTGTTCAAAATGATTGGCTGGCTAATGATCTATGCGCGCATCTCGACCTTTGGCGTCACACGGTTGTTTGGTCTGCAGGCCTCCCTGGCGGATTACGTCATTTCGTTCCTGGGTGGACGTGAAGGAGCCAACTTGATGGGCGGAATGGTGGATAGCATGAAAGGTATGTTTGGCTCAGCGGGTGCCGGAGCTGGGCGTATGCCTAGCATCAAAAATCAATCAAGAAATCCGGGTGCTGGCGGAGGTGATGGGATTCAATGATCTAACAAGAGGCTTAAACTAGATCACCGATCACCGGTATAGCTGTTAACATTGTTGACAGCTATACTGCGTTGAGTGCTAATGTGCCACTACAGTAAGAGCGACAACTGATGAAGCCTGACGCTTCCCACCACAATCCTGATCCACGCTATTTACGTGGGTTGCTAGAACAAGCTGGGGTAAGCCGAAGTCAAGCTGCTCGTTTGCTTGGCATGACCCGGACCGGCTTTAACAATTACTTGCGTGATGAGTCTGAACCGCTGTACCGAGTAGCTGATTATCGGGTGCAGTTTGCTCTTGAATGTCTAGCTGACCCACAAGCTTGAAACACTTCAGTCTTCGAGGATGAGATCATGGTGCAACGTCTAAAAACGGCCAAAGAAGGGTGGTTCTGGCTCGCTAAAATGGTTTATTTGTTCACTCTCCCATTCCTGTTGTTTATCGGAGTGGTAACGCTTTACGCACTCCACTCGCCGAGAGCTGAAGCAAAAATTGCAGGTCTGCCTCTGTTCTCTCTGCTCGTTTGGGTAGGTGTTTTGATACCGGTAGCTGTGTTTGTCTATGGCATTTTCAGTCGCCGACGGTTGCTCAAGAGCATTACTACCTCGCTTCGGAGCGCGGAATACTTCAACCCGGATGCGACCTACGAGATGTATCACGAGGGGGATGGCAAGTACCTCGGCATCGATATCAACAACGGTACGATTTTGTACGTGCATAAGATCCGCAAGGGCGAAGTGGACGTGGTGCCTCTGACCATGGACGACTGGATCAACCGTGAGGTGGAAGGCAAGATGCTGCGTATCTATACCAAATTACCTCAGTTGCCGCGTATTGAAATCGCCACCCCTTGGGCACAGCGTTGGTACGATTCCTTGGGCGCGATGGAATTCAATCGCCGCACCACGCCGCACCCATTTGCCAGTTATGTGGGCAATCGATTGGCGAAACTGGAGCGGGATCATCAGATCCAGATTCCACGCTTCGCTTGAGTGCTCCATTCTTCTGATAGCAGCAGAACAATAGCCGATCGCTAACCACGCAGTTGGCTTCTATCGTTCTGATCTTTCCCGACGCGCTTTGCCTTCCGACACCGACCTTCTGGTCGGTGTTCTTTTTGTGGGACTAAATATGCAAAACAAACCTTCACAAGCTTCGTGGGAGAGCGAACAGGCGCACCTGCTCCTGGCGCTTTGTGCAGTGGTGCTTCTGTGCTGGCTCTTCTTCGACTCCTTTGTTTATTGGACCAGCTGGATGCTTTATTGGCTATGGATGATGGTGGATTTTCCATTCATCCACATGTGGGTTGGTGGGAAAATCAACCTGCTGGCCAGTCTCGCTAATCATGCAAAAGACACCACGTTTTCTGAGTGGTTGGATGTGATGAATCAAACGTCGACCATTCTGATGCTGTTCTTGGCCCCATTGGTAGTGTTCAGCAGTTTTAGCCTGGCTCAGCATCCGATGTTGCCGTTTCGCAGTAAACGGCTGGTGAACATCCATTCGCTGCCAGGTCTGGTGAGCGCGTTTGCCCCTTCAGTCATCCCGGTTTTAGCGGGATCAGGTGGGGACGGCCTTATGAATGACACCTCCCCCGAAAATGCTTGGGGACTGAAACCTGAAGAGTTTGCCGAGCAACACAACCTTATTCGCCGCCAAGTGCTTAATCGGGAGGCGGCGCGAGTCGTGTTTGAGGCGCAAATAAAAGGCCCCCCTCATGATGGCCTTAAGGGCTGGGCTCCCTACGAGCGTGCCTTGTTTGCTGTGTTTGGCGCGCAAGTGTTTTTAAACGATCGCAAGGCGGCCTTAAAGTTGCTCGATGATTTGAACCGATCCTGCCTGGTTAAAGGGCTCCTGCGTCGCAAGCAGCGCGATTTCCTACCGATCTACTCATTAGCCGACAAGATTTTTGCGCGCTTAGAAGTTGCTTCAGGCGTCGGTGAATGGTTACAAGTCCACGGTTATGTGCACACGGCCATGGCTGGGTTGTACGGTCGAGATTTGCGGTTGCCATCAGCGAAATTTCGGTGGCTAAAAGGCGTCGACCGCACCCTTTGGTATGCCTTACACAGCGCTGACACCGCGAAGGTGTTTGTCGAAGGTTCTGGCGTATTGGCCCAGGCGCGGGCAGAAAGCAAAGCTCAAAATCTAGGGCTGCCGCGCCCGGGGTTGTTGGTAAAGAAGGCCATCGAAGGACTGCAGACCGAGTTGGAAAGTATTGGATTGGTATTCCCGCGTGAAATTGCAGCTGCCAGACGCCGCTTGATCGTTATAGAGCCGGTAATGACAGCTATCTACGCGGTAGAAGCGCCTTTGGATAACGAAGGTGCATGAGTCGGTCTGCCTCTGACTACAAGCCTTAAACCGCCCCGCCTAACCACGCACAACAAGCACCTGCCACTCCGACGCCCGCGAGTACGTGGCCAAGGTGTGCCTGCTTTTTACCCATTTAGGGAAATCCAATGACCTCTGTCTCTCACTCGCAGTTTTCGGTACTTATTCAGGGCAATCTGTTGGTTGCCACGCAGGCAAAAGACAACGCTAAACGTACATTGTGCGTGCTTGACATGCGCCATAAGCCATCGTTCTACCTGGGTCGCGGCCATGTAGTTTGTCGTGATTCCCTGGGCCAAGAATTTACCCTTGACACCGTTAGTGGTGAAGATGCAAAGGACCTGCTCGCCGAGTTGCAGGCCGTTCAGCTGCACCATCACAAGCACACTAGAAAAATCTGGCACCTAACGAAATCGTTGCATCCCACTGCGCCGGCGGTAGCGGCGATGTTGCTGTTCTCGATTGGCGCGGCCGTAGGCCACTGGGGAGGGGGTTCGAGTGCCGGTGACCCGAGTGTTCGGGTGAGCGAACCGGAATTGAGCGCTTCCGCCGCGCTACCTACACCGGTTAATTCGAAGTTACTGCACGCTCAAACTAATCCTGTTCAGGCTGTTTCATCAATGGTGCCGGCTGCGGTCGCACCGGCAGACAATGGCTGGACGTTACCGGCTTCAATTCGAGCTACTTTGCCGGAGAAACTGCACAAAGCGGCAGAACGTAAGTTGTTTACGGTGGATTACTCCAGCGGCCATGCACGTACCTTGTTCGTTTTTGCAGATCCAAGTTGCCCCAATTGTCAACGCCTGGAGTCGTCGCTGCTGGCTGCTTCCAGCGCGTTCAACGTAGTGGTGTTCCCTGTTTCAGTTATTGGCAAGGAACAGTCGATTGCCGCCATTACACCAGTGCTGTGCTTACCGCCTGAACAGCGCAAGGCGGCTTGGTCAGCGTTGTTTGACCCTGGCCATGATGGTTTGAGCTTGGGTCGAGAGAAGTCTGCGTCAGATGAAGGTGCGGCCGAAGCCGGCGGTAAGCCAGGTGAGTGCGACGTGGCTAACAAAGCTCTAGGTATCAACGAAGTGGCTTACCAGACTTACCGCATTCCCGGCACACCTTGGGTAATTGCCGATGACGGCCGTTACGTCTCGCAAGCTCTGCTGCGTGATCCGGTCAAGCTGCAAGCATTCCTCGGCAGTGTGGAGGTTCCTCATGCGCCAGAATGACTATGCCGTAGACCGGGCACGGGTGAATCGGCGGATTTACCACTCTGCATTGAGCGAGTGGGCTATGGGCCCGGGAAGTCTGGCGTTGGGACTGGTGGCGGCGGGGGCGGGCGGTATTATCTATCCCATCAGTCTGTGGCTAAGCCTTCCTACCATGTTGATATGGGCGCCATCAATGTTGCTGGAGGGTTGGCAGATGCCGATGCGTATGCCCTCCGATATGGACAGCTTGGACCCGTCCACGCAGCGCCAGGTGCCAGGTAAGTTGTTCGGAGTTTTACCTATCACGACGATGAATACGGTGATGAGCAAGGCTGCTGGCATTCTGTACATGGGGTACCTGCGCGGCCGGGACGCAGGACGTGAGCTGTGGCTGTCGATGGATGACATGACACGTCACATCCTGATGTTTGGCACTACCGGCGCAGGGAAAACTGAGGCTCTGCTGGGATACGTACTTGGCCAGCTTGGTTATGGAAAGGGCCTAATTTATTCGGACGCTAAAGCTCAAAACGACGTGGCCTTGGCGATCGCCTCTCTGGCGCGACGTTTTGGCCGCGAAGACGATATTCGGTATATGAACTTCATCACCGGTGGTCGTTCCCGGGCGCAGGAGCTGCTGGAAGACACCAAGAACCGAGGCCAGACCAACACAATTAATGCCTTCGGTATTGCCGAAGAGACCTACATCATCAACCTGATGGATTCTATGCTGCCCCCGGCCGGTAACGACGGTGGGTGGCAAGAGAAGGCACGAGCCATGTGCCAGGCATTGATATTCGGCTTGGTCTACAAGTGCCGCCGTGAAGGAACGGTGATGTCACAGCGCACGATCCAGGCGCACTTGCCGTTACGAGCCATTGCCCAACTCTATATCCAGTCGGTAGAGCAACAGTGGCACGAAGAGGCGCGTTTGCCGCTGCAAAACTACCTCGGCACCCTCGCAGGCTTCGACTTGGCCAAAGTGGACTCACCGTCAGAGTGGGCTCCGGAAGCTTTGAACCAGCACGGTTACTTGATCCAACAGTTCACCCGCATGCTGGCCTTGTTCAACGACACATACGGCCATGTTTTTGCGCGGGATGCCGGCGACATTGACCTCAAAGATGTGGTGCACAACGATCGAATTCTGGCGATTCTGATTCCAGCCCTGGAGATTTCATCAACCGAGGCGGCCACATTGGGTCGGCTGTACGTATCGCAACTGGCGATGATCCTGAGTCAAGATCTGGGTGAAAAGCTTGAAGGCAAGCCCGAAGACATCATGGTTATTCGCAAATACAAAGACCGGTTTCCGTTCCTGTGGATCTGCGATGAAGTGGGTGCTGTTTACACCGAGAAATTGGGTGAGTTAGCCACTCAGGTGCGATCACTGGGTTACTGCCTGTTATTAGCCGGCCAAGAGGCGCAGCGTCTCAAATCCGCCGCCGGCGATAAGGTCTGGACCCTGATTGCCAACATGGGCACCCGTATCACCGGCAAGATCATGGACCCTAAGGATACTCTAGAGATCTTGCAGTTGATGGCAGGCACTGAATACTTACCGGAAATGAGCGGTATGGTGCGCCAGGCGGGTGTGATGGGGGGGGGCTGGGAAGAGTCTGGCCAGCTCAACCTGCGTGAGCATAAGAAAGTCAGCGTAGAAGAGGTGCAACAGCTGCAGGAAGGCGAAAATATCACCTTGTTCAGAGGGCAAGTAATTCGCGGCAGTTCCCTGTACATAACTGATGTCGACAAGCTCTCCAGCGAGGTTATGCGGATTAACCGCTTCATCGAGGTGCAACCGGCCGAGCTCGATGACTTGTTGGCCTGTGCCCCTCTTAAGGTGCAGCGCAGTTACCCACGGGCTGAGCGAGTTCAGCAGATACTTCGACATCTTGACGCAGAACCAGGACGCGCCGATTTGGTTAACGTGGTCCTGACAGATCCGTTGTTGGTCACGTTGAATGATCTGGGACAGGAATGGCACTACATCTGGAGCCGGCGTCCCAATGCGGCGGTACGCAGTACCCTGCTTTGGCAGACCGCACTGCAGCACATGCCGGCACGAGGCCGAGGCTATCGAGCGCAGACCCGCGTGGCGCAAGTATTGACGGTGGGTCGAAAGCGTCTGGACGGCTACCGGATGCAACATGTTGCGCCTAGCCAGGCGCCTATGATGCGAGAAGCTACTGGAGCACCGCAGGCATATGTTTCGCCTCAAGCACCTAGGTCACCTCGGATGGTAAAGCTACCTACCGAGCACGAACTGTCAGGCCCGTTGCAAATCAATGACGGGTTGCAGCCGCCGCCCGACTTATGGGATTAGCACTGCTGCCTAACGGCCCGTTGCGCGCTCTGCAGGCGCCTTGAGTGCTTAGGGGGTTTGCATACGCGAAGCCAATGCCTCTACCGACATAATAATTCGTACTCAACCGTTCAAGTCCACTTGATAGCCACGCTATCGAGTTACTTCTCCCTGTACGTCACTAAAGATTCTCACCGAAGAATCGTGGAGTTTTCGATGAGTGCCGTTTTGTCCTTTAAGCGTTGCGTGGGTGAGTCGCCGCCGATCTATGGCTCTCGCAAAGCCTATTGCTTCGTACGCCCAGATTACTCCGGGGCGTGTTGTCTGCATTACGAGGTTGAGAGCCAAGCCTTTATGGTGAGTTTTGCGAGTTATCAGCAGGCCCTCACGGCGGCAACGATGGCAATTTTTTCCCAGAAAGCGAACTTCCAGAACGTACGAATAACCGCCAGCAAGCAAGACATCGCTCTCAAACTGTATGGCAGTGCCAAGGCCTGGATCCATGAAATCGCCTAGTTCGCGGAAGGTGATCGACGATCCGACGGTTTAATACGGTGAACTTCTCAAGCTAATTCCTACACAGGCTAAGATTTACCACCTTGGCCAAGCTTGACGTACTACCGTAGAACTTCTAATCTCAGCCAGACGAGTATTACCGTATTACCATGGTATCGACCTATGACCTCCGAATCGAAAATCTCCGTCGTCAGCTTCAAGCTGGAAGAGCGAGCAAAAAGGCGTTTCGATGCTGCGATGCGTGCGGAGGGCACTACGGTGTCGAAAACCATTCGCGACGCGGTTTTGAAATTTTTGAATGAGGTGGACGAGGGCGTAAAACACCCTCAGTTCCGCCTCGATCTGAAAGGTTCTGCAGCTAAAGGCAACGATGAAAAGCATTGACTGATTTGCCGCCAACCAACTGAGAATTCAATCGTGTAAATATAGAATCGCAGAAACCAAAAAGCCCGGCTGGTAACCGGGCTTTTTGGAAAATCATGAACAGGTCTTTCTCTTTCGACGGTGAAAACCTGCTCAACACATCAATTGGTGAGCTGATTATGGCGCGCACTGCGGCTTCCTGCAAGTCGCAAAATGTCAACATAATTAGTTTTCCGCCGCAAGGCGTGGAAATGGAATCAACCTCAAATGCACATGGCCTGCATGTCTGGCAGGACAACAGCCATCGTGACAAGCCCAAAGCAAGCACATATTCGCCTTCAGAAAGATTCTTTGAGGATGGCACGGCCTTAAACCGCATTGTCCTTGAGGCCCCTTATCTCGCACGCTGCAGCGATAACAAGACCGCTACGCTTGTTCGCCCTCGCGAATATGCGCTCCGCTATCCCTACATGCAGATCAATCGCCCCGGGATGGTGTCGTGGCTCATATTTGACCTTGACCACACGAACTCGCTTGCGTGGGACGACGCAAGGCTTCCCCCACCAAATCTAACTGTTCGCAATAGGAACAACGGCCACTCACACCTCTACTACGCGATTCCATCGGTCTGTACGACTGAAAACGCTAGAGACAAACCCATCCAATACATGAAGGCGGTCTACGCTGCCTTTGCGATCCGCCTCGACGCGGACACGGAGTACAACAGCGGTCCTGTCGCCAAGACTCCAGGGCATCCGTGGTGGTCGACTACAGAGCTACACAATCACGTTTACGAGCTGGGTGAACTAGCCGACTACGTGGATCTGGAAGTTACACCCTGGAACAAAGGCCCTCAGTTAGACGACCTCCCCCACTCCAGACACTGCATTTTATTTGAGCAACTGCGCTACTTTGCATACAGCATCGTCAACCGAGAACGTGAACAGGGCTCGTTCGCTTCTTTCATGCGGCGTCTGGAAGCATTTGCACATAACCACAACAAATTTGCGCGAAACGGCTTTAGCGATGACCTGATGCAGTCATCGCTCAGGGCCACGGTTAAATCCGTGGCCCGATGGTCGTGGACGCGCTATTACGGGAGCACTAATTGCTGCCGAGGGGCAATGGAACTCGACAAATCCTTGCCCCTAGCCGAGCGGCAGAGCCTTGCAGCCAAGCGCACGCATGAGCTTCGTCACAAAGCCACCGAATCAAAGATCCGCGCCGCGTGCAGAGGCCTCCAGGAGCGAGGCGAAAAGCTGACACAAGCAGCGATTGCCGAGGTTGCGCGTGTCTCTCGGCAAACGGTGGCTAACTATAGCCACGTCCTGAAAGAAGTCTCCTGGCCACAGACTATTGGCATCCTGAGCGCAGCTCCAGGAGCAGCACAGGCCCTCAAACTTCAACCCAAGACCTTCGCCGGCACCGCCGATCGTGGACGCGAACGCAACCATCCCGCTGCCCCTGTAAGGAAGGCTATGGATGTTACGAATGGTGTACATCAGGTAACAGCCCGCAACGCGGCCGTTCTTGATCTTGGCTGTGTTGGTTCTGAAAGTGAAGATTCTTCATAGTGCTCGGCTGTGATAGGTGATGCGGCCGGGGGCTTGGGAGTTGGGCATCGTGGAGGGATTCAGGCATGAGAAACAAAGACAGCGTCATAGATATTATTCTCTTCCAAAAGTGGTGGAGTTGGGCTTCGCCAACCTGCCAGATTTCAACGTGGAGCGTGCTTTAACACTAAGTTTTATAAGGTTTGCGTCTGATCTTAAAGCTTCCATAGAATAGGCTTTGAATATGACTTACTAAGGAATACCCCATGCGTTGCGAGATTCAACTGTTGGACAGTGCTGATAAACCATGGTTTGAAGGATCCCGTGATTTGCCCGGTGAATACATCCTCAAATTGGTTGCCGATCGGAAGCCCTTACTCATGGAGAAAGGCCTTGAGTTCGCTTAAGCTGCTATCACCGGTTTTGGGGCAGCACTGGTTAAGGCGGTCAAGGCCGGCAGCAGTGAAAAAGCAATTGACCAAGCTGTTATCGAGTTTGCGTTGGCCACTGCATCTGTTGAAAGCTGCATGGGGATCGAGGACGAAGTATTGCTCAATCGCCAATTTAATCTGACGGTCTATGACAACGGTGCGGTACGGTACGATCGGGTCGATTAGTAGTCCGATCCGATTATCTGCGGAGTGGGCCTATCTGTACCTTTTCAGGAGGCCCATTAGCCACTTTTACCATTCCGATTTCTCAGGGGGACCGTCCTGTAGAAGCAATTGCCGCGAAGGCTGTTGTTGGTGATCTACCAATCCCGGCCGGATCGACGATTGATATGCAGGAATAACAGACCAAAGCACAATTTATTTTTTTGAATCAGGTTGCAGACATTGGCCCGGTTGGGTTTTTAGCGAATATTGGGGATATATTAAGTGAAGTACCGTGCTGATATAGATGGATTGCGAGCGATTGCTGTGTTAATGGTTCTACTTTTCCATGGAGGAATAACTTGGTTTCCATCCGGATTTATCGGTGTTGATATTTTCTTCGTGATATCTGGGTATCTAATATCAACAATAATTTTTCATTCATTAAAACTTGGCAATTTTAAGTTTTCCGAGTTTTATGCAAGAAGGTTATGGCGTCTGCAGCCGGCGATTGTGGTATTACTTTTTGCGACCTTTGGCATTGCCACTGTTTTGTATCTCCCGCTGGATTTTATTGATTTTGTCAAGAGCGCCAAATACACAGCTCTACTAACCTCAAATCAATTTTTTGAACGCACGACGACTGGTTATGCTGTGCCTGACACTGGCCAATTATTGTTACTTCATACATGGTCCCTGTCTATTGAATGGCAATGGTATCTACTGATGCCGCCATGCTTATGGCTCATGCATCGTTATATACCCAGTAGCATTATAAAGATAATTGTGCTCGTCTTAACCGTTTCCGCGTTGATAGTAGGAGTTTGGCTAACCAAAAACTACCCTAGCAAAGGATATTACTTTTTCTCTGTTCGTATTTTTGAGTTTCTGTTGGGCGTCTGTGCCACCACAGCTATCGCCGGGCAGGTAAACCTAGGAAGATATACGTCTTCCCTACTTGGCGGGTTATCTGTAGCAGCTATCCTCTATTGTGCAATGCTCAGCAATATTTTGTTGAGTTACCCCGATTACCATGCGGTGCTTGTGTGTACGGCTACGGCGGCCCTTTTGTACATTGGTGGTGGTCGCCAAAACTGGGCTACTCAGCTGCTGTCACTCAAACCCCTGGTCTTTATTGGGACTATTTCATACTCATTGTATCTGTGGCACTGGCCGGTATTCGCTGTAGGTCACTATATGGACATACAACCTACTGTATCTTCCATGTGCATTTCATTCGCAATTGTTTTTTTGCTGTCTCTGCTTTCCTACTACGCAGTTGAAAAGCGTTTCAGAAAAGTCAGACTTTCGTTTAAAAAGACAGCGCTTATGTTATTTGTGCTGCCTGCGGTTTTGTTTTCAGGGCTTTTCACAATCGCATTGAAGCTTGATGGTATGCCTATACGATTCGGTAGTGAATTAGCCAAGATTACCCGAGCTTTAAAAAGTGAAGAAGCTCCAGAAAGGCAGTCGTGTCTAGGGTTTAATTCAAACGGCGCCGATAAAAAATGTATTGTTGGTGATACCACCGCTCAAACTAATTCAATTTTAATAGGTGATTCATTTTCCAATCAATATTGGGGTTTAGTCGATATTCTTGCTAAAAACGCCGAAATATCTGTATTGACTCAAGGCACGTCGTCATGCCTTGCATTACCTGAAATTTATCTATTCGACTGGTGGAATTTCAAAAACACTGTGTATTCTGAGTGCCATGATAATGTAAAAAAATATTACGATCTGATCAAACAGAATCACTATAAATTTGTTCTCATCGGTCAGATGTGGAGTAATTACGAGGCGGATAATGTTATTAATGAGGTCGGTGATACTCGCTCGGTTGAATTGTCGCGCGCTAGAATCGAAAAAGCTTTCGAGAAAGCGCTCAACATTATAATTGATTCCGGCGCCACCCCCATTATAATTAAAGCAACATACGTCATGCCCACTCAGTTTATGGAATGTTTTTATAGCCATATAAAGTTACGTCGTGACCTTAAACCCGGTGAATGTCAATTCGAGCAATGGAATGGCGATAGTTCTGATTGGTTTAGCCGTCTTTTTGTTACTCTTAAGGATAAATACCCGTCGTTGGTAATTGTGGATCCGAAAGATGTTCAATGCGTCAGCGGTTCGTGTATGACAGATATTGGAGGTGTTCCAGTCTATCGTGATGTTGGCCACATAACCGATTTTGCGTCTTTCCATTTTGGCGAAATGTACTTAAAGAAATTCCAAAATCCACTCATCTTGAACCATCATTAGCCTACC
Source organism: Pseudomonas sp. 10S5 (assembly GCF_035019745.1). NCBI lineage: Bacteria > Pseudomonadati > Pseudomonadota > Gammaproteobacteria > Pseudomonadales > Pseudomonadaceae > Pseudomonas > Pseudomonas sp. 10S5. Next base: position 79,452 of record NZ_JASJVL010000021.1, read on the forward strand.
AGTTAGGACTGGCGGTGTTTCTAGGGGTTAGAAGCCCTACAGATATTGCAAACAGCCCTGTGGCAATCATTAATCAGGTAGCCGGTGCTGTAGCGCGCAGCGCGGCAAGCCTTAGAAAGCGCTCTGCCCCACCAAGCCCCTTAATGGGGCTTAGTCAGTCCCAATGACGCCACTTCACGCCCGTTATGACGATGGTGTGCCTATATGAATCAGTTGAGAAGAACGTACACCCTTTCAATCTTATTGCATGCGGTTATCGTCAACGAGCGTATATCTTTCAGTCCGACTAGTGAGGCCATTTAAGAGGGCTGATTTTAACGCATTCGTGGTGATTTCTGGCAAAAAGACGCTGTGATTCCGCCCGGATCCATTCCTAGTGCAGCGGTGGTCAAGGTGCTTAAGCTTCTGGGACATCAGGTGGTTCTTCACCTTTCGTTTCATCATGCAGACGGTGTGTAAGCATTGTGCGGCAACCTACTTTCCGTGAACATGCCGAAAACATTGATGTTAGGCTTCGCTGGAGGCCTACCACCAACTCTCTCAGGATCGACCTCGATCCGCGTTTAATCCTGACAGAGAGCCCTATGACCGATATTCGTCGCGCAACATCCCTTCGCCCTGGTCAATTCAAACACCTCATTCGCGTTGCATCAGTTACCGGGCGAAATCCTGAGCGTGATGTGATGCTGCTATGGGTCACGCACACGACTGGTATTCGTGTCACCGAACTCGCCCAGGTCGAAATCTCAGACGTGCTTTACCCAAGCGGAGCGGTACGACCAGAGGTGTATCTGTCGTCGTCCATCACGAAGGGCTGTCGCGCCCGGAATATTTACCTCACGCACCCGAAATGCCTTCAAGCCCTTGAGCGCTGGTTTGAGGTACGTATGGCTCGCCGTTGGGGTTACACCGGCGCCAATGGGTATCGAGGCATGCGCCCAGGATCGAAGCTTGTTCTGAGCCACAAAGGGCAAGCCTTCGAACTTGCGTTCAAACATCGTCAGTTGGATAGCGGGCCAGAGGTATACAGGGCGTGTGATTCGCTGCAACAGGCTATTACTAGGCTTTACCGGCAAGCTGGGATAAAGCAGGGTTCTTCGCACAGCGGGCGTCGCTCGCTGGCGGCGAAGGTGCTGGCCGCGACCGGCGACGTAGAAACAGTGCAGATGATCCTAGGCCACGCCGATCTTGACCACAGCAAGCCTTACCTCACGGTAGATCTGGCAACTATACGGCGAGCTTTTGAAGTTGCATTGTAGATACTATGTTTATACATATATGCTTGTCATTTACTATTTACGTATCTACAATGAGACTACTTTTAGGAGGTGCTTATGGATGTCAAAGTTCAACAGTGGGGCAATAGTGCGGCGATACGCCTGCCGGCAACCGTGCTTAAGATGATGAATCTGGTCAGCGGCGATGTACTGAAACTCGATGTGTCCGCCGAGGTAATGACTCTCAAGCCTGCGAAAGCCAAGCCGCATTACGCGCTGGCCGAGCTGATGGCGCAGTGCGATTTGACCGCCCCGGAGCCTGCCGACATGGCCGCTTGGGATGCCATGTCAGCCGTAGGGCGTGAAGCGTGAGGCGGGCAAAATTCAACCGTGGCGACATTTTGCGTCTGAATCTGAACCCCACCGCTGGACGTGAGCAGCAAGGCGATTTTCGTCCGGCGCTGATCATTTCGCCTTCGGCCTTTAACGTCTCGGGCTTGGTCCTGATTGCGCCCATCACTCAAGGCGGTGACTTTGCCCGTTACGCCGGTTTTGCCGTGCCACTGAGCGGTTCAGGCACCGAGACGCAAGGCGTGGTGCTGTGCAATCAAATCCGCACCGTTGACCTTGAAGCCCGAGGCGGCAAGCGCGTGGAATCGGTCCCCGAGGTGGTAATGGACGACGTACTGGCTCGCATTCAAGTACTGATTGAGTAGCAGAGGAAAACGCCCAGTTACACCACACGCCCAGCCATCGCGCTGGGCCGAGGCCGTAGAGAGGATGCCATTTTGGCGTTCACCAAATCGAAGGACTGAGACATGCCGCTACCTAAACGTAAAAACATGACCCTGCGCGAGCAGGAAGCCGCCGCCAAGGTGCAGTGCTACGACTGGAATGCCACGCACCAGGAAGGCATTACCGTGACTTACGAAGAACGGCTTGGCTCGGGTGAAACGATCCAGACCAAAACCTGTGGCAAGGCATTCGTGATGTGCTGCGAGCCGGTCATCATGGTAGAGGATGTTTCGGGTGCTGTTTCCCTGGATCACTGCACCGTCGCCGCTGAACACGCGGCTGCGTAGGAAAGGACCTCGACACTATATCTGGTGTCGCAGACCAGCTGATCGAACACAACATCTAGTGATGAAAGGAAAGGATATGAGTATTCAGCCGGTTTACCGCTGCGGCGGTTGTAAAGAGTCTTTCGCATCCTTCTCGGCAGCGGCTGCGTGCTGCACTGCCGATTATGTTGAATGCCCGCTTTCTGAACTGCCGGTAGGCGCAGAGCTTGGTCACGGCAAGGCATATGGTTACGGCACCGTGTTCAGTGGTGGATGGGAAATCGTCCACAACCATGGCGTTCCAGATCAGCCAGTGAAGGTTTATCCGTTGCCAGAGTTGGTTCGCCACGCAATGGATCACATGTGCTCAGAACGTTACGAGACCGGTCAGTACGAGGCTAAGGCGGCAATTCGAAGCGCCCTTGGCATGAAGTGAGGGATAAGTCGCCCAGCCACACCCCAAGCCCCGCCTTCAAACATGGGGCTAAGGCAGTAAAAGCAGGGCACTTTCGGCTCTCATAATTGAGCAGGGAAACGACATGGAATTGGATGCACTGAACAAGTACCTTGAGGCAACTCAAGACCATTTAGGCGTGGAAGATCAACGTTATGGCGGAGGCTTCCGAGCGATTGTCGCCCATCGCTCGGCGACCGATTTTCTGTTCGACATGCTTGACGGTGGCGACTTTGAAGCGACTGAAGCAATGGCGTTTCTCGGCGAGAACCCGCTGTTCCCGTCTGCAACAGGGGCAACCCCGCAAGAAGCACTGCAAAATCTCAGTGCAAAGCTTGGGCTCCTTTACCAATTTGAAACCAGCACAGGCGCGTTCAAGTGGGAGGCTACGAGTCGCTTTCAATTGAAGGCTCAGTACAACGCCGATCCGGGAGAGGAGCGGGGCTGGTATGACGTGTCGTGGGTGGACATTGTTGGTGACCTGAAATCGAGCGCCCTCTATTACTACGAGGACTCCAAAGCCAAATGCAACGACAGCGAAAAGCGCGATTTGCATGCCTTGGTCAACTTCAAATATGAAGGTCAGTTCGCCAACCTAATGGGATAAGGGAAAATCGCGGTACCGCCCAAGCCCAGCCATGTGTTGGGCCGAGGCAGTAGAACGAGTAACGAACCATAGGAACCCCAGAATGCCAGTCACCACCCGAAAGCAACGCGATGCCTACGCCGACGTGCGCGAATCACTAGAAAACGAAGGCTACACCTCTGGCGACATGCTGGCCCAGGCGGCTATCCGTGAAGCGCTGTCGTTGATGGCTGCTGAAGGTGAGCGTCTTACCGCGTTTGCTCAGGATCTGGCCGCACGTCTCGATGAGGCTGACGAAGAGGCTGCATTGGACGCCGAAGATTCTTCGCGCGGCTGATGACTACCCATACCGAGTTAAGGGAACCCAGCATGCAAATCAAAGTGAGAGAGGGAGACGTGTTCCCGCTGAATCGGTCGCAACAGGTCTGGTGGGGAGATAGCCCGGAGGTGATGCAGGTTGCTCGTTTTGCGGGTCAGGAAATGATGGCCATCACCGATGATGCAGGGGCTTTCGAGTTGGATTACTTGGGCCACATCGGCAGCGGATTTGCCAGCATCGAGGACGCAAAAGCAGCCGCGCCGGAGTTCGCTCGCGCTGTGCTGGAGCGCCTGCGCAATCTCATTCAAGACGTGTAGGAAAACAGCTATGAATGATTCGAGCTACACAAAGTTTGAGGCCAAAGTGGTTGTTGAAGGACCGTATACCTCCGCTGCCCAGGTCTTCAGCCCAGCATCGTTATTGGAGCTGGCTTTGCAACATGCGCTGTTCAGCATGCCAGCCGAAGCGGTTGCGGATCTGGTGCGTAACACCACCAGTCGCATGCTGCACTCGCTTTCCTGCAAGCGTCGTAAGTCCGGAGACCTGGTGCGTTTGGAAGACGAAGATCCAGACGGGTACAACGGCGTTTATCAAATTTCGGTAGGACGCGGAGAGCCAACGGATTGTGTTTCCTGTGGCAACCCTTTGTGCAAAGAGTGGCCCACTCTTTTTGAGTTGACACTGGAAGGAACACAGACCGGCGAGTTTGCCTATCACGTTTCTGAATGCCAGATGCTCGACCCTCAAAGCGAACAGTGATCAGTTAACGGAAAAAACAATGACCCTCGATGAAGCGATGGATGAGGAAACGATGGTGACCCGTGTGAACGCTGAACGTGAATGCCGGAAGCACTCGCTCGATCCGTCTGAACTGTTCGTCGAGCTAGGCGACCACACCGAGTACAAGACCCGAGATGTGCTTCGCTGGCTCGGTTACTGAACCCAAGGAAAAGAATGCACCATGAAGCTACGACTAGTTCAGAGCCCTACGCAGTCGGGACAGGCCCCCGACACAGCTAAGCGCCGAAAGCAGTTAGTCCGGATACGACATTGCGCACGATTCTTCTTTGCACGCCCTTTTCCCGGACCGCGCATGATATTTGCGCTGGTTTTTGCAACGGCTGTCAACGGTCTCGCTGTATGGGCCTTGGGTAACGGCTGGCCTTCAGGTTTGGCAATGTGCGTAGCATTTGCGGCGATGCTTCGCTACGGAAGCGCAGCTAAGACCTGGGGGGGCAAGATCGACATTTGCCTTGCTGATTATGACCCGTTAGACAGAGAAGCTTATAGGCGGTTGCAAGCTACCGCCGAAATGGAAGGACTATCGCCTTGGTCCTTGGACGAGTGGTTGAGCCTTGAATACGCTGCTCTAGATTCGGCTGACGGGATTCAGCCAAGCTCGGCGCACCAGAGCCGCTTTCTGAGGAAAAAGGTATAGGAAATTCAAAATGAGCGAACAGCCTAGCCTCACCATGAGTCGGGTACAGCGTCAAATCGATCTGATTACTAATGCAGAGAACACGCACACGATGCAGCGCGCTTATGACGTTGCATATGGCTATCTGTTGGCCCTGCGTGACGAGGGATTGATCGATAGCAGCGAGTTTTCCGCATTAGATGCGCAGGCCAATGAGGCCGGTAACGCATGGGTAGAGAATGGGCTTTTATCTGAAGATCTCCTTTGCCTTGCCGAGGATGGCTCTAAATGCTGGCTCGCTGATGACCAGGCTAACCGGTAGGAAATTCATCGTAATGTTCGAACGTGACGTTGACGTAAAATTACTAGTCATCGATGGCCCTTCTAAGGGGCAACGCATGGCTCAACCGGGAGAGCAGTTCACCGTTGAAGTAGCTAATGGTACGAGCAAAAACAAGGTTCGTGTTACTTACTGCTTGCGCCGCCATAGGCAGCTTGGCTTAGTTTGGGCCTCGCCAAACAACAAAAGTGTTTTAACTCTTCAAGGGTAGGAAAATCCCGAGAAACACTCCAAGCCCAGCCGTCGAACGTTGGGCTGAGCCATTAGAGAGACGCTACTTTTGCGTCCGCGAAAAGGAACGAGTGATGAGCACTGAATACGAAGAGATCGACTTTAAGGAGGTGGTGGCGGTGAGTTTTGCTGCTGGCCAAGGCGTCATTCAGCTGATGCCCAACATGACCGACGACCAGATTTTGTGGTTGATCAAAGATGCCTGCACCATGAGCAAGGGTATGGCGTTCCAGGTTATTCCACCACGGACAAACTGATCACGGAAAGGTAACACTAGGTACACCCAAAGCCCCGCCGTCAGAGCCCTTGACCACGGAATGGTTGTGCCGGTCGTGCTCCGAAGGCCCTCCAGGGGGTTATGCCGAGATAAAGGAAAATTAGGACATTCGCTCTGCAACCTTATGATGTGTATACAGTTTAATTATTATTCTGTGTTGCCCGTCCTCGTTCCAGGTTAGCCGGCTATGCTGAGGGTTTTGCTTTTTCTTGAGGGACAAACTCCATGGCCTCTCTGGAGCGGACAGCCTATCCGAAGCTGCCGGCGAATCTGTCGTCGAAAGAGCTTCATCAGAGTTACTCGCTCTCAGAATCGGAGCTCGAATGGCTTTCTAGAACGGCTAAAAGCCCTGCTCTTACCATTGGGTTAGCCGTTCTACTTAAAGCATTCCAACAGCTGCATTACTTCCCCGCTCTCGACGAGATTCCAGCTGACATCGTCAATCATGTCAGGTCTTGCCTGAGTTACGGGGTGCGCATAGTTCCTCGTTATGCGAATCCCCGAACCCTGTACCGGCATCAAACAGCTATCCGCCAATATCTACAGATCACCCCGTTTTATGGGAGCGATGCCCTGAGAATTGCGACGGAAGCCGCCCACGAAGCGGTAGTGGTCCTTGATCAGCGTGTTGACGTCATCAATGTTCTGATTGGCGAACTGCTTGAGCGTGGCTACGAACTCCCGGCCTACTCGACGCTCAATGACGCGGCTGAAGACGCCCAAGTTGCTCTCCAAGATAAAATCTTCAATCGGGTCGTCGATAGAGCGCCGATTGATGTGATCTACCGTCTCAAAGAGCTTCTAGACACAGATTTCGGGCGTCGCCAAAGTGACTTCAATGCCCTGAAGCAGATCCCCAAGAAGCCCTCTCGCAAACACTTGGAGATACTGATCGACCACTTAAGTTGGTTGGAGGGATTCGGTGATCTCGATGCCATCTTTGAGGGAATCGTTGATACCAAAATCTGGTTTTTTGCGAATCAAGCAGAGAAGGCGGATGTTTCTGAACTTAAGGATTATTCGTTTCCAAAGCGCTACACCTTGATGCTGGCTCTGATCTACCTCATGCGTGTACGAGCACGTGATCACCTTGCTGAGATGTTCATCAAACGAATCGCGACCATCCACAAACGAGCCAAAGATGAGTTGGAGCAAATCCAGCTACGTCAGCGCAAAAAACTAGAGTTGCTCGTGGCCACCTTGGATGGTGTGATTCAGATTCTCAGCCAAGAACCAAGTGATCAGGAAGCTGGCAGCCTGATTCGCGAGTATCTGTCTCCCGAAGGGAATCTTGATCACCTTCGCGAGGCCTGTGCTGAAGTCCAGGCCACGGGCGGCAGTAACTATCTGCCGCTACTCTGGAAGCACTTCAAGTCCCATCGTTCATTGCTGTTCCGCCTGAGCCACCTGCTGCAACTGGAGCCAACAACCCAGGATCGCTCGCTGATCGAGGCTCTGCGGTTGGTCCAGGACAACGAGAACCTGCATAGGGAGTGGGTCGACGAGCATGTGGACTTGTCGTTTGCCTCGGACCGCTGGATCAAAGTCGTCCGGCGCGCCGCCAGCGAAGGGCCACCGACCAACCGGCGCTTCCTGGAAGTCTGCGTGTTTTCCCATCTGGCCAGCGAACTTCGCTCTGGCGATATCTGTGTACTAGGCTCGGAGTCGTTTGCTGACTACCGCAAACAGTTACTGCCTTGGGATGAGTGTCTAGCGCGTCTGCCGGAGTACTGCGAAAAGGTCGGCCTGCCGAGTACTGCCAAAGAGTTCGTTGCCCGTTTGAAGGAGCAACTTGAGAGTACCGCTCAGCAATTGGATGACAAATTTCCCAATTGCCGTGGCGACGTGTCGATTAATGAGGCAGGAGAACCGGTGCTGCGCCGGGTAGTCGCCCGTGACATCCCGCCGTCAGCGATCTCGCTACAAGCGGCGATCACTCAGCGTATGCCTGCCAGGCATGTGCTCGACATCATGGCCAACATCGAACACTGGATTCAGTTCACTCGCCATTTCGGACCGATGTCGGGGAGCGATCCCAAGCTGAAGGAGCCGGCCGAGCGCTACCTGATGACGATCTTCGCCATGGGGTACAACTTAGGCCCGAACCAGGCCGCTCGCCACCTGGCGGGTAACGTGACCCCGCACATGCTGTCTTACACCAATCGTCGGCACCTGCCACTCGACAAGCTGGATAAGGCCAACCGAGAGTTGGTCGAACTCTATCTCCAGCTCGATCTGCCCAAACTCTGGGGTGACGGCAAGGCGGTCGCGGCCGACGGGACTCAATTCGACTTCTACGATGAAAACTTGCTCGCCGGCTACCATTTCCGTTATCGCAAGATGGGCGCTGTCGCCTACCGGCATGTGGCAAATAACTACATTGCCGTCTTTCAGCACTTCATCCCACCCGGTATCTGGGAGGCTATCTATGTCATCGAGGGTCTGCTGAAAGCGGATCATAGTGTTGAAGTCGATACGGTTTATTCAGACACGCAAGGCCAGTCTGCAACAGTGTTTGCATTCACCCATTTGCTGGGGATCAATCTAATGCCGCGCATCCGCAACTGGCGCAACTTGGTCATGTATCGGCCCGAACGCTCGGCCAAGTACAAGCACATCAACAGCCTGTTCACTGATACCGTCGACTGGAGCCAAATCGAGACCCACTGGCAGGATCTGATGCAGGTGGCGCTGTCGATTCAGGCCGGCAAAATATCCTCGCCAATGCTGCTGCGTAAACTCGG
>NZ_JASJVL010000022.1:0-71243 GCF_035019745.1 Pseudomonas sp. 10S5
AACTTCGCGTCTCTCGTCAGCGGGAGGCGAATTCTACAGCGTTTCAACTCGCTGTCAACTGCCTATTCTCACCGCTGCCGATCACCGCGACCGAAGCTTCTTCCTCGCTAACAAAACTGGTTAACTCATTGATTACCAAGGAGTTTTTGTTTCGTCTGCTCCGGAAGAGGGCGAATTATAGGCCCAGAAGAAGTTATGTCAAGGGTAAACACAACCAATGCATGAAATAAGGTGGAAGTCAGTCCATGCATAATAAAGAAACATTGATTTGAGCAATATATTGCTCAAATCAAGCCAATTACGCATCATAGTGCCGCCGCAGGTGCCCCCCATCTAGATGACCGTGGATGATCAATCGCAATGAACAAGCAACCCCGCAACCTCGCCTCTATAGTATTCCCGGTGAGCATGCTTCTTATCGCTATGGCTTCGATTCAAACCGGAGCGTCTTTGGCCAAGTCCCTCTTTCCCCTGGTAGGTGCGCAAGGCACCACGACATTAAGACTGACGTTTGCCAGTTTGATATTGCTATTAATCCTGCGGCCATGGCGCGCTCAGCTCACCGTCAAATCACTAAGAACCGTTTTCGTTTACGGAGTCGCCCTAGGCGGCATGAACTTCCTCTTCTATATGTCACTGCGTTCCGTGCCACTGGGCATTGCCGTAGCTCTTGAATTTACGGGCCCGCTAACTGTAGCGCTAATCTCATCACGCAAAGCAATTGACTTCGTCTGGATCGCCTTAGCAATTCTCGGCTTGCTGCTCCTTATCCCAATGGGAGCAGGCAGCGGAAATATCGAACTTCTGGGCATTGGTTATGCTTTAGGCGCAGGGGCTTGTTGGGCTTTGTATATATTGTTCGGTCAGAAAGCGGGCGCAGACAACGGTATTCAGACAGCTGCGCTAGGGGTTTTGATAGCAGCAATATTCATTGCCCCCGTAGGAATCGTGTACGCAGGTTCTGCCTTACTCAATCCAGCACTTATTCCTACTGCAATCGGTGTTGCGATCTTATCTACGGCGCTGCCTTACAGCCTGGAAATGGTCGCACTTACGCGCTTGCCTGCCCGTACATTTAGCACCTTGATGAGCATCGAACCGGCCTTCGGCGCATTGTCCGGCCTAATTTTTTTGCATGAGAACCTGACATTGACCCAATGGCTAGCCATTGGCTCGATCATCGTGGCCTCTGCAGGCGCGGCACTGACCATGCGTTCTGAATCGCCTACACCCCTACCGGTAGACTGAAGCCTGTGCTGGATCGATATAGATGTTGCTAGCATTTGTAGTCCGGTTAAGCCATGTTGGGCCCGAGCCGAAGATTTAAGGGAATCATCAGGTTCGGACTTCATAGCCGTATCATGTTGACAGGCTAATCAAGCTGGGCACTGGCGTTAATCAGTTCGCCAGGGTAAGGATAGTAATGAAATACATTTTGATAATCCTCGTAACACTGGCGCTCATCAGCTGTGCAGCGACAAGTAAACCCATCAGACACAGTAAGCGTGGAATACATATCAATTGTTCCGGCCTGACCTCTTCTTGGGAAAAGTGCTACGAGATGGCGGCCACCACCTGTGATGCCAATGCTTACAGAGTCATCGCCAAATCTGGCGACGCGGTGGAGGATCCGGGAGATTATCCGTTTGGCCTCAATCCAGCAGGTTTTACTAGCCGCAGCATGATTGTAATTTGCAAATAGCGGTCATTCGCCACCTTCATGTGCGTCGATTTGCCCGACGAGCAAATTGTAGCTGGCATCGAGGACCTGCTGCTGAAGAGGGGGGCTGGACAGCATTCTCGCTACTACCAACGCCCCGATGCACTGCGCCAAGGCTGCCCAGGCGAGGCGCTCACAGCCCATAGTAGCTGCCCAAGCTTGCTGCAACCGTGAAAGCCAGTACTCAGCCTTTTCACGCACAGCCACATCAGCCCTCGCGATTTCTGCCCCCAATACGGGCAAGACGCAGCCTTTGTGCGGATTAGCGACATGAGTCATGTTCAGGTATTGCTTCAGGCATCGTTCCAGCTTCGGCCGGTCTAGCTCGCCGTCGGTACTCAACAACCGCAAGCTATTGCCCAGTTCTCTTTCAACAATAGCGCTGAACAATTCGTCTTTTGACGAGAAATGACCATAAAACGCCCCGCCACTCAAACCTATAGCGCTCATAAAACCATCGATGCCGACTGCCGCAAAACCTTGCTCTTTCGCCAGTCCACCGCTGCTTTGCAGCAATTTTTCTCGAATCTGTTCTTTATGAACGACTGAATAACGCACATAACCTCCAATAAATGACCAACTTGACGCAAGCCAAATCGTAGCATAACGTTCGTTAGATAAACGATCGTTTACCAAAAAAGGATAGACCATGACGGATGATTCAAACAATAAAAAAGTCATATTGGTGGTGGGCGCGGGAGATGCAACCGGCGGCGCAATTGCCAAACGATTTGCACGCGAGGGTTATATCGCCTGCGTGACTCGGCGCAGCGCGGATAGACTACAACCTTTGGTAAACGCAATTAATGCCGAGGGCGGCCAAGCCTATGGTTTTGCGTCAGATGCTCGTAAGGAGGAGGACGTCCTCGCGTTAGTTGAACAGATTGAAAGTGAAATTGGTCCGATTGAAGTACTCGTCTTTAACATTGGCGCTAACGTGCCCTGCAGCATCCTTGAGGAAACAGCGCGCAAGTATTTCAAGATCTGGGAAATGGCCTGTTTTTCCGGTTTTCTGAATGGCCGCGAAGTTGCAAAACGCATGGTGAAACGCCAGAGAGGCACCATCCTTTTCACCGGAGCGACAGCAGGATTGAGAGGCGCAGCAGGATTCGCAGCATTCGCCGGAGCAAAACACGGTATCCGTGCGTTGGCGCAAAGCATGGCGCGTGAGCTGGGTCCACTCAATGTTCATGTCGCCCATGTAGTAGTGGACGGCGCCATCGACACGGATTTCATACGCACTAATTTTCCAGATCGCTATGCGCTAAAAGACGAGGATGGCATCCTAAATCCCGAGCACATCGCCGATAACTATTGGTTCTTACACAGCCAGCCACGTGACGCCTGGACCTTCGAGCTGGATTTACGGCCATGGAGCGAACGCTGGTGACGCGCAAAACAAAAACAACAACAAGAGATATCAACAATGAGTAAAACCGTAGATTTTTTCTTCGACGTAGGCAGTCCCACCAGCTATTTGGCCTACACCCAACTCAAAAAAATCTGTGAAGAGACCGGCAGCGAATTGGTATACAGGCCCATGCTGCTGGGCGGGGTGTTCAAAGCAACCGGCAATGCGTCGCCCCTTACCGTTCCTGCAAAAGCTCAGTACATGCTTAAAGACATGGACAGATTTGCCAAGCGCTACGGCGTACCGCTGCATTTCAATCGGCACTTCCCAATCAACACCCTCAACCTGATGCGCGCAGCAGCGGGCATGCAATTGCACCAGCCCGAGCGCTTTCAGACTTTTATCGACTGCCTGTTCACCGCCCTGTGGATTGACGGACTCAATCTGAATGACATGGAGGTTGTTGCCCGGGTTTTAACGGAGAACAGCTTTGATCCGGAATTGATCCTGCGGTGGGTCAACGATCCCGAGGTCAAGGAACGCCTCAAAACCACGACAGAACTTGCACTGCAGCGCGGCGTATTCGGCGCGCCGAGCATTTGTGTCGCAGATGAGTTGTTCTTTGGTCAAGATCGGTTGGATTTTGTCCGTGAAGCGCTCATGACTTAAATGTCGATCACCAAGCGACCCCGTGCAGTGCCACCGTCAATAAGATCATAGGCGGCCTGTGCGGTTTGTAGGGTGAAACGCCTATCATCTAGCAGAGGCTTTACTTGTCCGGCCTCGATTAATCGAGTCGCCTCCCGCAGAATATCGCCATGATGGCGGCGCCCTTTGCCCGTCAACAATGGCAGCAAAGTAAACACGCCAGAGTAAGTTGCAGCCCGGAAAGACAGCGCGGCCAAACTATGTGTGCCCCAACCAAGACAACTGACTACGTGGCCGCCATAAATTCTAGCAGCGACGAACGACGCATCCAGCGTCGCCCCGCCGACGGTGTCGTACACCACATCAAATCCGGCACCCGCCGTGTGAGCCATGACGTACTCGTCAACAGATTGATCGCGATAGTCGATTGCCGTTGCACCCAAAGCGCTGATTAACCCCTGTTGCACCGCCGAGCCTGTAGCGTAGACCTTGGCACCCACTGCACGGGCGATCTGGACCGCAATATGCCCCACTCCTCCCGCCCCTCCCTGGATGAGAACAGTCTGATTGGCTTGTAAGTCCGCGCGATCAATCAGCCCTTCCCATGCGGTAATGAACACCAAAGGTAACGCGGCAGCCTCGCGCATACTCAAGTTGCTCGGCTTGAGCGCCAACAGCTCGGTATCTACCGCTGCAAATTGAGCCAACGACCCCTGCACGCCACCAACTCCACTGGCCATGCCGTACACCTCATCTCCCACTTTAAAGCGGTCAACCCCAGGACCTAGCGCGTGGACGACCCCCGCAAGGTCCATCCCCAGCACTGCTGGCAATGGCTGCCGGGCGTGCGCCGCTTTGCCCGTTCTGATTTTGGTGTCTAGTGGATTGACCCCGCTCGCTTTGATCCGAACCAATACCTGACCGGCTTCAGGAATGGGCATAGGCAACTGGGTCAATCGCAGGGGCGCATCGGAAAAATCTACAAGTAAAGCCTGCATAGTCAGTGGAGGGGTCATAAGAACAGTCTCAATCGAGCGGGGCCAGTATGGCTGTGGAGCGCCATTTTGCCGCTATCGATTCATGCCGATAAGACGCAACAAAGCTATAGTTATCATTCCAAAACCGCATGAATCTGAAAAATGGACAAGCTCAACGCAATGTCAGTCTTTGTTCGTGTAGTTGAGCGCAGAAGCTTTACGGCTGTCGCCAAAGAGCTACAGACTACACAACCGACTATCAGTAAATTGATCCGTGCCTTGGAAGTCGCCTTGGGCGGTAAATTGATCGCCCGAAGTACGCGGCAATTATCTCTTACCGATGAGGGTCAACGTTATTATGAGCATTGCAGCCGGATCCTCGCCGCAATAGATGCTGCCGAGCACAGTTTTCAAACCGGACGCGAAACAGTTGCCGGCTTGCTTAGAGTGGGATCGTCTGTCAGCTTTGGGCGTACGCAGATCGCATCACGTTTGGGGGATTTTCTGCAGCGATATCCTGAATTACAAATAGATCTGCAACTTAGTGATCAAAACCAAGATCTGGTGGCTGAAGGACTGGACGTAACATTTCGAATGGGCGACCTCAGTGACAGCGGCCTAATCGCTAGGCAAGTGGGTACAACGCACCGGATTACCGTCGCAACCCCCGATTACCTCGCCCGCAATGGCACGCCGCAAACCCCCCAGGCATTGAGTCAGCACAATTGCCTACTGTTCAACTTGCTCGTAACGCAAAATCAGTGGCGCTACAAAAAAGGCCAGCAGTCGCATTCGGTTCGAATTAAAGGCAATGCGCAGAGCAATAGCTCAGAAGCCATCAGGGAAATGGTCCTGGCTGGATTAGGGATATCGCTGTCGCCGACCTGGCTGTTTCGCGATGACTTGCTCGCAGGCCGAGTGGTGGTAATTTTGCAGGACTACACGCCTGAACCCTTGCCGATCTATGCCTTGTCGCCTGCAAACCGTCGGCAATCAGCGCGCGTTCGGGCGTTAGTCGATTACATGGCCCAAGTCCTAACTTGACACTGCATGGTTAAACCAGCGACATGATGACGGCATCAAATCGCGGCAGTTCGAGTGCGCAACCACTCAAGTCCAGGCCCTTTTAATAAAGGACTCAAACGCTCCTTCACCTGCACGTGGTAGTTATTGAGCCAATCGCGCTCCTCTTTAGTCAATAACGATGCTTCAAGGCAGCGTGTGTCAATCGGACACAGAGTCAAGGTCTCGAATTTGAGGAACTCACCAAACTCAGTTGTTCCTGCCTCGCAATTTAATACTAAGTTTTCGATTCGCACGCCCCAACGGCCTGGACGATAGGTCCCTGGTTCAATCGAAGTAATCATTCCCGGCTGCATCGCTGTGTGCGCAGCGGCCGGTACCTGATACGCAATGACCTGCGGCCCCTCGTGAACGTTGAGAAAATATCCGACGCCATGACCGGTGCCGTGGCCATAGTTAACCCCTTCGGCCCAGATTGGAGCGCGCGCGATAGAGTCCAGCAGTGGTGAAGCGATACCCCTAGGGAAATGAGCGCGAGACAGCGCAATTACCCCCTTGAGAACGCGGGTGCAATCTTGTTTCTGCTCAGCGCTTGGTATTCCAATGGGCACCATGCGGGTGATGTCAGTTGTACCGCCTAAATATTGGCCACCCGAGTCGATTAACAATAGGCCATTACCTTCGATTTGCGCATGCTCTTGCTCAGTCGCGCGGTAATGCGGCATTGCACCATTGCCGTTGAAACCAGCAATGGTGGCGAAGCTCGCCGAAACGTATCCGGGACGACGTGCTCGCGCCTGACCTAAATGAATATCGATGGATAATTCGCTGACAGGTTCATGGCCAAGAGTTGACTCAAGCCAAGCAAAAAACTCACAAAGCGCGGCACCGTCCTGCTCCATCGCCTGGCGAATATGCTGTGCATCGGTTTCACTTTTTTGCGACTTGAACAAGGTCGTCGGATTCAGCCCTTCGATCAATGTCACCTCGGCGCTGAGGTGATCAAGCAGGCCACAGGTAACGCGAGCGGGGTCAATCAACAACCTAGCCTCGAGCGGAACGTTACGCAGCGCCGAAGCGACTTTGGTGTATTCGACCAGCGTAATACCTTCGCCTTCCAACGTCTGGCGAAGTTCAGCATCCATTTTGGCGGAGTCAACAAACAAACTAATGTGCAGCGGGCCGATCAAGGCGAAGGAAACAAATACCGGGTTGTAAGAAACATCTGCTCCGCGCAAGTTAAATAGCCAGGCGATATCATCCAGCGTCGCAATAAAATGCCAATCTGCCCCACGCTCTTGCAGCACCTGACGGACTTTCGCAAGCTTTTCAGCTCGGCTGATACTGGCGTGGGGTGGCAGGTGTTGATAAATAACGTTTGTAGGCAAGCTTGGCCGATCCAGCCATACCTCGCTGAGTAAATCAAAGTCGGTGCGTAGGCTCGCACCGCGTTCATAAAGCTTGGCCGCCAATGTGCGGGCTGAGGCCACAGCCAATACCGCACCGTCCACTGCAACAATGCTTTGATCGCTGGCGTTTTCAGCTAGCCAATCCAACGCTGTAGGTTGGCCCGGTAGCAATTTCATAAGCTCGACGCCCGTGCCTGCAAGCTCTTTATGTGCTTGCTCCCAATAACGACTGTCAACCCACAAACCGGCGAAATACTGGGTCACGATCAAGGTACCGACCGAACCCTGAAAACCTGAAAGCCATTGCCGCCCCTGCCAATACCCCGGCAAGTACTCAGAAAGGTGTGGGTCTGCGGACGGCACCAGATAAGCGTCAATGCGCTCCCGGCTCATCAACGCGCGAACCTGCGCCAACCGTTCTGCGACTACACCATTGGTTTTTAGCTGCGTACTCATTGATTCTCCCGCTACACCGATTAGTGACGTGTTCCGCCCTTGATAATGGAGCAGCATTTGCGCCCGAGCAACTGTCCGCAAGACAGACCTGTGCCCATGGCCGGGGTTAATGGGAGAAGCCGATCATCTGCCTGGTTGAAATACAGAGGGGTATTTTTCTGGGATATTTTCTTTGAGGAGCAGAGATTAGACACCAAAAGCTCTGCGAAAAATTGAAGCTAGATAATGCAATGATGCCGAAATCGTATAGATCTAAATATTATTAATTTATTGGTTTGCATCACTAAATTGCATATAAACAGTTGTTAGACCCATCAACACATTTCGTTAATGCCTACAAGGCAAAACCCGAGTCAATGCGTCTTAACGTTCGCCTCCAAAAAACACTCGTTCAAATACCTCAACCCCGTCAACACACTCATTTGCACATTAACTTCGTTAATAAAACCCAACTACACTCGCTTACTTAGCGTGCTGTAAAAATACCAAACTTAATATTGAACTTTTTGCTAAACCTACTTACTTGGGGCGTCTAAAAACCGCCGCCGCACTAAGACAGTGCGCATAATGTTTTTTTGACGCTCAATAAAATCAACAAGTTACGATGGCTAATAGGCCGTTTATCAAAAATTTAACAGTTAGTTGACGAAATAATTTGACAGGAAGGATCGCGCCATTGATATATATGCCTGTCAGACGATTTATCGCTAGTGCAGCGGCCGAAGAGCAATGCGTACGCCACGTCTGATCAACATGACTTGTAGTTCTGCCCACATGATTTTAACTAGCGGGAAGGTGTGATTTTCCAGCACCTGTGGGGTCACATTGATTGTCTGAACCTTCATTTTTACTGAGCATGCTCGGTCGTGCGGTAGCTTTGCCTGATCGTAAGTAATTCGCCACCTTTCGAATCGGTGGAGGAGCACGTAAAACAACGTCTATTAACATTCTTATGAACGAATGGGTCAGCAGATTCGGGCGGTAGCGTGGGGGAAGACGCAGCAACTGCATAACTATTATAGATACCGTTTTGCGAAGGGTTACTTTTTATAATACGCCCTGCACCGAATGACACCGTGCTTCATCACTTCCAAGAGAGCCCAATGAGATGCCTTTATCTTTTGACATTGATGAACAGCAAGTAAAACAGCTGGCCAATGAAATCAACAGTAACGGCTTTGCCACGTTAAGCGGTGCGGTGGGCGAAGACGAGCTTGCGCAGTTGCGCACCTTTACTGAATTTCATGCGGGCCTCCATCCTGGCGAATATTTTGCCTACCATGGAGAGAAGTCGTTAGCCGGAAGCCTATTGTTTACCCTCTGGGCCGATCCAGGATTCAAATCCCTTTTGGCCCGCTTATACCGGCAGGCTTCGGGCGGTCAGGCGCCTAGCGATCAAATTTTTCCGGTATTGCGCTGCGTTCAGGGAAACCAGGGGCGACGCGAATCAAACAGTTTCCATTTCGATGCAAGCCTGGTAACCGCACTGGTCCCCATTTTCATCCCTGAGCACGGTCCGGAACGCGGGGATTTGATGCTATTCCCTAACGTGCGCACGGTGCGTTCATGGGTACTGTTTAACGTAATTGAAAAAGCCTTAGTGCAAAACCGGTTCAGTCGAAGGCTAATTTGCATGGCGCTTGATCGCGGCTGGTTCAAAGCTAAAACGCTGCAACTTGAGCCCGGCAATATCTATTTTTTCTGGGGTTATCGTTCACTGCATGCCAATCGTCCTGTCAGTCCAAACTTGAAACGCGCTACCGCCATCTTTCATTTCGGTGATCCGCACACTGGAAGTCTAGCAACCCAATTGATTCTTAAATTCAATCAACGCCGTGCGCGCTTGATTAGCAAAAAAACCGGAAGCCCACCCACTCAGTCAACGCCCGGCTAACAGGGCTTTTATGTGGGAAATCAGCGTTCAACGTCAGACATGGAGGCTTCGATGATTAATGTGACTAAGGCCTATTTGGGCGATATCAACAAATTCAAAACGTACGTGGACGGGATCTACGCGCGTGGCTGGTTGACTAATCATGGACCGTTAGTGACTGAGCTTGAGCAACGGCTTAAGGATTACTTGGGTGTAAAGCATGTGCTACTGACTAATAACGGGACATTAGCGCTGCAAGTCGCTTATCGTGCGCTAGGGTTAAGCGGAAGCGCGGTGACCACCCCTTTCAGCTTCGTCGCTACCAGCAGCTCATTGCAATGGGAAGGCATCCGGCCGATCTTTGCCGATATAGACGAATTCACGTGGAATATCTCTCCGGAACATATCGAAAGCCGGATCGATTCCGATACAACGGCCATCGTTGGCACTCACGTGTTTGGTAATCCTTGCGCGGTCGAGCGCATCGAACAGATCGCGCTCAAACATAAACTCAAAGTCGTATATGACGGTGCGCACGCTTTCGCAGTACGCCATGCAGGGAAGTCAGTACTTAACTGGGGCGATATCAGCACTTTGAGTTTTCACGCAACCAAGCTGTTTCATACCATTGAAGGCGGAGCAATCATCACTAATGATGACGACCTGGCCCGTCAGGTTTATTTACTATGCAATTTCGGTATTGCTGGCGTCGATACGATAGAAGGGATCGGCATCAACGCCAAGATGAATGAATTCTCCGCTGCAATGGGTCTGTGCATTCTAGATGACATGGAAAAAATTCTCGAAAGGCGTGCTGAAATTGCCCACCGCTATCAGTCACACCTGGGCGATTACCTAGACTTGCAACGTCCTGAACCCGACAGCGAGCTTAACCATAGTTACTTCCCCGTCGCACTGACGGGAGAGCAACAATTGCTTCGGGTGCGCGGGGCCCTTAACGACAAAGGCATCAATCCTCGGCGTTACTTCTACCCCTCTCTGGATACCCTCGACTATCTGCAACCGCAGGCCGCCCAGAGCAATTCACGGTCTTTGGCTCAACGCGTTCTTTGTTTACCAATCTACCCAGGATTGGCCGTGGAAGACCAAGACAAGGTGATCGACACCGTGATTACAGAATGCAGTCAGAGTCGGGTCAGCTATGACGATCCCGCTCTCGCCCAGGTTATTTAAACGCCATGCCAAGAACACTTTCCGTCATCAGAAACACCACATTAAGTTACGTCGGACAGGCGTATGCGTTATTGGTGGGTATTCTGATCATGCCTTTTTACCTCGGCCATCTTGGGGCTGAAGCCTATGGCCTAATCGGGTTTTTCTCGGTCATGCAAGCGTGGCTGCAATTGCTCGATGCAGGCTTATCGCCCAGCTTGGTACGTGCGGTTGCCCACCAGCAAGGGCTGGCGAATCAAGAGCATAGTGCAGGTCACTTATTGCGCTCATTCGAAATCATGTTTTTGCCTATGGCAGTGATCTGCACCTCCGCTATTTACGCTGCCAGCCCTTGGATCGCCGCAAAGTGGTTAAACGCGCAGACGTTGGACCTAGAAACTCTTATCAGCTGCATCAGCATGATGGGCGTGATTATTGCGCTGCGCTTGTATGCGACGCTTTATAAAAGCGGCATTCAGGGCTTGGAACAACATGCTTGGTTAAACATCGCCAACGTCATTATTGCCACTCTGCGGTATTTTGGCGGCTTGGTGCTGGTGAGCACCCTGTCTCAAGATCCGCGGGACTTCTTCGAATTTCAAATCATGGTAGGCCTGATAGAAGCATTGATCTTCGGCGCTCGTGCATATCAGCAGATACCCGCCCCTCATTTTTTCAGTGGCTTTAATTGGTCACTGGTCAAACCGATTATTCCTTTCGCCGCGAGTATGTCGTTGACCACCGTGTTGTGGATCGTATTGACGCAAATGGACAAGGTGCTGCTGTCCGAGATGTTGTTGCTCAAAGAATATGGATATTTCTCGCTGGTAGCGCTTATTACAACCGGCATCCTGATGCTGGCCAACCCGCTGGCGCAGACATTGTTACCGCGCTTAACGGTACTGGTGGCAGAAGGTCGTGAAGGCGACATGCACACGTTGTTTTTAGGCGCCAGCCGCTTTGTTTGCACCCTGCTGTTTCCATTGGCTGCGGTGATTGGGTTTCATGCTGAATCGTTAATTTTTGCGTGGACAGGTGATCCAGTCGCCGCACATTGGAGCCGTTCCATATTGCTCTGGTACGCACTGGGCAGCGCGATCATGGCGGCTAGTTCGTTTCAGTTCTACTTACAGTATGCCTACGCCAAGCTCCACCTACATGTCTGGTACAGCGTGGTGTCGGCAATTGTCACCGTGCCAGCAATGGTTCTGGCGATCCACTATCAAGGTGCATACGGTGCTGCACTGGCATGGTTCGGTCTACGCCTGGTCTCTTTCTTCGTGTGGCCGTCGATTGTTCACAACCGTTTTGCCCCTGGGGTTCACGGTCTCTGGGTGCATGACATCGTGCGTATCACCCTGATGACCGCCATCGGTATAGCGGTCAGCGAACCGCTGTTGCGCATGATCGCTGGAGAAGACCGTTTCACCACGTTACTGGGCTTGGCTGTCAGCGGCTTCATCACCCTGATGTTAGTAACCATGAGTTACAAACCGTTAGCCGTAAAACTTTATGTCTTGCTAAGTAAACCGAGTACATAAGCCATGGATGCCACTGTGAACACTTCAACCTCTGAACTACCCAAAGCGCTGTCTGAACAGCCGCCCGTTGTGCCGCTGCTAAGCATCGTTTGTCCCACCTACAATCAAGTCGGGTTCATCACTCAAACGATAGAGAGTTTTCTGGCGCAAAAAACTAATTTCCCGATCGAAATTTTGATAAACGATGACGCTTCGACTGATGGCACCACACAAATCGTAGAACAATATGCCGCCAGGTATCCGACGATCATCCGGGCGTTCTACCACCGGGTGAACCAATACTCAAAAGGCAACTTGTGCACGCCCGGGCTGTTTAAAGAGGCTCGAGGCAAGTACATCGCATACTGCGAAGGCGATGATTACTGGACTGACACGCGCAAGTTGCAGGTTCAGGTGGACTTCCTTGAGAGCCATCCTGATTACGTGCTGACCTATCACGACGCAATGTCTTTCGACAGCGAAGGCGAGCGTGGTATCCAGCTACTAGGCAATCTTCGCGCCGATGCCACCGCTGTCGAACTGCAAAGAGCCAGAGAAATCTCGACACTCACGACATGTTTTCGAAACGTCTTTCATGAACTACCGCCAGAACTGTGGTTAGCGCCGCTCAATGACCTATGTTGGTGGTCGCTGCTGGGTGCGCATGGCAAGGGAAAGTTTCTCGAAGAGATCAAGCCAGCCATGTACCGCATACACCTTGGCGGCGTCTTCTCGATGCGCTCACACCAACGAAAATTACACATGAGCCTGCAGACGTGCTCAAGCCTTGCCAACTACTACAACCGTATCGGCAATCAGGCAATGTACGAGTACTTCTTGATTCAAGTGTTTAGCCTATCGATTTCGGCTATTTCTCCACTGCATAAGTTACAAGCGCTGCTGTTAGTCGCTCGTAACATCAGCGTTAATCTCAGCAAGCGGCTCATGCTGTCGGTTAGAAAAGGTCATGTTCAATAATTTGCTGGTTATTTGCGTCGGCAACATTTGCCGCAGCCCGATGGCTGAAGCGATGTTCCGCCAGCGCCTATCATCGCCCGATGTCCAGATATCATCGGCGGGTATACACGCAATGCTCGCCTCGCCCATGGACCCGCTGGCCCGGGAGGTGTTGAAAAAACATCACATTACAGCGCACAAGCATAGAGCCCGGCAGGTTGATCGAAAGATGCTACATGACGCCGAACTCATTTTGTCGATGGAGAACGAGCAACTACAAAACATCTTGAAACTGGCCCCTGAGGTACGTGGCAAGACGTTTTTAATTGGCAAATGGCAACACGAACTGGAAATAGACGACCCCTACCGGCGCCCGAAATTAGCCTTCGAACAGACCTTCGAGCACCTGTCGCGTTGTGTCGATGACTGGCTTCCTTATCTACAGTCAGGAGTAATCCGATAAATGACCGTCATGAACCGCCCTGCGCTGGACTATTACCAAGACACCAAGATCGATTTGGCGACCGTCTTGCGTACCTTGTTTGATCACAAGGGTCTAATTGCGTCGATTGTTAGCGTCTTTCTGCTGGTTGGCTTGGCATACGCTTTATTGGCGACGCCCATCTACCAGGGCAATGCAATGATTCAGATCGAGCCGAAAAAAATTGGCATAGAAGGTACCCCTGAGGTCAATAACAAACCGTTGTCAGTCTCCCAAGCCACCACCGAAATCGAATTGATCAAGTCCCGAGCGGTGTTGGGCAAAGTAGTTGAAGACCTCAAGCTCAATATTATTCAAAGGCCTAACTACTTTCCTGTGTTCGGCGCCTACATGGCCCGCACGTTCAAACCCGACATGCCGGGTGCTTTGGCAGAACCGGTATTTGGTCTGCGTAACTACGCCTGGGGCGGTGAGCACATTGATGTCTTTCAATTGGAAGTTTCGGATGCCTTACTTGGCCAAAAGCTGACCCTTGTTGCCAACGGCGCCGATGCGTTTTCGCTGTTTGACAAAGACGGTGGCGTGCTGCTCAACGGACAAACCAATCAGACCGTCGAAGGCAATGGCGTAAAAATACAGATCGCCACGCTCAAGGCCCGACCAGGTACAGAGTTCACCCTGATTAAGCAACGTACATTGACCAGCGCGTTGGACTATCAGTCACGCCTGACCATCACCGAAGCGGGTAAAGATTCAGGGATCATCTACTTGTCGATCCAGGACCCGGACCCGGTTCAGGCTAAAACGATTCTTGACGAAGTCAGTCACCTGTATGTTCGCCAGAACGTCGAACGCAGTTCGGCGGAAGCCGCTCAGCGCCTGGAATTTTTGCGCTCGCAATTGCCGCTGGTTCGCAAACAGTTAGAGCAGTCAGAACAAGCTTTGAACGCTTTCCAGGCCAGCGCCAAGTCGGTGGACCTGAGCATTGAAACAAAGTCGGTGCTTGATCAAGTCGTCAATCTGGACTCTATGCTGTCTGAGCTGAAACTAAAACGTGTCGAAATTGAACGCCTGTATACCCCTGAACACCCAACCTATCGAGCGCTAATGACGCAGATGGGCCAACTTGAATCTCAGAAACAAGCCTTACTGAAAAAAATTCAGGCACTACCCGTTACCCAGCAAGAACTGCTACGCCTGACTCGTGACATGCAAGTAACTACACAGACCTACACGCTTCTGCTGAACAAGAGCCAGGAGCAGGACATTCTTCGCGCTGGCAGCATCGGTAATGTGCGCATTATCGACAACGCTGATGCTAATGTTGAAGAGCCTGCAAAGCCTATGCGCAAGCTGATCGTGGCCCTCGCAACCTTACTCGGTGTTCTGGTAGCGGTCATCGTAGTGTTTTTGCGCCAAGCTTTTTATCGCGGTGTCGACAATCCGGAAATCATCGAAAACTTGGGTATGCCGGTGTACGCCTCGTTGCCGTATTCGCGCCAACAAGAGCGTCTGGAGAAGAACAATCAAAGTCGCGCTGCAAAACTGCTAAGCGTGTCCGAGCCTACCGAACTCGCCGTCGAATCGCTGCGCAGCCTTCGTACCAGTCTGCACTTCGCGATGCTTGAAGCGCGCAACAATGTGTTGATGATTTCCAGCCCGACGCCAGCATCGGGCAAGTCGTTTGTATCGAGCAATCTGGCAGTGATCATCGCTCAAACCGGTAAACGGGTATTGCTGATTGATGCGGATATGCGCAAAGGCTACCTGCATAAAATATTCGGTTTGCAACCAAAGCACGGACTGTCCGACACACTAGCTGCGCGTTTGACCAGTAAAGACGTGATCAACGCGACTGAAGTACCTAATCTGGATTTGATCTCCTGCGGCTTTGCTGCGCCGAATCCATCCGAGCTATTGATGCATGACAACTTCAACAAACTGCTTGCCGACCTCGCTCCACTGTATGACCTAGTGATAGTCGATACGCCGCCGATTCTAGCGGTCACTGATGCGACACTGGTCGGACGTCAGGCTGGCACAACGCTGTTGGTAACCCGCTTTGGTCTGACCTCGGTCAAGGAAATCGAAGCCTGCAAGCGCCGACTTGGCCAAAATGGCGTGGTCATCAAAGGCGCCATTTTCAACGGCGTGCTGCGCAAGGCTTCAACTGCCTCATATGACTGCGCAGCCTACGGCTACGATTACAGCCCGACTCGAAAGTGACGGACGTTATTACCCCCACTCGGAGATAGCTATGGTCCGGACCATCGCCATAATGCAGCCGTACCTGTTTCCTTACTTGGGCTACTTTCAACTTATTGCTGCCGCGGATGTATTCGTCTTGGGTGACGACTTGCAGTACATCCGCTCTGGGTGGGTTAATCGCAATCGAATTCTTACCCATGACGAGGCAACCTTGGTTACGTTTCCGCTGAAGCGTGACCGGTTTGACATGCCCATCAATCAGCGCCAGTTGGGTGACACATTTGACGAAGAAGCGCACTGCCTGATTGCCGTGATTACACAAAGTTACGCCAAAGCGCCCTACTTCGCTCAGGTCATGCCGCTACTGGAACGACTGCTCAAGTTTCCAGTTAAAAACCTGGCGCTCTACATCGAACACTCGATTAGGGAAATTTGCACTTACCTGCACATAGGAACGCCGATTTTGCGCAGCTCCGATTTGCAGATCGGCACACCCACTGATAAACAAGATCGAGTGCTGCGAATCGTGCAAACTTTTTCCTGTGATCGCTATCTCAATCCTATTGGCGGAATAGAACTGTACGACCCTGAATACTTCGCTCAAAACGGTATTTTTTTGCAGTTTTTCAAGATGGACTCTATTGAGTACCGCCAATTCAAACGACCCTTTGTGGGCAATCTGTCGATTATTGATGTCCTGATGTTCAACTGTGTCGAGCATGTACAAGAGCTCTTGAATTGCTATTGCGTCTTTAGCGGCGCGAAGCAGGAGCCTGTGAAACGGATGACAGCTACGGGATGACCGTGCTTACCCAGTCACAGTTGGATTGCAATGGAGCGTACCTATGACTCATATGGAAAATCCCGCGCGCTGGTACCTGATTCAAACCAAACCACGCCAGGAAGCCCGTGCCGAAGAACATTTGCAGCGTCAGCAATTCGAGTGCTATCGGCCACTAAAAGCCGGGGCCACGAAAAAACGCAACTCGCGTGCAGCCGTCCAAGAGGAGCTTTTTCCAGGTTACCTGTTCATTCGCATGGATCAGGTCCACGACAATTGGTATCCGATCCGCTCAACTCGAGGTGTCGCGCGTATCGTTACCTTCGGCTCACACCCGGTGCCGGTTCACGATGACTTGATCCAACAAATTCGCCAACGGTTGTCCTCACCGCCGCCAAAAGCCGAATTTCAGCAAGGCGAACACGTAAGAATCAAGACCGGCAGCTTTTGTGATCTTGAAGCTATTTTCCTCGCCGCCGACGGGGAGGAGCGCGCCATCATTTTGCTAAATCTGCTGCAACGCGAACATAAGGTCACGTTGCCTATAAGCAGCCTGGCACGGATGGAAGCTCTAGTCTGAGGTCAGGATCACTTTTTCAGAGCGAACGTGTTCGCGAGGCGCCATCTCCACTTTTCTAAATTGTCTGGAAGCGCACGATGACTTATAAAACAACGCTGGTGACACTGACGTACGGTGACCGACTGCCCTACCTGCAAACTCTAGTCAGCCGCTCGCTAGCAAGCTCACAAATCGAACGGGTGATAATTGTCAGTAATGCATCGGTGGCCCCCCTTGAGTCGTTGACACGCAAATGGCCAGGGCAGGTTCAGGTGATTTATCTACAACACAATACCGGTTCGGCCAAAGGCTATTCCGTGGGCATTCAAGCAGCAATAGATGCGGGTGCCGAATACATCTGGCTGATGGACGATGACAACGCGCCAACCGTCAATGCCATCGCCACATTGCACCATTGCCTATACCAACGTGAGCGTATTGATGGTCGGGACAAAGCCGCTGTGCTGGGTTTTCGCCCTACTCATCAGGCCGATATTGCGGCCGGTGTCCCCACGCGCTTCGCCATCCAGCGGCGCTCCAGTTTCTTTGGTTTTCACATTGCGCAGCTGCCGTACAAGATTTGGCGTCGCTTGCCCTGGGGCCACCCCAAAGCGAAGCAAAATCAGCAGCCGATGGTTCAATTACCCTTTGCAACCTACGGCGGCCTTCTCGCCCATCGGAGCTTATATCAACGCATTGGTCTGCCATTGGACGCGCTGTTGCTGTATGCCGATGACAGTGAATACACCTGGCGAATCACTGCCGGTGGCGGGCGTATATTCTTGGTGCCCGATGCCCTGCTCGATGACCTTGAAGAGTCGTGGAACATCAAAGCCAAAACCAACAACATCTATGAAAGTTTCCTGCTTGGCGGCTCGGACCTACGTGCCTATTACGGTGCCCGGAACCAGGCCTGGTTCGACAAAAATATTTGGGCTACCTCATCTTGGGTTTACAGCCTCAACCGCTGGGTATTTTTTTGTTTATTACGCGTGATCGCCAAACGCCGGGGTGCCGAGCAACGCTTGAACTTGATCGAAAAAGCAATCCACGACGGAGAGTCAGGCGTTTTGGGTCTTAATCAGTCCTACCCGTTATGAAAATACTATTCATTAATAGCTTGTACCCCCCCCACATTGGCGGCGGGGCGGAAATTATTCTGCAACGGACGGCAGAGGGTCTGAATAGGCGCGGTTGCCATGTAGTTGTACTCGCGACGGGGCCCGAGACCGGACTTTCCAGCGATTGCCTGAACCGAGTCAAAGTGTATCGAGCTGGCCTGCGAAACTTCTACTGGCATTACACCGCCCAGCGTCCGGGGCGCCTGAGCCGGATCGGTTGGCACATACGCGACCGCTACAACAGTGGTATGCGCGAGTACGTTCGGGAAGTAATCAGGGCCGAGCGCCCGGACATTGTGGTCTGCCATAACCTTAGTGGGTGGTCGGTGTCCGCTTGGGATGAAATTACTGCCGCTGGCATACCGATCGTACAAGTGCTGCACGATATGTACTTGCTCTGCCCGAGCAGCACGATGTTCAAGAACGGCAAATGTTGTGAGCAGGTATGCGCCAGCTGCAAACAGTTTCGTAAAGGTTATGACGCGCGCTCCGCGCAAGTCGCCAGCGTGATCGGAGTTAGCCGCTTCTTGCTCGAAACCCTCCAGGGCCAAGGCTACTTCAAAGGGGCGCAGGCCCACGTCGTGCATAACAGCAGCCCATTCGCGGCTACTCCGGCATCGGCGGTGCATGAAGTGAATACCGTCAAACCGCTGCGATTCGGTTATATGGGCACATTGTCTGAAGCCAAAGGTGTTCGCTGGTTGATTGAACAGTTTCAAAAACTGCCATTCGACGCCACCCTCCAGATTGCTGGCCGCGGCCAGCTCAACGACGAAACCCTGCTTAAAGCGATGGTGACATCGCCGAACATCAGTTTTGTTGGTTATCAGAAACCGGAAGCTTTTTACAGTCAGGTGGACGTGGCCGTTGTTCCGTCGATCTGGAGTGAACCGTTCGGTATGGTCGCCGTCGAGGCCTGCGCTCATTCCCTGCCGGTGATCGCCGGACGAATGGGGGGATTGCCCGAAATTATTCAGGACCAAGTAAACGGTTTGTTGTGCAGCCCTTGTGAACCGGACTCGCTAGGCCAAGCGATGTTGAGTTTGTACGAGCAGCCAGCCTTACTCGCCCGTCTCAGCGCTCAGGCGCGCAGCAGCGTCGCTTCGCTGCTCGACGAGGATTTAATGCTCGACCACTATTTACGAATTTTCACCGAGACGCTCCAAGGGAAAATCATGCGACGCAAGGATCATCCCGTGCCGTATCCGATACAAGCAGGTTGACAGGCACACGCGGGGTAACCGTTTCAGCTGATTGCGCACCCGATGCCCGTCTTTGCTCGGCCCACGACCCTAAGCAAACGCTACGGTCTGCGGCCACCTAATGAGACCAATATGTTCACTTCGAACCGGACCAGGTCGCGCCCGTACCTGATGCTTTTTTTGATAGGCCTACTTTTAAGTTTCCCGGTCATGGCCGACGAGCCGTTCATCATCGGTGTCGGTACTCAGTTATTGAATAAGAAGGGCTCGCTGACCGATGTCATGAAGCTAATCACTGATGCCGGAATAACCTCAGTACGTGACGATGCCCTATGGTCTACCGTCGAGCCCAAGCGGGGCCAGTTGCATATCGACTCGGTCTGGCTCAATTATTTAAGTGAAACCAGAACGCGCCTTATTAGCCCGCTGCTGGTCCTGGGCTACGGCAACCCGCTTTATGACGACACCTCGAAACCCCGAGACCCGCAAATCAGAAGGGCTTTCACCCGCTACGCCAAGTTTGTCAGCCGCAGGCTGGGCAATGCGGTGGGGTATTACGAGATATGGAACGAATGGGACGGCGAAAACCCCGGTGATACAGCATCGTCCGCCGACTACACAACCCTGGTAACCGAAACGGCGCAACGCATTCGCACGCAGAATAACCACGTGAAGATCCTTGCAGGTGCCGTGACCAGCAAGGGTATTGATCTGGGATTCGCTAATCGCTTGATCGAAGCCGACGTATTGTCAAAAGTAGACGGCTTATCGCTACACCCATCGGTGTACTGCCGCAACCCGGAACGTCATACCCCCGAACACTGGATTGCGTGGCTTCGGGATGTCGATGCGGACCTCAAGTCAATCTCCAATAAACCAGTACCGTTGTATCTCACCGAAATGGGCTGGCCCAGTAATGACGGCAAATGTGGGGTAGATGAACGCACCCAAGCAGCCTACTTGGCACGCAGTTTCTTCCTCGCTCGCACGCTGCCCGACATCAAGGGTATGTGGTGGTATGACTTGGTCAACGATGGCAATGACCGCCGCGATATAAAGCAGAACTTCGGTTTGTTGGGGCAAAACCTGGACCCGAAACTGGCCTATCTGACACTTAAAGCAATTAGCCCGACCGTGCGTGAGTTTCATTACGAAGCCGACAAAAGTAGAGAGACCGACTCTCACTATCTGCTGCGTTTCTCTAAAGGCTCAGAACAAATATTGGTTGCTTGGAGTGTCACCGGTCGACAAACAGCACACGTTGAGGCCAGCAGCATTCAGCGCGGTAATGTGCAGTTGATTGATACAGGCGAGCCGGAAAAAGACCGCGTTGACAGTGGAAGCCCTTGGAAGTGTGATGACAGCAGGTGCTCCGCCGAGGTTCCAATCTACGAATTTCCGAAAATAATCAGCTTGGGAACGCGTCCGCCACTTTTTGCTCAGTAACCGGTTTACTCCATAAAAGCTGTGTAAAACCGTAGCGAGCGAAAGCGCACGAAGCCCCTTGATTTAGCGTTTTATTCTCTTCAGGTCGCCTCCGATGATAGTGATCAATGCTCGCTTTCTTACCCAAGAATTGCGCGGGGTACAACGATTTGCTGAACAGACGTGTTTGGCGCTCAAGCAGATCCGGAGCGACTTGGTATTCGTCGCCCCTTCGGGCATCAAGATGCACGAAAGCGCTAAAGCGCTTGATGTCCAATGTATCGGCCGTAACAGTGGCCACGTGTGGGAACAACTTGATCTGCCGCTGCACCTGCGGCGACTAGGCAATCCCTTGCTAGTCTCCTTGTGCAGCACCGCTCCCCTGTTCTACGGCAACCAGATCGCCACCCATCACGACATCACATACGTGCGTCATCCGGAAAGTTACACGCGAGCATTTCGCACGTTGTATCGGGTAATGACGCCAATACTGCTGGCGCACATCAAAGCATTGTTGACCGTCAGCAGTTTTTCCAAGGGCGAAATTTCGCAGTTTTACCATTATCCGGAGAACAAGATTTTCGTTGTGCCCAATGCCGTCAGCGACGCTTTCCAGCCGGGACCGCCGCTAGACGACAATCAGGCCTATTTATTGGCCGTGTCTTCACCCAGCGCCCACAAAAACTTCAAGCGAATGATCGAAGCGTTTCTGACGTTGCGTAACCAAGAGGCGTTACAACTGCATATTGTTGGCGCCGCCAGCGAGATATTTTCTGATCCCAGTCTGCATCGGTTGGCTGCTAGCGATCCGCGCATACATTTTTTGGGTCGGCTCACCGATGCCGAGCTAATAGCCCAGTACCAAGGTGCAACAGCCTTCATTTTTCCTTCGCTGTATGAAGGGTTTGGCATTCCTCCGCTAGAAGCTCAGGCGTGTGGTTGCCCCGTGATAGCCGCCAACTCAGCTTCAATCCCAGAAGTATTACAAGCCAGCGCACTGTATTTCGACCCCATGGATGTAGAGCATATTGCTGCTGCCATAGAGCGGGTATTGATCGATTTACCGTTGCGCCAATCGCTGCGTCGTCGCGGCCTTAACAACGTAGCCCGATTTTCTTGGGAAGACTCGGCACTGCGGGTCTCCCAACGTATCGACACGCTAATCGGCGAGACGAGGCACGCATCGGTCAAGCCACTGGCATCCCAAGACGTAGTGAACAAAAAATTTCCAGCTGAGTCGTCCTCGGGCAAACCGTGAGAGCAAGCCTCCCGTCCCGCTAACTGCTTAATAATCGTGCCCTGTCGCGCCACGCCCGCGATCGTTCTATAGCATGCACTTACGGAACCCAACGCCATGAAAATTGCAATCGTCCATGACTGGCTCGTGACTTACGCCGGCGCTGAGCGCGTGCTCGCCGCCTTGATAAAGGTCTGGCCTAACGCCGATCTGTTTTCAGTGATCGATTTTTTCAGCGATCAGGACCGCGTCCATCTGGGCGGGAAAAAAGCCAAAACCACATTTATCCAGAACTTGCCGAAAGCCAAAACCCGCTATCAAAAATACTTGCCGCTGATGCCCCTCGCTATCGAGCAGCTAGACCTGTCGGGGTATGACCTGATCATCTCCAGCAGCCATGCTGTGGCTAAAGGGGTACTTAGCGGACCGGATCAGGTGCACATCAGCTATGTGCACTCGCCTATCCGTTATGCCTGGGATTTGCAGCACCAATATTTGCATGAAGCAGGTTTAGACCGGGGGTTCAAGAGCCGAGTCGCCCGGATGGTTCTGCATTACATCCGTATGTGGGATCAGCGAACGGCGGCGGGCGTGGACGATTTCATCGCCAACTCGCATTTCATTGGCGCCCGCATCGCCAAAACTTATCGCCGCGAATCAAAGGTCATTTATCCCCCTGTAGATACCGTAGGTTTCACCCTGCAGGAAACAAAGCAAGAGTTCTACCTGACGGCCTCGCGCATGGTGCCTTACAAACGCATTCCAATGATCGTCGAAGCTTTTGCGGCAATGCCGGACAAACACCTGATCGTTATCGGAGAGGGTCCAGAGATGGGCAAGTGCCGAGCAATTTCGGCATCCAACGTAACCCTACTCGGCCACCAGCCCTTCGCCTCACTACTTGAGTACATGCGCAATGCCAAGGCCTTTGTTTTCGCCGCCGAGGAAGATTTCGGCATCAGCCCCGTGGAAGCTCAAGCCTGCGGTACTCCCGTCATCGCTTTCGCCAAGGGAGGCGTATTAGAAACCATTCATGGTCTGGACCAACCGGTACCAACGGGGGTCTTTTACTACGAGCAGACTGCAAAAGCACTAACGGCAGCGGTGACCGAATTTGAGAATGCCAGGTCATGCATTAGCGCCCTGGCCTGTCGCCTTAACGCCGAACGCTTTAGCGCAGAACGTTTTGAGCGAGAAATCAAAACCTTCGTCGACTCTCGATTGGCAGTTGCTCGCACAGCACACCGGCGCCCTTTGCCCGCCGCTGTTCCCGTCGCAGCACCTGAACCGGTGACCCATTCCGAGCACAGCGGGCGGGTCGTCCCTATCAAATCTGTTTGAGCGAGTACCGGCCATGAGCACTCAATTTCGCGGCATTCTTCACGCTCATCAATCGCTACTGTCCGTGGCCCACCGATTGCTTGATCTGGCCGTTATCGTGCTGTGCGGCTATTGGGTCAACCGGCTTGAAGGCAAGTCGACAGGTGCAGAGCTCTGGTTGCTGATCATGCTCTCTGTACTGGTCTTCCACTGGCTCGGCGAATACCACCAGCTGTACGGGTCCTGGCGCGGCGAAAAGATTCTTCGCGAACTGATCAAGGTCTTCAATTATTGGGCATTAACGTTCGTAATACTGTTGTCCGCAGACTACCTGTTATTGCACGGCACACACTTGCCCAACAACGGCCAAATGGCTTGGTATGCCTTGGTGTTGACGGTGCTGTGTGGTTACCGCTTGTTGATCCGCACTGCCCTGCAAGGCTTGCGGCGCCGAGGCTTTAACACTCGTCGGGTGGCGATCGTCGGTACCGGACAATGCGGCGAGCGCTTGGCCATGTCTATCACCGCTGCTCCCTGGATGGGGCTGGACTTGCTGGGTTTCTACGACGAAAAGCCGCAGCAGATGGACCTTATGGCCATCGGCCGACGTGTGCCGGTTCGAGGCGGCCTTAACGCGTTGGTCGAGGATGCCCGTAACGGCCACATCGATAAGATCTACGTCACCTCCACCCTTGAGGGAGAATGTTTGCGCGAGCTGGTCAAACGCTTGAGTGACACCACCGCCTCCGTGTACTTGATTCCTGATATGTTCATGTTCGAGCTGCTTCATGCGCGTAGCGAAAGCATTAACGGCCTGACAAGCATCAGCATTTTTGACTCACCCATGGACGGCGCCTGGAGTGTGGTTAAACGACTCGAAGACGTTGTCTTGTCCAGTCTCATCCTGTTAATGATCGCGTTGCCGTTGCTGTTGATTGCCATCGCCATCAAGTGCACCTCGCACGGTCCGGTGCTGTTTCGGCAACGCCGCTACGGACTGGACGGTCGACCCATCATGGTTTACAAATTTCGTAGCATGACCGTGCAGGAAAACGGCGATGTCGTTCGCCAAGCCACCCGCAACGACGCACGAATTACCCCGCTTGGGGCCTTTCTGCGGCGCACCTCGCTCGACGAGTTGCCGCAGTTCTTTAACGTACTGCGCGGCGATATGTCGATCGTCGGACCACGCCCTCATGCGGTGGCGCACAACGAGCAATACCGTACTCAAGTCAGCGGCTACATGCTGCGGCACAAAGTTAAACCAGGGATCACTGGATGGGCGCAGATAAATGGCTGGCGTGGTGAAACCGACACGCTGGACAAGATGCAAAAACGCGTCGAATTCGACTTGGAATACATTGAGCATTGGTCAGTTTGGCTGGACATAAAAATCATCCTGCTGACTCTGTTCAAAGGCTTTCTTAACAAGAACGCCTTTTAAGTAACTCATCTATCCACGCAACCGGCTCGATCAGGAGACACGCCCCTGTGTGGATGATGAAGTTGTAACGGTGTTGGAAAGGGATGCAATGAAATCACTGCGGTGCGTCACGCACTTTTGAAAGGAAAAACTCTATGAAGCGAACCCTAGCCGTTGTGCTGCTATTCAGCCTTATTTTACAGGGCTGTGCCTTTGCTCCCGGGCAGCATATGACTCCAGATGAGGTAGAAGAGAATACGCCAGGCGCTCCCAAGGTGACACTTGTTGCCATTACAACTGCCAGCGTGCTGCAAACCAATAACTGGCGCAAACCCAAGCCATTGCCTACGGAACTGCTGGGTTATAAGACCCCCGAATACCTCATCGGTCCCGGCGACACATTATTGGTTACAGTGTTTGAACACCCGGAGTTAACGGCTCCCGGCTCGCAGGCTCAACTGGACGCTAACAGCCGGGAAGTGCTGAGCGACGGAACTGTATTTTTCCCATACGTAGGAAAAATCCAAGCGGCTCACAGAACTGTTGCGCAAGTTCGCGAACAACTTCGAATGGGTTTGGCACCGCAATACACAGAGGTCAAGGTCGACGTAAAAGTGTTGCGTTACAACAGTCAGCGTATCTTGCTGTCGGGCGCGTTCAAAAACCCGGGTTCGCAATCAATTACCAACATCCCATTGAGCTTGGTGCAAGCCATCAGTACGGCAGGACTGGACCTGACAGACGCCAACCTTGCAGGACTGACCCTCAAGCGTGACGGTAAGGAATATGTGCTCGACGTCGATGCGCTTAACCGCAAAGACTCGCAGCTCAGCAAGATTTTTCTTAAGGACGGTGACTACCTGCACTTGAACAGCAACTCGCCCAACAAGGTGTATGTATTAGGCGAAGTGGTGCGTCCGCAAGTGATTTCGTTTGGTACGACATCATTGACCCTGATGGAAGCGCTGGGCAACTCCGGTGGCCTCGCCCCTGATTCCGCCGACGGAAACGCAGTCTACGTTATCCGCTCAGGCGATGTTAATGGCCAGACGGCTACGGTCTACCACCTGAACGCGGAAAAACCGACTGCCTTCATTCTGGCGCGACAGTTCACGCTTGAGGCGCAGGACGTGGTGTTTGTCGGCCCCGCCAACATCACTCGTTGGAATCGTTACATTAGCAACTTGCTACCATCGGCCAGCGTCGTCGCTACAGGCGCTGCGTTCAAGAACTAAACCTCACCGCTCACCAAAATCCCCGCCTTGCAAAACGCGGGGATTTTTTTGTTTTGAGTATGGAGAATCATGGCTTATTTGAAACACCGCATTAACCGATAACTGTTTTATAGGAAAACACTTGCCGACTTTGTATCGACCTGCCCGTCCTCGCGGCGCATTGGCGATTCACCAAAAAGCTAGCCCACGCAAAAGAATTGCGTGAGGCCAGCTCCATTAGCGTCCTATCGATCAATGTGGAAAATTGTTAAAGGCGTGTCTCAACCACCGTGGCGTCGTTGGAAACGATCACTTCGACCCGACGGTTAAGTTGCCGTGAATGCTCACTGGCGTTGTCGGCTATGGGGTGTTCAGCGCCATAACCAATACCGGTCATGCGCTCCGTGCCAACGCCCAGCTTTGCCAAGGCTCGCACCACGGCAAATGCCCGGCGCTCGGACAATTGCTGGTTGTAATCATTTCCGCCAGTGCTGTCGGTAAACCCTTCGATTCGCACTTTGCGCTCAGGGTTAGCCCGCAGAAACTCAGCCAATTGCTGAAAGTTACGCTGGCTGCCGTATTTAAGTTCGGCCTTACCGGTATCGAACAGCACGTCACCGAACGTGATTACTTGACCACGCTCGGTGGTTTTCGCTTTCATCGCCTGCAATGCTCGCAATTGTGCCGTACGCACATCCAGACGGACTTGAGTGCGTTCAGCGTCGATCCTTTTCAAACCAGCTTCGGCTTCGCGCCCCAGAATCGTCTGCTCGGCAAGTGCGATTTTCTGACTGGCAACGTAGGCCAACTGCTCGATCGCGGGTGCTTTGCGGTTTTGGCTGGAAAGCTTATCCGCCTTGCCCAAAGCCATGAACGCGTCCTTGGTTTCAAGGGCGGCCAAGGTGCTCGATTGCGGCTTGGCCTGCAGCGCGGAAAACTGGCTACGGGCTTGCAAAAGGTCGGCATTTTCCGGTGTAACGGCGCAACCCGCCAGCAACAGACTGGCAACCGCAGCCACGGGAAGCATCAATGAAGTACGCATATGCTAATCCTTACAAAGAGTCGTCGGAAGACGAATTGAGACCGGCATCCGGCGCTTGAAGCATTTCCTGCCTCAGCACTTGAATACCGCTGCGGGACGCTTCCAATTGTTGCTGCCACTTGACCGCGTGGGCTTTACGCTCGGCCAGGTTGGCATCCACCTCGACCTGTTCGGCCAACAGCCGGGATTGGGCGACATCTCGCTCACCAATGGCGCGCTCGAGTAGCAATAATTTGTCCTGTGCCGACTTCATTTCCAGCGGCGCGTACTGGGTCGCTTCTGCAGACACAGCACGGTTTACAGCGCTTTTAGACAAGGTGATCTGCTCTTCCGGCAGCGGCGCACTGGCACAAGCAGCCAATGTTCCAACAGCTAACAACAGGACAGATACACGGGCACGGTTATACGCACGTTGAAGACTCATCAAACGCTCCAGAAAATTAAATTTAGAAACCTTCAACATCAGGGTTCCCACGTTCTAACTTTTGTCATGCAAGCCATCACTAGCGACCTGAAAAACAGGTGCTGTCCGGACGGGCCGCAGACTATCTGAAGCGCAATGGGAGTTATGTAGGACGATTCTGAGTCTACGAAGGGAAATGGCGCTAGATAAAGAAGCATAGAGGCGTGGAGGATTGAATATCTGGAGCAGATGCGGCCCCGTCTTCGGCGCCGCGTTGAGTCTATCGCGCACGTTGGCTCTACAGATCCGAAGGCGGGGGGGGAGTGCAGTGCGCAGCTTAATCGCTACACAAACCATTCCCATAATAGGAACGTGCCAATCAGTCCCACCACCGAGACGATAGTTTGCAGCACTGACCATACCCAAATGGTTTGCTTCAGTTCCAAGCCAAAATATTCGCGAACCATCCAGAAACCAGCGTCGTTCACATGGCAAAAAAACACCGACCCTGCACCAATCGCCAGCGCAATCAGAGAGCTTTGCGTCGCAGCGAGGCCCGCCATCAACGGCGCCAGAATCCCTGCGGTGGTGGTGGTGGCTACGGTCGCTGAACCGGTTGCTTGCCGTAGTAGGACTGCGATCACCCACGCCAGTAGCAGATACGGCATGTGTGCGCCTTCTGCGAATTTACTGATGGTATGGCTCACCCCGGCGTCCAGCAGCGTTTGCTTCAAGCCGCCGCCAGCACCGATGGTCAGCAACAGTACCGCAATAGGCGCCAAGGCTTTACGCAGCGTATTACCCACGTGTTCCCGGGAAATGCCATTGGCCCACCCCAGACAGATCACTGCGGCAATCACTGCCAAACCCAAAGCAACCAGGGGCTCGCCGAGAAACTTCAAGGTCAGCGCAAGATTGCTTTGCGGGGTCATTGCCACCTTGGCCAACGTGCTGCCGAGCATCAAGATAACCGGCATCAAAATAATCAACAACGAAACACCAAAGCTTGGCTGGCGGGTCGCCGTCGGTTTGGCGGTAAACAGTGCGCCGATGTCGGCAGGCTCGCCAACGTGCATGCGTTTTGACAACCAGTTGCCGTAGATCGGACCGGCAAGGATCACCGCTGGAACAGCAATGATGATGCCCAGCAACATGGTCAGACCCAAGTCTGCATGGAGCGCGCTGACCGCAATCAGCGGTCCGGGGTGCGGCGGCATCAGTGCGTGCAAGGTGGTCATGCCCGCCAACGCGGGGATGGCGATTCTCAGCAGCGGTTGCCCGGAGCGGCGCGCCATCACGAAGATGATCGGCACCATCATCACCAAGCCAACTTCAAAAAACAGTGGTAACCCGATGACCATTGCCACCAGTGCCATGACCCACGGCAGCGAGCGGCCTTTGCCTAGACCAAGCAAGGTCGTGGCAATTCGGTCGGCAGCGCCGGATTCAGCCATGAGCGCACCGAGCATCGCGCCCAGCGCGATAATGATCCCGGCTTCGCCAAGAATACCGCCCGCCCCTTTGCTAAAGGCTTTCGCGACGTCTTCCGGCGGTAAGCCCGCTCCGACTCCGGCGATGAACGTGCCGATCAAAATCGACAGAAAAGGTGGCAGCTTGGTTGCACTGATCAATACGATGATGATGGCAATTGCCACGAGACAACACACCATGAGGCGTGTGTCATGAGCCATCCAGGCAACAGATGAAAAATCCAAAGCAGTGCTCCTTATTAGCAGGGCTATTATGGGTAAGCAGGGGTTCGCAAGGCAGCGTTGAAATCCGATTCAGTAACATCCAGTTTCAATTGCGCGCAACCATACCTCAACTTCCTGCCTCGGAGCGCCGTCCTCCGCTAATAAGTCGGCCTGTTTAGAGCATTTCCTGTCCCTGTTTCTGAGCACATTCGATCAACACATCACGCAACGCCTGCGCCGCAGCCGACAGTTTGTGGTCGGCAAGCATCATCAAACCAATACGCCGCTCAATGCGTGGCTCGGACAACGCCACACATTGGGCGCCCAATTCACGCATTTGCTGGATGCATAACGACGGCACCGCGCTCACCCCTAAACCATTGGCGACCATGCGGCCAATAGTGGACAGTTGATGGCTCTCAAACGCGACGGACAGTTTTCCGTGCTGGGTGTGCAGGTCCTGCTCGAGTAGCAGGCGCACTGCGGACGGACGTTGCAGGGCAATAAAATCCTCGCGTAGCAGCTCGCTCCAGGTCAATTCCTCGCGCTCAGCCAGCGGTGAGCCTTTTGGTACCACCGCCACAAAGCGGTCCATATAAAATGGCGTGAACACCAACGAATTGCTGGACTCCGGCTCGAAGCCGATACCCAGCTCCACCCGCCGATGGCGTACCATTTCCAGAACCTGTTCGTTGATAACGTCATGCACCGCGACGTTGACCCGTGGATAGCGGCCGCGAAACACTTTGAGCGCCCCCGGCAGCAAATTTCCCGCGTAGGACGGCATTGCAGCAATGGAAACTTTACCCAGTTGCAGGGTGAAGCGCTGCCGCAACAACTCTTCGGTATTGTCCCAATCGGTCAGCAACTGGCGCGCCAAGGGCAATAAGATTTCGCCCTCTGGCGTCAGGCTGACGCTGCGGGTAGTGCGGCTCAGCAGCTTGCCGCCCAATTCATCTTCTAGACTCTTTACCGTCAAGCTCAGCGCGGGTTGCGACAGGTGCAAACGCTCCCCTGCTTGAGCGAAGCTAAGGCACTGGGCCACGGCGAGAAAAGCGCGAAGCTGTTTAACGTTCATATATTTGCTTTTTTTATCAATCCATCAGAAAAACAAAATTAACAAATCATTGCTGGCAAGAGAAGATGTTCTGAACGCGATTCGGCAATCCGTTTGTCGAACAACAACTACAAAAGGCGGATCTACCATGGCTGGACTCGACAAACGAGTATCAACGTACGAAGAAGCCCTCGATGGTCTCACCGATAACATGACTGTGTTGTCCGGTGGCTTCGGTTTGTGCGGCATCCCGGAAAACCTGATTGCTGAAATCAAACGCCGTGGCGTTAAAGGTTTGACTGTGGTTTCCAACAACTGTGGCGTCGATGGCTTTGGTCTGGGCGTGCTGCTCGAGGACCGGCAGATCCGCAAAATGGTTGCCTCTTATGTGGGCGAAAATGCGCTGTTCGAACGCCAGCTGTTGAGCGGCGAACTCGAAGTCGAACTTACCCCCCAAGGCACCTTGGCCGAAAAAATGCGTGCTGGCGGCGCGGGTATTCCAGCGTTCTACACCGCGACCGGCTATGGCACGCCCGTTGCGGACGGCAAGGAAACCCGTCAGTTCAATGGACGAAACGTGATTCTTGAAGAAGCGATCACTGGCGATTTCGCAATCGTAAAAGGCTGGAAAGCCGACCATTTTGGCAACGTCATTTATCGCCATACCGCGCAAAATTTTAACCCGGTGGTCGCCACTGCTGGCCGTATCACCGTGGTCGAAGTCGAAGAAATTGTTGAACCTGGGGTGCTGTTACCTAGTGAAATCCACACCCCAGGCATCTATGTCGATCGCGTCATTCTGGGAACTTTCGAGAAGCGCATTGAACAGCGCACGGTGAAGAAAGCCTGAGGCCGCTCTTAACCTCTTACTTGTACGATCTTTTTCCAGAACAACAAGAGATTCTGACTATGGCACTCTCCCGCGAACAAATGGCACAGCGCGTTGCCCGTGAACTCAAAGACGGTTTTTACGTAAACCTGGGTATCGGCATCCCGACCTTGGTGGCCAACTATGTACCGACTGACATCGACGTAATGTTGCAATCGGAGAACGGCTTGCTCGGCATGGGTGAGTTTCCTACCGAGGAGAATATTGATGCCGACATGATCAATGCCGGCAAGCAAACGGTGACCGCACGCATAGGGGCATCTATTTTCGACTCGGCTCAGTCGTTCGCGATGATCCGTGGCGGCCATGTAGATCTCACCGTTCTCGGTGCGTTCGAAGTCGACGTTGAAGGCAACATCGCGTCCTGGATGATCCCCGGCAAGCTGGTTAAAGGCATGGGCGGCGCGATGGACCTGGTAGCAGGTGCCGATAACATCATCGTGACCATGACCCACGCCTCCAAAGACGGCGAGTCGAAACTGCTGTCACGCTGCAGCCTGCCGTTGACCGGCGCCGGTTGCATTCGCAAGGTGCTGACCGATCTGGCCTATCTCGAAATCGCTGACGGCGCCTTCATCCTGCGCGAGCGCGCGCCGGGGGTCAGCATCGAAGAAATCATCGCCAAGACCGCAGGCAAATTGATCGTGCCGGATGACGTGGTTGAAATGACGTTTTAAATCAATATATAGATCCCGATACACAGTGGGAGCAGGCTGGCCTGCGAATTAGACGACGCGGCCCTTCAGACAGACCGCATTGAAACATTCGCAGTCCAGCCTGCTCCCACAGGTTTTATGAATGCCATTCAAGATGTGGCACCCAGATGCCATCACGGTGTGCCATCCTTCCAGCTTCATAGCTTTGCTACACACAAACAATGGGCCAAATACTTGGCCACTCAATAATAATTTTAATAAAGGTAGGACCCATGGCCGCCGAAATCGAAGACAGCCGCTATGCCCGCTTTGCCCTGCGTTGTGCCAATTGGGCGGAACGCTGGTTTCCCGATTCCTGGGTGTTTGCTGTATTGGCCGTGGTTATTG
Source organism: Pseudomonas sp. 10S5 (assembly GCF_035019745.1). Classification (NCBI taxonomy): domain Bacteria; kingdom Pseudomonadati; phylum Pseudomonadota; class Gammaproteobacteria; order Pseudomonadales; family Pseudomonadaceae; genus Pseudomonas; species Pseudomonas sp. 10S5. The sequence continues at coordinate 32,168 of NZ_JASJVL010000022.1, forward strand.
TCGCGGTTGCTACCATGGCGATGGGCGCTAAACCAACCGAAGTCGCCAACGCCTTTGGCGACGGCTTCTGGACGCTGATTCCGTTCACCATGCAAATGGCCTTCGTGGTAATTGGCGGTTACGTGGTGGCCAGTTCACCGCCCGCCGTTCGCCTGATTGACCGCTTGGCGCAGATTCCGAAAAACGGTCGTTCAGCGGTGGCATGGGTCGCCTTGATCGCGATGGTTGCGTCGTTGTTGAACTGGGGCCTGTCGCTGGTATTTGGCGGGTTATTGGTTCGCGCCCTGGCGCGCCGCACCGAACTGCGCATGGATTACCGTGCTGCCGGCGCTGCAGCGTATCTGGGCTTGGGCGCGGTGTGGGCGTTGGGGCTTTCGTCCTCGGCCGCTCAGTTGCAAGCCAACCCCGGAAGTCTACCCCCTTCGATTCTCGCCATCACCGGTATGATTCCGTTCACCCAAACCATTTTTTTGTGGCAGTCCGGGGTCATGCTGGCGGTGCTGATCGCTGTCTCGCTGATCATCGCTTACGTCACCGCGCCAGGCCCGGCCAGTGCTCGCGATGCCGCAGCCTGCGGTGTCGATCCAAGCTTCAGTATCCCCACCATCCCGAAGCGTTCGCGTCCGGGTGAGTGGCTTGAATACAGCCCGATCCTGATCATCCTGTTAGTGTTGCTGGCGGCGGGTTGGTTGTTTCATGAGTTCTCGACCAAACCGGCGATCACGGCCATTTCGGGTCTGAACACCTACAACTTTCTGTTCATCATGGTCGGCGCCCTGCTGCACTGGCGTCCGCGCAGCTTTCTCGATGCGGTGACCCGTGCGGTCCCGACCACCACCGGCGTGCTGATCCAGTTCCCACTCTACGGCTCAATCGCGGCGCTGATGACCACGGTCAAAGGCAGTGATGCGCAGACCTTGGCGCACCACATTTCAACCTTCTTTACCCACATCGCTTCCCATGACACCTACGCGCTGTTGATGGGCGTGTACTCGGCGGTACTCGGTTTCTTCATTCCGTCGGGCGGTGGTAAGTGGATTATCGAAGCGCCGTACGTGATGCAAGTCGCCAATGACCTGAAGTATCACCTGGGCTGGGCGGTTCAGATCTACAACGCAGCCGAAGCGTTACCAAACCTGATCAACCCGTTCTACATGCTGCCGCTGCTGGGTGTACTGGGCCTGAAGGCGCGGGACCTCATCGGTTTCTCGTTCGTACAATTCCTGATTCACACCCCGCTGGTGCTGTTCCTGCTGTGGTTTCTTGGCACCACACTGGCGTACCTCCCGCCGGTCATGCCTTAAACACTTGCAGAGGGCGCTACGGAGGTGGCGTCGCCGCTTCGGCGATCAGCCAATCCCTTAGCGCCTGCACTGCCGGGCGCGAGATCGATAGCCGCGGTTGAACCACGTAAAAACCTTTGGCCAGCGGCAATCGCTGGCTGAAGGGCTCAATCAATGCGCCACTGCTCACCTCCTCTTCGGTCAACATCGGGCTGGTCAATACCACGCCTTGATCATGCCGCGCAGCCTCGATGGCCATCAGTGACTGATCGAAATGAATCCCCGCCATTTGCACCACCTGCCCCGTCGGTATCGCCGTGAAGCGCGTCAGCCAATCGTTCCAATGCGGGTGCAGGGTGCTGTGCAACAACGTCGTCTGGCGCAAATCTTCAGGCGTTTTCAGTCCAAAACGGGCGGCGTAACTCGGGCTGCAATACAGCCGCGCCTGATCCTGATAGAGCAAATGCGTATCGAGTTCGGGAGCATGCCCATCGAAATGGCGGATCGCCAAGTCCACCCGCTCGTTAGCGAAATCCACCAGCGCCACAGAGGAACTGAGGTGCAGGGCAATCTCTGGATGCTGCCGAAGGAAACCGGACATGCGTCGCGCAAACCATTTGGCCGCCAAGCCTGGTGGCATCGTCAGCCATACGCTGTTGCTTTGTCGGTCGCGCAACGTGTGGCTGGCCTCGTTGATTTGCGCCAACGCCGGTTGAATCCGAGCCCAATAGGCCAAGCCATCTTCGGTTGGCCTGACTTGGCGAATGTGCCGAGTAAATAGCGCGACACCGAGCCACTGTTCAAGGCTGCGAATCTGCTGACCGACTGCGCCCGGGGTGACAAACAGCTCAGCCGCAGCCAGAGAAAAACTATTGAGCCGCATGGCCGATTCGAAGTAAATCAGCGATTTTAAGGGCGGTGAATTTTTCATGGTGAAGATTTTCTATTCCATTCAGCACAGATGATGATTTGTAGCCGATCCAACGGACGGAGCACAATCGGTTTTTCACCGCCTCACCTCACAGGTACCCCCCATGAAAAATATCGCCTACATAGCCTTTGCCTTACTTGGCGTGATCTGGGGCACCAATTTTATCTACATGAAATGGGCCGCGGCCCTGATCACACCTTCGCAAATCGTGCTGCTGCGGGTTCTGTTTGGCTTCTTGCCCATCCTGATCTTTGCCTTGGCGACCCGCGCGTTGCGTTGGAGCCACTTACGGCATGCCCATCACTTTTTAGTGATGGCGCTGCTGGCCACTGACATTTATTACTACGCCTTCGCAAAGGGCACCTCGATGCTGCTGTCCAGCGTGGCCGGGATGCTGAGCGGTGCGATTCCACTGTTTACCTTCGCCTGCGCATTTTTGTTTCTACGCCAGGAACCGCTGACCCGTCGCGTCGGCATGGGCGTCGCGTTGGGGTTTGTCGGTGTACTGCTGATTGCCCGGCCGTGGGCCACCGGCGCCGGTGGCATTTCGCTTGAGGGTGTTCTGTACATGGTGGCGGGTTCGCTCAGCCTCGGTTGCTCGTTCGTCTACGCCAAACGGTTTGTGTCCGGGCTGGGGATCTCGGCGGTGGCGTTGTCGACCTATCAAATCGGCCTTGCGCTGATGGTGATCGCCGCCGTCACCGACCTGCACGGCGTCGATCACCTGCTCGTCGACCAGCGTGCGTTTCTCGGTGTGTCCCTGGGGCTGGGTCTGTTGGGTACTGGCGTCGCCTACATTCTTTATTACTTCATCGTCCAGCGTCTGGGCGCGTTGGCAGCAGCATCCGTCACGTACATCCCGCCAGTGGTGGCGCTATTGATTGGCTTCTTTGTGGCTCAAGAGCCGGTTCATCCGATGGATTTGCTAGCGGTCGCCGCGATTCTTGCTGGGGTATACATCGTCCAGACCGGCCGCGCCAAAGCCGCACGCCAAGCGGCATTGGTCATCGCGCCCTCCCAAGTGCGCGAAGCCAGCTGATCCGGTTCAGTCTGCCGCGACCGCCTACAGGTAATCGCCTGACGCGATGGACGTGAGAGCTGCGCGCAGTTCGCTGGCCTTTTCGGTACCCAAGACCGATTCGAAACAGGCTTGCGCTTGCAGCCACAACGCCTGGGATTCAATCAGCTTGGCCTCCCCCACTGGCGTCAGCTTGACCAGGCGGCTGCGCCGGTCTTTCGGATCGATCTCCACCGATACAAACCCATCGCGCTCCAACGGTTTTAGGGTATGCGCAAGCGCGGAGCGATCAAGCACCAGTGCCGCTGCCAGCTCGCTCATCGACGGCACTTGGCTGCGGGCGATCTGCATCAGAATCGAGCGCTGGGTTGAGCGCAGTCCGCAGGGGGCCAACACCACGTCGTACATCTGCGAAATGCGCCGGGTCGCTTTGCGCAAGCTGGTGGCATGGCAAAGGACTTGCTCGGGCACCACGAAACCGCCGCTCAGTTGAATAGGTGCCCGGAGGTTGCTGGAAGAACTGTTCATAGACTGCTTGTTCCTGTGTGTCTGGCCCTTGTGGGCATTGGACCTAAAAGAAACACTTGACGATTACAGGCATATACCCGCAAATTGCAATAGGAGCATATACCCTCATTCGTTTTGCTGCACAAACGAATCGCTGTTCAAATGCTCATCCATCGACCCGAGACCGCCACGCATGAGCACCGAAACCCATAGCCCCATCGATGGCTTGCAACGATTCCTCATCTTGCTGTGCGTCTCTATTCCGTCGTTCATGATCAATTTGGACTCCAATATAGTCGCGGTGTCGCTGTCGTCCATTGCGCAGTCGTTCAACGCTGACTTTGCCGACATCGAATGGGTGATCAGCGCTTATACCCTAACCTTTGCCTCGCTGGTCATGCCGGCCGGTGCCTTGGCGGATCGTTACGGCCGTAAGCGTGTGCTGATCATCGGTCTGGCCATTTTTACCCTGGCTTCATTTATTTGTGGCGCCGCGCCCAATGTCACCGCGCTCAACGCCGCCCGTGCCCTGCAAGGGGTGGGCGCCGCGCTGTTGCTAAGCGCGGCACTGGCGACGTTGTCACATTCGTTTCGCGGCGCTGACCGAGCCAAGGCCTTCGCGTTTTGGGGTTCGGTAATCGGTATCGCGATTTCCCTGGGCCCCGTGGTCGGCGGTTATATCACCGAGCATTTTGGCTGGGTATGGGCGTTCTACATCAACGTTCCGGTCGGGGTGGCGATGATTGTACTGGTGATGCGCACGTTGAAAGAATCCCGTGATCCCCAGGCCAACACCATTGACTACCTCGGTGTGGTGACCTTCAGCAGCAGCCTGTTCTTGATCACCCTGGCGTTGATCTCCGGCAACCATGAAGGCTGGGGCAGTCTGCGCGTAATGCTCGAACTGGCCAGCGCGGCCCTGCTGTTCGCCTTGTTTTTACTGGTCGAAACTCGACAAGAACGCCCAATGATGGACTTGGCAGTTTTCCGTCGGCACACCTACGTCGGTGCCATAATCGCGGGCCTGGCTTACGCGGCCTCGCTGCTGACCATGCTGACCTACCTGCCGATCTATTTTCAGAGCGGCTTGGGTTACAGCCCACAAACCGCCGGTCTGATGATGCTACCCATTGCCGTGCCGCTGTTCATCGTGCCGCGCGTGACCGCCGCCTACCTGACGCACCGGTTTAGTGGCCGCACCTTGCTGACCTTCGGACTAGCGACGATTAGCGTCGGGTTGTTCTGGCTCGGCCTGGAAGTCACGCGTTTGGATTACGTTTCGATGCTGGGTGGTCTTTTGCTCGCTGGGGCAGGAGCGGGGATTTTGAATGGAGAAACGGCGAAGGTTGCGATGTCGACCATCGCGCCTGAACGAGCGGGCATGGCCTCGGGCATCTCCGGAACTGTGCGCTTCAGCGGCATAGTGATCGGTTTCGCCGCGCTGGGTGCCGTTTTGTTCCATCGCATCGCAGCTTCGGTAATCGGTGGACTTCCCAACGCAACGGCGGCCGACGCCTACGCCCTGACTCGCAGTATCGCTGCAGGAGATTTGACCGGAGGTGCGCCAGGCTTGAATTCATTGGCCACGAGCAGCTTTGGCGCAGGCTACCAAGCGATTCTGTTTGTTGCGGCGACAGTGGCAATCATCTCGGCGCTGGCCACCTGGCTGCTGGTACGTACCGCCGACACCGCACCAAACGTACACCACAGCCATGCGCCGGTGATACGACCCACCAGTACGACAACAAACAACCTGTAGAGCTTGGAGGTGGACCCTTCACCCCACCTCAAACGAATACGCCCGTTCAACCTTGCTGACTCGGGTGGTGCAGGCTCGATACCAGGTGGCGCGGCCTTGTTCTCTGATGGCGGCATGTTCAGGGTGATGCTTCCATGAAAGGATGGCGGCTTCGCTGGACCAATACGACACGGTGATCCCCAGCCCATCCTCTCCACGGGCCGACTCAACGCCAAGAAAACCGGGTTGTTGTCGGGCCAACTCGACCATTCGGTCGGCTGCCTCGGCATAGCCGTCGTTGTCATTGGCAATACGCAGCGAGGTGAAAACCACAGCGTAGTAAGGTGCTGCAGGTGTTTTGGCAATCATCGTCTCAGCCCCTGATTGAAGTTGTCACACTGGCCCGACGCAGAAAACACGCCCGAATAAAGGCTGCCACCAACGGTGGCGTCACCCCCACTAGTGCAGCCCTTTCCGGCTGGAACAAAGTGGCGACAAAAAACGGATGACCTGCCAGTTCTACCACCCGAATGTCGCCGGTCTGGTCATGACCCGTACCTGTCAAAGGCCCCGTCAGCAGCGCCTGCGCAAACGCGGTATTGAGGCCAAATCGGCAGCGGTAGGTTTGCGTAGTGTTCAGCGCGCCATAGGCGTTGGCGATCAGTGAGCCTGGAACGAGTTCGATAGCGTCTGCCTTTTCGACCAATGCGCAACTCAACGGCGCGATAACGGCGCGCTGCGCCTCGGGCGAGGTTTCGGCATGTTCCGCGTCCTCCCACCCCAACACATTGCGCGCGTATTCAATCACCGCGTGCTGGAACCCGCCGCAAGTGCCGAGAAACGGCACCTGCTGCTCGCGGGCAAAACGGATGGCATTAAACGCTCCCTCGGGGTCTTGATAAGGACTGGCCGGAACGCACCACAGCCCGTCAAACCGAGCCAACGCAAGGTTGTCATGGGCCTCGGACGTGGGTAACCAGTCAAAGGCAACTGACAATCCTTCGTCATTAGCTACCCGGTCCAGCGCCAAAGGAATCGCCTGATGGGCCGTTACGGTTGAATCGTAATCACCGACTAGCGCAATACGTATTTTTTCGCTACCCATCCATTCTCTCCTGAGTTAACTCGCGCTGGCGCCGAAACTCCTCTGGCAGCTAGCCTTTGGTGGCGCTGCGAACCGCCAAGAAACATACACCATCAAGCGCCCCGCTTACTTAAGTCGCTGTAGGTTGGCTGCGTTAGGGTAGGTCCGATGCAGTTTAAGCTTCAACTCCCCGGGAGCGGAACCGGCGTCAGCACGGGCTTTCCGGAAAAATACGCCAATAGGTTATCCGCCACCAATTGCACGGTTCCTTGGGACGCTTGCGGTGACAGACCGGCGACATGCGGAGTCAATACCACATTGCTCAAAGCTTTCAGCGTATCGGACACTCGCGGTTCGTCATCGAACACATCCAGCGCGGCGCCTGCGATGCGTTTGTGTTCCAGGGCATCGATCAGGTCCGCCGTCGCGATCACGCTGGCACGGGCAATATTGACGATAAAACCGTCTGGACCCAGCGCTTCAAGCACGGCCTTGTCTACCAACTGATGGGTGCCAGCCCCACCCGGCGTGGCGACGATGAAGAAGTCCGACGCACTCGCCAGCGCCTCCGGCGTGGCGCAATAAGCGTAGGGCACGTCGCTGCGCGGGCGACGATTGTGGTAGCTGACTGACATGTCGAATCCCAGAGCACGTTTGGCGATAGCCATGCCCACAGAGCCCATACCGAGAATCCCAAGGCGTTTGCCGGCCAATGAAGGCCGCATGATTTTGTTCCATTCACCGCGTCGAACCGAGGCGTCAGCCCGTGAAATATCCCGCACCAGCGACAGCAACAAGGCCATGGCGTGATCGGCCACCGACGGCGCGTTGACCCCTGCTCCGTTGGTTACCACAACACCCCGAGCCCGGGCGGCATTAAGATCCACATGTTCATAACCGGCGCCAATCACGCAGATGATCTCCAAATGCGGAAGCGCGGCGATTTCGTCGGCGTAGAAACCCAGCGGACCTCGGGTCAACACCGCATTGATCTGCTCGCCGTGGGTGGCAATAGCCTTGGCGCGCTCCGCTGGGGTCGGCGCAAGAATCAGGGTAAAGCCACTGTCTTCAATAATCGGCAGGTAGTCATTGATGGTTTCTACCAGCACTAGAACAGTCGTCATACTTCCCTCTCGTAACGGAGTCAGACAGCGTTAAACCACGAAGGATGATAGACAGTAAAAGGCCCGCACGCGGCGGGCCTCTTCTCAGGATTGAAGCTTCGCCCGAGGCGGTGAGTTCAGTGGATTGAGATTGCGCTCTGCCAGCCAGCCAAAGGCCAGGCCAACGGTGGTCCACAGTACGATCTGAATGCCCAGCGCCGCGGTACGAAATTTCCAGAGCAACACGGCAGAAAAACCGTCCGGTACTTCATTGACGGTAGGAAACATCGCCGCCGCTAAAATCATGATCACGGCATATAACCCTACAGCCAACAACGCGCCGTTCCAGATACCGCGAGTGGCAATTAGCTTACGTGCGGCGTTGATCGCAATGACCATCGCCGCCACGGAGAGCAGCATCATCAAGAAGAACAGCTTGGTGCGTTTGCCGATGGTTGCAGGATCGCCAATCGAGGGCGGATTGGCGGGGTACTTCAAACCCGGCACCAAAATAATCGCAACGAAGGCCGCAAGCGCCAACAATGCCGCAAGCCCACGCGGGCCGACGTTACCAGCCCGGCCCAAAGTATAAGCAAACACCAAGGCGAAGATGCCGCCTAGCGAGACGCTATACGCAATGATGCCGGTGAACAAGCCGAGGGTACTTTGTACTTGGCGGCTGACCAACTCTTCTTCTTGTGCGCCGTCGTGCGTCGCCGACAGGTGCAGCTCTTCGAAGGCAATGGCCCGGTCGATCTGTGGCTCGCCAAAAACTCTTGCAAAGCCAAACGCAAGAAGGCCGGCAAGTAATCCCACCAGCATTCCCCTTACCAATAATTGCCCAGTCATGTCATGTACCCGAAGTTAGTGGCAAGGGAAGCCCAGCAAGTGGCGACCGTCATGCACAAACTCATGGACATACATACCGGAGAACATCGATGTTGCGCCTTGTTCTGCGCCAACGAAATACAGCGCAAGCATCAACAGCAAACCAACAAACACCGCCCACGGCAGAATCTCGCCAAGCGGGATAATCGGCAGCGAAGTATCGGTATGAGTGGTCGTATTAAAAGTCATGGTGTCTCCAGGGAACTCGCGTCCCAAAACGGATAACAGGATGGACAAAACAAGGTCTGGCTTACGGCATTGACCGAACACAGTGGCGCGACCGCGCCGGATTCAAACCGGCTTCCTGCTTTGCAAGATGATGCAAATGCTCGGGCAGTGTACTCTTCTCGACTTGTAAAACCAGTGTGGACCGCCATGGCAACCCGTCTGACGTTGATCTGCCACGCCCGAACCGTGGCGCAAAAGCTCGGCCGTTTTCCGCAAGACGAACCCATAGAGATGGCGTGGCAATCGTCAGCAGGATCGTTGTCGGGACACTTCAAAACCTTGGCTCAGCTACTGAGCGCACCGGAAGCCCGCACGCGGCAGACCGCCCTGCTGTTCGGAACCGAGATGGACATCGCGCCCGCTCTGCGCGACTGCGATTTCGGACGCTGGCAAGGGCACCGCATCGACGACCTCCAGGCCCATGAACCCGAAGCCCTTAACGCTTGGCTTACCGACAGCATGAGCGCCCCCCACGGTGGCGAGTCCGTTGCCGACGTTTGCGCCCGCGTCAGCGCGTGGCTCGAGACCTTGCGCACCCCAGGCCATGTTGTCGCGATCACTCATCCCTTCGTCATCCGGGCAGCTATCGTCCATGCGCTGCAGTGCCCGACGACTGCGGTCAACGCCATCGACATCGAACCGCTGTCGATGACCGAGCTTAGTTTTAACGGGCGCTGGCGACTCAGGATGGAGCGCACAGCAAAACCCAAGCCCTTGTAGGAATGCGCCACTTAGTCACCTAACGCCCGCTGCATCAGGACTGTGTCCACCCAGCGCCCGTGCTTGAAACCCACCGACTCAAACACCCCCACGCGACGAAAACCGAGGCGTTCGTGCAGCCGGATCGACGCGTAGTTTTCGCTGTTGCCAATGATCGCGATCATTTGCCGCGAACCACCATGGGTACAGCGCTCAATGATTGCGCCGAGCAGCGCCTGGCCAATACCCTTCCCGCCCATGCCGTCACGCACATAGACCGAATCCTCTACCGTAAAGCGGTAACCCGCACGCGGTCGGTAAAGGGTCGCGTAACCATAACCCACCACCTCGCCCGCCAGCTCCGCGACCAGATAGGGCAATCCTTTGGAAAGAATATCGGACCGCCGACTCACCATGTCGGCCACGCTGGGCGCGTCCAGTTCAAAGCTGGCAATCCCCCCGAGCACATGCGCCGCGTAAATGGATTGCACACCGGGCAGGTCGTCGTCCGTGGCATCGCGTAAGACTGGGGTATCGCGGGTGTCCATATATCTTCTGCTCCAGTGGCTCTCGAGTGGGTCGCAATAATGCCGTGCACTGATGCGCAAGAGAAGCCGGAGACTTGCGTTCAATGCGCGATAACAAATAGCAGTAACCCAAGATGCTAAGCTCCGTCCTCGATCCGGACAGGCTGTGAAAGGCAGGCATATGATCAGATTCCTCGCTGCATTGTTGATCCTCGCGTCATCCGCCGTTCACGCTCAATCCCCCCTCCTGACCGACCTGCCCCTGAGTTACCTCGAACAGACTGACGGACAATCCCGAAACAAGCCGCTGATTATTTTCCTGCATGGCTCCGGCGCCAATGAAGCCGACCTGTTCGACATCAAGGATCAACTGCCCACCGAGTACACTTTTTTATCGGCGCGAGCACCGCTCGAGGTCGGACCCGGCAGCTATCAGTGGTTTAACAAAAAACCCGGCGACGGCCCCTACGATGGCGAGACCGACGACCTGAGAAACAGTGAAGCGTTGATTTCAGACTTTGTGGCCAAAGCCACCGAGAAGTACCACACCCAGCCGGATAAGGTGTTTTTGATCGGGTTTAGTCAGGGCGCAATCATGTCCTATGAGGTAGCTCTGCGGCACCCGGACATCCTCCGTGGATTTGCCGCGTTGAGCGGCAAGATCTTGCCGATGTTGAAATCCGAGTTGCAGCCGCTACCGGGTTTCAAGGCGCTTGACGTGTTTATCGGTCACGGCACCGCCGACCAGAGAGTTCCCTATGTTGGCGCAACCGACGCTGAAACCTGGTTGAAAGAATTGGGCATTACGCCTGAATCCCATGCGTATCTGGGGATTGGCCATACCATCAGCGATAACGAAATCATGGACTTGGATAGTTGGTTGAAGGAGATCAATCACATTTAAACCACTCTCGGGTCAGTTCACAGAACGTGGTTTGAACAAAAACCTGACCCTTCTGAATAACTGATCTGGATCAATAAAGACCCACCCTATTCAGCGTAGGGTTACAGGGGTTAGTTACGCATCGAATTTGACTACATTTCCCCGAACACGCCGCCCCCCGAGCCGGTAAAAGTTCTCGCCGCACGTATCGTCCAAACGTTTGTCTGTTCTAGGTTCACGTTTTTGCAGCACGCTTTGACGCGGCTGGATCTGCTGTACATCGCGGCCAGGGCTATCGCCTTTCCCTCATTTCTGCAGAGTAGGATTCCATGGCACTCCATCAAACCGTTGAAACCCGCGACGACGCTATCGAAGATGTTTACTCCAGTGGCACGTCGCAACGACGCCTGCCCAAGTATCGGCTGCCTGATCATTCGACTGCGCCATCGGCGGCTTACAACCTGGTCCGCGACGAGCTGTTGCTGGACGGTAATTCCCGGCAAAACCTAGCGACGTTCTGTACCACTTGGGTCGAACCCGAAGTGCAGAAGTTGATGGCTGACGCCCTCGACAAGAACATGATCGACAAAGACGAATATCCGCAAACGGCCGAGATCGAGAACCGTTGCGTGCACATCATTGCCGATCTGTGGCATGCGCCGAAGTCCTGGCAAACCGTGGGTTGTTCGACCACCGGTTCCAGCGAAGCGGCTATGCTCGGCGGCTTGGCGTTGAAATGGACCTGGAAAAAACTCCGCGAAGAAGCCGGTCTGACCACCGACAAACCCAACTTCGTGTGCGGTCCGGTGCAGATTTGCTGGAAGAAGTTTGCCCGTTATTTCGATGTGGAAATTCGTGAAGTACCGTTGCGTGGTAATGCGTTGGGCCTGGAGCCAGCCGACCTGCGTGCATATTGCGACGAAAACACCATCGGTGTGGTTGCCACGCTGGGCGTGACCTTTACCGGTATCTACGAACCCGTTGCGGCGTTGGCAGCCGAATTGGACGCCATGCAGCGTGACCTCGGGCTGAATATCCCGATCCACGTGGACGCGGCCAGCGGCGGCTTTATCGCCCCGTTCATTCAGCAAGAATTGAAGTGGGACTTCCAGATCGAGCGGGTCAAATCGATCAATGCCTCCGGTCACAAATATGGCCTCGCGCCACTGGGCGTGGGCTGGATCATTTGGAGCTCGAAAACCGATCTGCCAGAAGAGCTGATTTTCTACGTCGATTATCTGGGCGGCAACATGGCGACTTTTGCCCTGAACTTCAGTCGCCCAGGCGGTGAAATCATCGCGCAGTATTACAACTTTCTGCGTTTGGGCCGGGACGGCTACACCCGCATCCAGCAAGCCTGTTCGGACACTGCGCAGTGGCTGGCGGGTGAAATTACCAAGCTCGGCCCATTGGAATTAGTCTACGACGGCAAAGACGGTTTGCCAGCGGTTTGTTACAAGCTCAAGGACGGCATCGACCACGGGTTTAGCCTGTATGACTTGTCGGAACGGGTACGGATGCGCGGCTGGCAGATTGCGTCGTACCCACTGCCCTCTGACCGCCAGGACATTGTCGTCCAGCGGGTATTGGTACGGCATGGTGTCAGCCGCGACCTGATTGGCTTGCTGCTGGATGACTTGCGCAAGGCCATCGCCTTCCTGCAAAAGAATCCGGTATTGGCGTCTGAGGCCGGCCCGAGCTTCAACCATGGTGCTGTCGCTGCCACTCCAATCGACGCGGCTTAGTTCGACCTTGAACCCCACCGGGCAAAGCGTTTGCCCGGTGTTTATAGCGTTTCATCGCAGAGCGCGAGGTCACAGTGATTGCATTTCTGACATTTTTACAGAGCAACCCGTACATTTTGCTGTTCGTGGTGGTTGGTCTGTCGGTGTGGGTTGGTCGTGGCAGTATTAAAGGCTACGGCCTCGGTCCAGTGGCGGCCGCCATCGTCATTGGTTGCGCGATAGCCTCTTGGGCCGCCGCGTATGGCATCCACCTGGAGCTCAATAGCTTCACCAAAAGTCTGTTTTATTACCTGTTTATGTATGGCGTCGGCCTTCGTGTGGGTCCGTCGTTCATCAACAGCTTGAAAGGTGACGGGCTGAAGTTCACCTTTCTGGCAGTTTTGTCGTCGTTCCTTGGGTTGGGGATTGTGGTGGCGGGCACGAAACTGTTGTCGCTGCCGGTTGGTGCTGCGGGCGGGATTCTCGCCGGTTCTCAAACCATGTCGGCAGCCATCGGCTCGGCGGAACAGGCAATTACTTCCGGGGTTGTGCCGTTGCCACCCGGCACCACGGCAGCAGCCGCCACCGCGATGATTGCCTTATCGTATGGCATCACCTACATATGGGGCACGGTGGGGATCATCCTGATCTGCAAATACCTGCCACGTTGGTGGGGCGTGGATGCGCGCAAGGCGGCCAAGGAATATGAGATCGAACACGGCGTTCCGAACGTCGATGATGCGGGCCTGAGCGGTTATCGCCCCTTTGACTTACGGGCGTATCGACTGGTCAATCCTGAGTACGAAGGCAAAACCATCAGCCAGTTTCGCGAGCACTTTGCTCAATATCAGATCGAGAACGTCGAGCGCGGCACCCAATTGCTCGGTGCCGACCCGAGCCTGGTGTTGCAACTGGGTGACGTCATCGCCTTGGGCGGTAGCCTTGATGTGCTGACTGACCATATGGGCCTGATCGGGCCTGAAGTGCCAGACGCCCGTGCGCTGAACATTCCGTTAGACGAAGCAGAGATTCTGGTGACCCACCATGACGCCATTGGTAAGGCGCTCAAGGAATTCAGCACTTCACCAATTGCCGGCCAGGTGCAGTTGCTGGGCATCGAACGAGGAGGCGCGCCGCTGCCTATCGGTCTGGAAACACGCTTGCAGCGGATGGACGTGCTGCACTTGATCGGTCTGCGCAGTGCGATCGACAAAGCCGCCGCACTCCTCGGCAAAGTCGCACGTCCAAGCACGGCGACTGACCTGCTCACCCTGTCGCTGGGCATGGTGCTGGGGCTGTTGATTGGTCTGGTGCAAGTGCCAGCGTTCGGCGCTTCGGTGGGTCTGGGTAACGCTGGCGGCCTGTTGGTCTCGGGCATTATCGTTTCGTCGCTGGTATCGCGGGTGCGCTTCTTCGGCAACACCCCGAACGCTGCACGGAACATCCTGGAAGACATGGGCCTGATCTTTTTCGTCGCCATCGTCGGCGTCAATGCCGGGGCCAGCCTAGTGTCGCAACTGAGCGCGATCATTGCTCTGAAGATATTCGGTTTGGGCTTCGTGGCCTGCACCATTCCACCGTTTATCGTCTGGGCCATCGGCTTCCACGTGTTCAAGATCAACCCGGCCATCCTCATGGGCGGCGTCGCCGGTGCCCGCAGCCACTCAGGCCCCGCACGCGAAGCAGCAAAAGAAATCGACAGCACCGTGCCGTGGATTGGCTTTCCCGTGGCGTATGCCGTGTCGGGGATTCTGCTGACTGTGTTCGGCTACTTCGCGATGGTCTTGGCGCGATAAACCGCTGCGCCTGGAGCCAGTGCACACCGCCCCGTAACGTTCGCAGGCAAGCCTGCTCCCAGAATCGTGCCAGACTCAGGTTCTGTGGGAGTTGGCCTGCCGAAGAAGACGATTGGTCAGGGGACCAGATCTTCTGTGGCGCTGCCGAAGGCTGCAATTGGCAGTTCGAACCAGCCAGCCAGCCAACGGAACAAACCGCCACGGCGATCAGTCAATTCAGGCGCATGGCCCTACTTCATAAGGATGGCGTATGACGCTGACACAGGTAATTGCTGAATACGGCTATCTGGCCGTTTTTATTGGAGCGGCCCTGGAAGGGGAAACAGTCCTGATAATTGCCGGCTTTGCGGCTCATGAAGGTTATTTGTCGTTCCCGGTACTGGCGCTTATCGCAATGTGCGGTGGAGCATTAAGCGACATGTTGTTCTTCATGATCGGGCGCCGCTACGGCAGTCGGCTGTTGGAGCGCTTCCCGAAACTGCAACCCAGCGCCCGGCGGGTTAGCCTCCTGCTAGAGCGCTATCAAACCGGGCTGATCATCTGCGTACGGTTTATGTATGGCTTACGTATCGCGGGGCCCATCACCATTGGCATGAGCAATGTTCCGGCTTCGCGCTTCATCCTGCTTAATCTGATCGGGGCCGCCATTTGGGCACCGCTGATAGCCGGGATCGGTTTCCTATTCGGTCAATCCCTGGAGTGGTTGTTCGCGGACATCAAGCGCTACGAACAAGATGCGCTTTTGGCAATCATTGTGGTGGGGTTGATGCTTGCATTATTGCGCTTTGTGCGCCGGCGCCTGAAAGCATTGCCACGTTAAATAGCGTCGCGGCGCGATCCTTCGCCAATCCGTCATGCATGACTTGCTACAGTGCAACCGCCACTGTCTGATGACTGATAAGGAAGGTCCAATGATGCTAAATCAAATTCCAAAAAAACTCGGGCTTCTAACACTGCTAGTCAGCGCCCTCTTTTTGAGCGAAACAAGCTTAGCCGTGGAACATCCCGGCAAAGCGCTTGCAGAAAAAATTGGCGTTCCCTGGCCAGCGGTCATTGGCCATCGGGGCGCCTCATTCGATGCACCTGAAGAGACCATCCCCTCGTATGCATTGGCTCGCGATCTGGGTGCCGACTATTTAGAGATGGATATTCAGCGCACCAAAGATGGAGTACTGATTGCGCTGCACGACAATACCCTCGGGCGCACCACCAACATCGCGCAGGTCTATCCCGAGCGGGTTAACGATCCCATCAGCACTTTCACTCTGGAAGAACTCAAGCGCCTCGATGCCGGTTCTTGGTTTAACGCAGCCTTCCCCGCCAGGGCGCGCAGTAGCTATGTCGGCTTGAAGATTCTGACACTCAATGAAGTTATCAACATCGCTGAAGAGGGTGAGAACAAGCCGGGGCTGTATGTCGAAACCAAATTACCGGCACAGTTTCCAGGTGTAGAAGAGGATTTGCAGAAACTATTGGCCAAACGCGGCTGGCTCGACCAACGCCCCGCGGCAGCCAAGGGCCACGTAAATGTCGCCAATACACCGGGCCGCGTGATTTTGCAGACTTTCGAAAGGCCTAGCCTGGAACTGTTGCAAAAAAACATGCCACAAGTGCCTAAAGTACTGTTGCTGTGGATCGGCGACGGCTACATGGAAGCTAGCTCGACGGTGGATTTCAAAGCCTCTGGCGCCAAGGACAAAGCGGCCTTCTACGCAAAACGCGAGGTAAAGTCAGAAGCAGAGTTTGCCGCTTGGATGGATTGGGCTAAAGCCCACGGCGCCTCGGGGATTGGTCCCGCCTCAGTGCTCAAGCACGGTGGGGATCAGAGTTACATGGACATGGTCAAGCCGTGGATGACCAAAATGGCCCATGACCGGGGTCTATTGATTCACCCTTACACCGTCGATGCTGCCGAAGATTTCAAAGCGCTGAGCATGCGTGGCGCCGACGGTTTCTTCACTAACCGTGCAGCGCAGTTGCTGAAGTTTTACGGACGCCCATCAAAGGATAGTATTGACACACTGTTGCGCCGCAACGGCTATTGAAACGCGGCTAGGCCGGGTCAATCAGAATTGGATGGAAAGCGCCATCTACCCTGCAACTGACTCGGTTGCGACCGTTGCTTTTCGCCCCATACAAGGCCTTGTCAGCCTCGCTTAACCAGTAGGTTGCGTCCACATGTGACAGGCTAAAAGGCGCGAGGCCGATACTGAGGCTGACTTTCATCATCGGTTCAAACTCGTAGTGAGTCGCACTGAAGGTGTCGCGCAGGCGATCCATTATTTCAGTTGCAGTCGCCAACGAGGTGTCGGGCAGGATTACACAAAATTCGTCACCGCCGTACCGACCCGCCAAGTCTGCACAGCGCAAGTTCTCGTTGAGGACTCTGCTCAGTTGCCGCAGAACGATGTCACCGACCACATGCCCGTACGTATCGTTGATTACTTTGAAATGATCAATATCTATCAAAGCAATGGTGCCGCCTTGCTGGGCTCGCGTGCAACGCTGAAACTCTAGGTCTAGATGAGCCTTCCAGGCCCCATGGTTTAATAGCCCGGACAAGCTGTCAGTCTGGCTAAGCGCCAACAATGCGCGTTTATGGCTTTTCAACAGATGATTTTGTTGATAGGCAATCCTGCCAAGCATCAATGGGTAAATAGCCAGCAATGGCACGCAGGCGTACATCTGCACTGTGCTGGTCTCAGGCTGAAATGCAAAGGGGAGCACTAGCATTGACACTGCGAGGCCTAAGGCCTGGGCCAGCCAACCTGCGAGCAGAAGACGCACGCCGCCCAAAGCGATGTTGTTCATTCCCATCATCGACAGACTCGTCACACTGGGTAACAGGTTGAACTGCATCGTTCCTACCCAAAAACCACAGAAAAACGAATCCAACAGCAAATTGCGTTGCTCGGTTTTTAGCGCAAAGGTGGAGTGACGCGACCATTGAAACGCAGCTGCTGGCCAGATAAATCCATTGAGAATCATCAACGCCCATACCCAGTCGGGAGGGCGTAAAGGGAAGGTAGCGACCGCAATACAAAGAAAGCCGAGCGCCGAACCTATCGCTCGCGACTTGAACAAACGCTTGGTGATCGGAAGTCCCTTTCCTCCGATATTCTGCATAAATGGCTGTCCAGGGTGGGATAACAATCTATGGGCAATTCGGCGCGGGGTTGCTCGCGCCAGCCGATCAAGCGTAGTACTTCAAATTGAACCTTACCTTCTTAAGCATCCCCTCCAAAAGTCACGCAGCGATTTCTCCCGCCTTTTTTAGCGCTATACAGCGCGGCATCCGCATTTTGTATCAACTTCCCAATCGTATTTTGTTCGCCAGGTACGCAGGTATAACACCCCATGCTCACCGTGACGATACCCAGAGGGTTATCGGCGTGGAGTATCTGTTTGGCAACCACAGCGGAACGTATTTTTTCCGCCAAGGCAAACGCACCCGCCGCGTCATTTTCTGGCAAGAAAATAGCCATCTCCTCTCCGCCATAGCGAACCGCCAAATCGCCCGCACGATTCAGGCAAGTCCGTAAGGTATCCGCGACTGCAACGATGCAATGATCACCGGCGTAATGACCATAGGTATCGTTAAAACTTTTAAAAAAATCGATATCCAACATGATCAAGCTTAAAGGCGCCTTTTTTCGCTCACTTCGGCGAAATTCAACATCAAGCACTCGCTCAAAATGGCGACGGTTAGCTAAGCCGGTCAAGCTGTCCTGCAATGCGAGCTTTTCTAACGAACTTTGGGCGATACGCATCTTCGCTTCCGCTTGCAGACCAAATCTAATCTGCTGAATCAACAGAACTCCGAATAAAATGTTGGCCATCACGGCACTGACAATAATGATGATTGATTTAAACGCGTTCTGCCGCCACTCATCCAACAACGACTCTTCGGAAACCGCCGCTGCTACCACTAGTGGGTACTTCTCCAGCTGCCGGTAACCATACAATCTGGTTACATTGTCAACAATCGAAGTCACCATTGCGGTACCCGATGTGGACTTGGATAAATAGTCGCTGAAGACCCGGCCTTTGGCGAGAGACGTACCGATTACATCATCAGTAAAAGGACGTCTGGCCAACACCGTGCCATCCGTCATGGACAAGAAGATCGCACCCTTATTGTCCATATTGAAACTGTCGAAAAACTGGTCAAAATACTTCATGTTTAATGTGGCCAATACCACGCCATCGAAGTTTCCATTTTTGTCATTCACGCGTCTGCTAACGGGGATGATCCAATCGTTCGTGGTTCGGCTACGCACCGCCTTGCTTATGTGAGGTCCAAGACTGGCGTTTTGCTTGTGGAACAGGAAATATTCCCGATCCGCATTATTAGCATCTGGCGGCTTGATGCCGAACGAGCTAATAACCCATCGGCCTGTGCGGTCAAAGTAAAACACACCCTGCAGTTGATGCGTTTGAAAAACATGCCGCGCCAGAAGGCGTTCGATTCGGCTGACTTGTGCTGGCCCTCGCCCATCGACTTCCATCCGCTCTTCCAAGTCGACCAAAATGACATCAGCTTCGTCGAAGGTATCTTCGGCTTGTTGAGCCAGGGATTTAGAAAGATTTGAGGTGGCAATTTCAGCTTGATTAAGCTCATGATTTTTTGCGTGCTCAAGCTGCCACACGTTAAACGTGACAATAGATACACACACCAAAAAAATCGCAATGACTGCCAACCATAGCACTGGCGCTCTTTTAATCGGTTGCAGCAGATCTACGCTGTTATCGTCATCGTGAAAACTCAACAACTTCATCCTTTTCTAGACGTGACTAGCGTACACCAACCAAACTTGGATAACACTTGATGCTGTTTGATCTGAGCCTATAAACGCCATTTATTACGTCAAAAAAACAACTACAACCCTCTTGCAAAAAAACGTTCTTATAGTGTATGAAAACTTACCCCATCGAATTGATGCCTAAGAGACAGGGGAGACATTGATGTTGTCATCCACCTGACCCAGCACTGGTGTAAGCTTGCGAGTTGTCCGGTTATTACTTCGAGAGGCTTATGCGCTCCACGTTCAGACGCTCCGTTGTTCCTACACTTCGTGGTTTTGCCTCCTCAGCTGAGGCCATAACGTTGCTGCCAAGCGCCGCCGACTATCGACGCTGCCTTCTGGAAAAAATCGCCTCGGCCTTGCAGCGCATCTACATAGTTGCGCTATATCTGCAGCAAGATGAAGCTGGCCAGGACATTCTCAATGCATTGTACGCAGCCAAAGCAGCACGGCCGGAGCTGGATGTGGTGGTGTTGGTGGACTGGTTCCGGGCACAGCGGGGCTTGATCGGGGCCGGCAAGCAGCCGGGCAATTCAACGTGGTATCAGGCGCAGAACCTTGAACACGACGTGGAAGTGCCAATCTACGGCGTGCCAGTGCAAACCCGCGAACTGTTCGGTGTATTGCACCTCAAGGGCATCGTGATCGACGATTGCGTGATCTACAGCGGCGCCAGTATCAACAACGTTTATCTGCATAAATTCGACAAATACCGTCTCGACCGTTATCACTTGCTGCAAAACAAGGCATTGGCCGATTCAATGCAGAATCTGGTGCAGCGGGACGTACTGACATCAAACGCCGTACACCGTCTGGACCTGCCCTCACCGCCCACCTCGCGCAGCTTGCGCGGCGAAATCCGCGGGTTCCGCAATCACCTCAAGCGAGCAGCTTACGACACTACCGCCGGCATCGGAGATACCGGCGGGCTAAGGATCATCCCGCTATTGGGTGTGGGCAACAAAAACCCGCTTAGCCGCACAATCTGCGAATTGATCGCCACCAGCCAAACACAATTGACCCTGTGCACGCCGTATTTCAACCTGCCGCTGGTGGTAACCCGAGCAATCAACCGCGCCCTTAAGCGTGGGGTAAAAATCGACATCATCATTGGCGACAAGACTGCCAACGACTTCTTCATTCCTGCCGACGAGCCGTTCAAAGTCATCGCCGCGCTGCCGTATCTCTATGAAATCAGCCTGCGCAAATTTGCCCGCAAGCATCAGCAGCCCATTGCCAAACATCAGTTGAATCTGTACCTGTGGAAGGACGGCGACAACACGTTCCACCTCAAAGGTTTGTGGGCAGATGACCAATACACGTTGCTGACCGGCAACAACCTCAATCCACGCGCCTTTCAACTGGACCTGGAAAACGCCCTGTTGATCGACGATCCCCAGGGCCAATGGACTGCACCCCGCAACACTGAATTGACCCAACTGATGCGCAATACCTTACGCGTGGGCAAGTACGATGAGCTCGACACCCTCAACGATTACCCGGTTGCGGTACGCACCTTCCTGCGCCGGGTCAGCCGGGTGCGAATTGAGCGCTTGCTGTACCGCATCCTTTAGTCGATCGAAAGTAGCCAACGCTGATGCAGGCTTGATTACACTCGGTTGTAGTTCTTCAGGTAACTGACGGAGAAGTTCACCCCCGGAAACATCAGCCGGGTTTGCGGCAATATCACACCACCGCAAGACCTACAGGTGTCCATCAAGGTAAAGAAGTGAATATCGCGCAGTGCACCCCCCTGCAGGTCTTGTTTGAGGATGGTCGCAATCAAACGCTCTGAGTCCAGGTAGCGCAGCATTTCCGTGATATTCAAATGATCGGCATCGCGCAGCACCGGCAAGCTGGTGAATGCTGGATCAGGCGCTTGACCGCGCATACGAATCCCGGCATCGATGTAAGTAACACCTTCGATTACCTGAGTGTCGCTGTCCGGTATGTGCAGTTTGAACTTGAAATTCTTGGCTTTCTGACCCCCGGAAAACGCGTAATAAACCGAACGTTGCCCCTCGGCAGTTTCAACCATGGCGTAGGCGAAATTGGCGCCCTGAACATCAACAGACAACTTTTCAGCTGTCTGTGCCAAGGCGATACTGCCGACGGTCAATGGCACCCAATCCTTTGCCCGTGACTGCAGTGGCAATAATGTGTTGAGCACCTTGACGTGATGCTCCTTTCCCAAAAGACTCCTTTCACCCAAGCGCTTGAAGTCAGCAATGCTCGACTTGGCCATGGCGAAAAACCGAGTCTGCGCGACCTCGCCGGTCAGCAACTTCTGAGCGTAACCGTAAAGCTCATTCTCAAGCGAATGCTGCTCACAGGCATTTTTATAGGCCTCATATGTGGCTGTCTTGCCAAGCAAAACTTGCTGCTCAAACGCTGGGGTGTTCTTTTCCAGCTCAAACAATAACCGAGCAATGTTTTCTCGATCCTGCAAAATATTCGTGCGCTCCGCCACCAATCGGTACTGCTCTGAGATGGATAAATACTGGTTAATCACCGTTTTTTCCGTCACCCGCACGAATGCGTATTGGCCCGTGGAAGTCTTCGGCGCCTGATAGAACACACCAACATCCGCCTCAACGACCACATAATGTCTGCCGCCGATTTCCAGGGGCACAGCGCGCAAACTGCGTTTATCGGCAACGCCCTGTGCAATGCCATCAAGCTCAACCGCAGGCAGTGCCTGAATGATCAGTTGCACATAACCCTCATCCACCTCAGGTGGCACACCCAAATGCTGGAGTGGTGACAGTCGGCCGCTAACGCGATCCTGATACACCGGTTGTTCGGAAAAACCCAGTGTGGACTTTTCCTGGAGGGTGAGCGGAATCAGTTTTTTATCCGCCGACAGTTGAGCAACACGCCGGCCTTTTGCTGGAATAACCTGATGATCCCACTTACAGAACTTGCCTTCGTGCGTCAGCACATCAACGGTGCCGTGGGGGAGGGTAATACGGGCCAGCTGGTATTCGCGTGCGGAAAAAGCCGAGCTGGAATGCTGTCCCAGCGTTGCGGGCACACCTGCAACTTCCAGCGGGACTTCGATGGCCGGCAAGACCAGCTTCACGTAGTCGGCACACGGCGCACCTGGGATGAGATCACGGACCGCTCGGCACAACGTCGGTAATTCTTCCAATTGCCCCGACCGAGCAGACAGTTTCTCAACCTCTAGTGCGCGTAAAGCCGGGTCGGTCTGGTTGCTGTCGAGGCGATAGGCGTGCCCATCAACGGTGATGTCGAACACCCCGGATTCGCGTTCTATCGTTGACGTTTCACAGCCCCCCGCGACCCGCATTTCAATACCACCCTGCTCCGCAACGGTCACCGGAATAACCTTAGGGTAGTGACCGACTGACAGTCCGTCGGACGCCGACAGACGCGTCAGTTCAAGCGCTTCCCCCGTGGAAATAACGGCAAGCGCTGGCCCGAACGCCTTCTCCGTGTAAGGGTCGAGCAGCCTGAAAACTGGAGACTCGGTTGTGCCCAGGTTACGAACCGCCACCGGGTTGATGCCATCAACCACGGCACGCTGATCCGTTCCTTCAATGCCCGGAATCCAAACGTCTTCCAGGCGCTCGGGTAACAGGTACATCCCTGATTTCAACATTGCGGCTCCCGTTGCGCTCTCACGGTCAGAAAATACCTTGGCCAGTGCCGGAACCTGTTCGAGCAGAGTTTTCCAAGCAGGATTCGACAGTTTCCAGAGCAGTTTTGGCACATCGCGAATGAGAAAAATGCCGCTTTGCTCGACCAGACTCAGCGCCAGCTGCGCCATTTCCTTAGACATTTGTTCAGTGATGGAAAAGACGCTCAGCTCCCCCGCGCGCATGACAAGCCGTGCTGTGGAACCTGCAAACTCGCCGAGGGGGATTAAGGCAAAGAGAATATCCATCGTGCAACCAATCGCGGTGCCCGCAGACTTGTCACCGGCAGCCAGGTCTTTGATGCAGCCGTAAAAGGGAATGATGAAGCGAGCGGTGAAGTCAGCAATTTTTTTCTCGACGCTCCAGATTTGCTCCCAGCCGGTTTCATGGGTGTGAAGCTGCTTGAGGGAGGCCATGGTTGCGGTCAGCAAATGCTCAGCGACCGCGGCGGCAACGGCATCCAACGCCAAGGCTTCGCTGGCAGCCGGTAAAAAAACCAATGTAGGCGCAGGAATTAGCGTCGCCTTCAGCGGATGAGCTGGCCGCACCGTGGAACGAGAAACTGATCCGAGCAAATAAGCATCACTGTCGACAGGGTTTAGCGGTGTCACTTTCGCCAATGCCTGCGCCTGATGCCAGAGTTGCTCTTTCTGTCCGTTCGTGACGATGTCCCACGTGTAGTCGGGTTCCGGCACGTGATAATCAAACCCTTGAGACACCTGGCGGGCGACGCCGGCAGCGGGAATAATTTCAAAGAATGTTTCTTCGTTCACGGTATGCCGGTGGTAGTCGTGACGATGATCTCCCGGCTGACAGCGGATGAAGACACCTTGCTCGCCTTCACCTCCTTGAAATTGCAGGCGACTGATTTCACAGGTAGAGGTCGCCAGTAGCGTGCGCTGCGCTAAGGGCATCTCATCCAACAACCGTCTGATAATTACGGTTTCGGCCTGCGTCATTGCCTGGTGAAACGCCGCGAACGCTTGCTTATAAACTTCGGGCACTCTGGGTTTATCGACGGCTTTCAACTCACCCATCATGACCAGCTCAAGCACCGTCGCCTGCTTGCCAAGACCCAATTCATCACCTGTGGCCGTTAACCGTGACCACTCATAACCGGGTGCCCGATAAAAGCCCCGCCCTTCCAAATAGGTAAATACCTCCTCTCCCCTCGGTCCTGCGCCCCAGATACTGGGATTGACTCCAGCCTCACCCAACTGGTGACGCGCTATCTGTTCTCGGTCGGGCACCTTGAGGGTCAGCAAGTTGTGCAACGCTTTTGCGTGCAAATCTTGTTGTTCCTTTAGGAACGTCAACGCTTGCGTGACCTGCGCAGGTGACGCCTGGCGAATGTCGCGACCCTCGGTCCATACAACTGCGTTGTGGGCAATGGCGTAACGCAAGGCGGGAACGACCCGTGCCTTGGCCCACAACTCACGAATCCGAGGATTGTCGGAGTTAACCGTTTGCACGCTGACTAAAACCACCTCGTCGAACCGGCTGCTCTGGGCGGTGCCGGGGGCCAACGCCTCCAACAGACAGACACCCTGCAAAAACGAAACGCTTTGTAGCGAACGGCCGTAATTGAGGGAGTCCGGCAGGTTTTGCACCAACAGTTCCGGGGCCATCTCACGCAACAACAGGTACATCAACACGCTAACGGCGGCCGGCGAGGCGGTTGGTTGGCGCTTGATAACCTCTTTGCGCAATTGCTCAATTAGCCCAACGTGGCTGTATTGGCCCGCCTGTTCACTGTAGAAAAAACGTTCGATCGGGTTACCGTCGGATTCTGTGGCCAGCAAAAAGAACGCGACGATGGCGTGACCCGCCAACGCTTGGGTGACCTTGGGAGAAGCGTGTTCATTTACCTGTGCGCCGTACCAGCCCATGTCAGCGAGCAGCGGCGCAAACAGAGTTTTGAATGCGACGGTGTGTGCCAGAGCCTCCCATGTTTCGTGGGCCGACAAACGCAATTTGCGCCCCGATCCGTCGGAGGTACTGAGCAGGTCTATACCCACGTCCAGGAACAGTTCATCCGCCCCGCGCCCTGGGTTCCATCGGTTGAGTACCGAGTAATCGCTTAATAGCGCCTGAAGATCGGGAGCATCCTGGAGCGATGTGGATTCAACAGGCTCAGCCGGGGGTACTAATAACGAGGCAGTACGCAGGGCGAATGCTGAAGTGATAGTGGAGCGTTCTTGAAGCAACCGAGTGGCCAGCGACAATGCCCGCATTGACGGCATTGCCTGAGCACTACTGATGGCCTGGCTCAGCCACGGCAGGCTTTCAGGGTTCATTGCGTATTCAGCGATTTTGTGAAAGTACAGTTGCCGAGTAGCGGTAGATAAGGGCGTCGCCAGATCAACCGGCAGCACAGCGCTGTCAGTTTCCGACGCCGGTATCGCATTCAGGCTCTCAATGATCAATAACAACACGCTGAGTGAATCAAGTTGTTGAGTCAACGAGTTCAACAACGCCTTGTCTTGATAATCGTCATGGGCGGGAAACATGGTAGAAACAATCGTTTGAAAAGGTGATTCGCCCTCTGTCCTCGCGGCTAACCCTTTATACAGCGTGCTACCCGACGCCGACGAAATCCATTCGACGATGGATGAGGTGTCGTAGGCGCTGAGATTGATGACAGCTAAATCCGCGTCGCTTACGGTATCGAGGTTTTGCGGGTTTTCTGAAGTTGGTTCAAGCATTGGATATTCCCTTCTGGCCAACGGCGGGATGGTTGGCGATGAAGAGAACGAAATAGTGGAATGTCGGTAAAAAAAAGAGGAATTCTAACGGTTTTTAGAAGCTTTGATCTGACAACGCTGTAGGACAGAATCAAAAAAGTACCCTGTCCGGGCAGTACAGCACGGACATCGGATACTGATTCACTGCCCTGATTCAAATCAAGACACTTTAGTGGTCTTCTTGCGAGGGGGTGCCCGTCTTTTGGCCGGTGCGTCTTCGGCAGGTTTGGCCGGTGGCTTGCTCGTCGGTTTGGCCGCGCTTTTGCCACCCAGGCTACGCTTGAGGAGCTCAGTCAGATCAATGACGTCGGCGCTTTTACGTTCAGATTCACCCGTATTGGTTTCGACGTCTTCGATTTTTCCTTCGCGCGCCTTGGTCTCGACTAATTGCATGATCTTTTCCTGAAACGTGTCGCGGTATTCATCGGGTTCCCAATTTGCACTCATGTCTTTGACCAACCGTCGGGCCATGTCGCGCTCGCTTTTGCTCAGTGTTGCCTCGGTCACCGCTTCCGTCAGTTCCAACGTATCGAGGCCGCGCACTTCGGCAGGCCAGCGCAGAATGACCAAGACCATGGCCGAGTCCAATGGCATCACCGCAGCCAAGTGCTGGCGGGTATGCAACACCACGTTAGCCAACGCGACTTTCTTGGTATCGACCAAGGTTTCACGGAGCAAAGCGTAGACTTTCTCACCACGCTTGTCGGGGGTCAGAAAATAGGGTGTGTCGATGTTTTGCAGCGGAATTTGGTCGCTGTCAACGAAACCGAAAATCTCGATGGTTTGCGTCGACTTTGGGTGCGCCGAACGGATTTCTTCTTCGCTGATCACGACGTACCGGCCCTTCTCATACTGCACGCCCTTGACGATATTTTCCTTGGTCATGTCCTTGCCGGTGACCTTGTTAATTCGCTTGTAACCCACCGGATCCATGCTGCGCTTATCTAGCCAATCGAAATCGACCCCCTGAGTCGATGTCGCCGAGACCAACGCGACCGGTATATGCACCAGGCCGAAACTGATCGCGCCTTTCCAGATTGCTCGTGGCATCGCCTGATTCCCTGTGTTGTCCTGTCTTTTAGATGACCGGGCCATAGAGGCAAAGTTTCGGGGAGGCGATGGGGTGGGACGTTTAAAACGGCTTAAACGCTACGCGATACAAATACACCTGGATCAACATGAAAACGGGCCGCAAGGCGAGCGATCATTTCTACGGTCAATTTACGATGGCCACTCAATATTCGTGACACCACCGTCTTGTCGCCGATTTCTGGAAGGTCTGCCCCACTTAGTTTGTTTTGCAGCATGAGTGCCTTGATTAAATCAATATCGGTCAGCGCATTGATACCTGCATTAAATGCTCCGAACTGCGGCGCGTGATCTTCGTAACGACCAACCGTTTCACAGAGCGTATCGAGCAAGGTCTGTTCAACCGCGTCCAGTGCTTGCCCGTCGGTTAACTCGTCGATGACCGCGAGTGCTTTCTGATACTCAGCTTCGGTTTCAATGTGATGAATGAAATGAGCTCCCAGGCGGTCCATGTCCAGCCGCAAGGTTTCCATGCGTTGAGCCAATTCGCGCATTGAGGCGCCATCAACGATTCTTTCAGTTAATGCGGCACTCATGGCCTGATCCCCGTCTTATGTGCTTGGTACCACTTGTTGGCTCTGGCGTATTCAGCGTGGCTATAAATATGTTTGACAAACACCAAGTGCTTAACGAAATCGATGGCCGCTATCAACCTCAAATTGTTCCCGCCGATATCGATGACATACCACCCGGTACGGGGCGTGAAACGATCCAGCGTGTTAAAGGTTTGCTTTAACTCAGATGAGGCCACCGCCTCGGACGCACCCAGCAATCGGTAAGTCGCGTTAAGGTTTGCGGCATCGTTCGGGAAGCGCGCGGCGGCCTCGTCACATGCCCGCTTTTAAAAATTCGCATCAGCATCCCTGTTGAAGTTTTAGCAACCCTAAGTCAGGGTTGCTAAGTTGCCAACTCTACTACCCCCGTCTTGTCCAACTCACGCAGTTTCGCGGGCAATGCCCAAATCAACAGCACGGCGGCTATCAAAGCGATGGCGATCACCTACAGTGCCGGGGTGGTGCTGCCGGTGAAGTCTTTATGCGGCCAACCATGACCGGGCTGATCGGCGGTGAGCAAGCAAGCGGTTTCAACACCTCCAATGATCAAGCGTGTCGCGGTATCACGTGGGCAAATTATCTGGCGCTGGGTGCAAGTCGCTGTTGCGTCCGGCTTTGGCGACCTGACCAGGCATTTCATGGCCCAACAGCGCGGGCAAACGGCGCGACAGCTCCAGCAAGTGCGACAGATCAATTCCAGTCTGGATGCCCATTTCGTCGCACAGGTTTACCAGGTCCTCGGTGCAGATATTGCCCGAAGCCCCCGGCGCGAACGGGCAACCGCCCAAGCCGCCCAGAGAAGCATCGAAACGTCGTGCACCGGCTTCATACGCGGCCAGTACGTTGCTCAAGCCCAAGCCGCGCGTATTGTGAAAATGCAGGGTTAATTGTGCCGGCGAGACCTTGGCCAGAACTCGCTGAACCAGCCTGTACACCTGCCGTGGATTGGCCATGCCCGTGGTGTCGGCGAGGGTAATGCCTTGCACCCCCAACTCAAGGTAGGCATCGACAATGCTCAACACGAGGTCTTCGTTAATCACGCCTTCGAACGGGCAACCAAAGGTGGTCGCCAGCGTGCCGTTGAGGCTCAGCGAGGTGCCACGGGCCAAGGCCACAATGTCGCCAAACCCGCTTAGCGACTGCTCGCGACGCATGCGCATGTTCGCCAAATTGTGGGTCTGGCTGGCGGACATCACCAGGTTCAGCTCATCGGCGCCCGCGTCTATCGCTCGCTGGGCACCTTTTAAATTAGGAATCAGAGCAACGTAGATCACGCCGGGTTGACGCTGGATGCCGCGAAACACTTCGTCGCCGTCGCGCAGGGCAGGAATGGCTTTGGGCGAGACGAATGAGCCGGCTTCGATGCGGGAAAATCCGGCCAGTGACAGCTGATTGATCAACGCGATCTTGTCGGCGGTTTCAACCCACTTCGGTTCGATTTGCAGACCGTCGCGCGGGGCGACTTCCTGGACGATCAGGCGTTCTGAATAGTCGGTAATCATTGCACCACCCCCTCAGTTTTAAGGCGGGCAATGTCCGCCGCAGTCAGCCCAAGGCCGTCGAGCACGCTGTCGGTGTGCTGGCCCAGCGTCGGTCCCTGCCAGTTCACCGCACCGGGGGTTTCTGAAAGTTTGGGCACGATACCGGGCATTTTTACCGCCGCGCCGCCGGGCAATTGCGCGTCGAGAATCATCCCACGCGCCTGATAATGTGGATCGGCAACGATGTCAGCCACCGAGTAGATACGGCCGGCCGGCACTTCAGCGGTTTCCAGCGTTTGCAACACCGCGTCGATGGGTTGGCTCATCGTCCACTGGCTGATGGCCTCATCAAGCAGGTTGCTTTGCGGCGCGCGGCCATCGTTGTGGGCAAAATCAGGATTTTCT
Source organism: Pseudomonas sp. 10S5 (assembly GCF_035019745.1). Lineage (NCBI taxonomy): Bacteria > Pseudomonadati > Pseudomonadota > Gammaproteobacteria > Pseudomonadales > Pseudomonadaceae > Pseudomonas > Pseudomonas sp. 10S5. Next base: position 61,314 of record NZ_JASJVL010000022.1, read on the forward strand.
GCCAAGTCCGCGCGACCAATAACCTGCATCAGCCGCTTGAAAATCGGATCACTGTTCCCTGCGATCACCACATACGCGCCGTCGGCGGTCGGGTAGGTATTGGACGGCGCAATGCCCGGCAGCGCACCACCGCTACGTTCGCGGACGTGACCCATCATGTCGTATTCCGGCACCAGGCTTTCCATGACGTTGAACACGCTTTCGGCTAACGACACATCGACTATCTGCCCGTCGCCCTGCCCGGTTTTGACCCGCAACAACGCCATCAACGCGCCCATGACTGCGTGCATTGAGGCCAATGAATCACCGAGACTGACGCCGACCCGGGCCGGCGGCGAGCCGGGGGTGCCGGTGGTGTAACGGATCCCGCCCATGGCCTCACCGATGGCGCCGAAGCCAGGGCGATCACGGTAAGGCCCGGTCTGGCCGTAGCCGGAAATACGCACCAGCGTCAGTTTGGGATTAATAGCGTGCAGCACGTCCCAACCGAGGCCGAGTTTTTCCAGCGCACCGGGGCGCAGGTTCTCGATTAGCACGTCGGTGCTTTGCGCGAGTTGCTTGATGATGGCAATGCCTTCGGGGGATTTGAGATTCAGCGCCAGGGATTTTTTGTTGCGCGACTGCAGGTACCACCACAAGGAGGTTCCCTCATGGAGCTTTCGCCATTTACGAAGAGGATCACCTTGACCCATCGATTCGATCTTAATGACTTCGGCACCGAACTCCGCCATCAGGCGCGCCGCAAAAGGGGCCGCAATCAGCGTACCGATCTCGATTACGCGAATTCCGCTCAGGGGAGCAGTCATGGTCAGTACCTCATTGTTCTTGGAATTTGAGCCAAGGCTAGAGGATTGGACGCCGACTAATCAAACCGTCAGTTGGCAAGCAGCGTTCGCCAAACACGAACGTTTGAAGCGAAGCGTCTAACGCAAGGTTTCCAGGCGACTAAGGTGATCAAACAGCGACCGGCTGACGGGAGACAGCGCGTTCAACTCACGGGCAACCAGCAATAAAGTGCGCTCGGACCAGTCATCACTGAGGGTCACCGCCGTCAACCCGAGGGAGTGACCAAACAATTCATAGGCCTTGCGCGGCAAGATCCCGATGCCCATGTTGGCTTGAACCATTCGGCACACGGCATCAAAACCCGGCACATGAATCCTCAGCCGCAGTATGCGTCCGCAAGCACGGGCGGCGGCGTGGGTGCGCATGTTGATCGAACTGGCGGCATGCAACCCGATGTGGTCGAAATCCAGGGTGTCGGCGAACGCCACGTGGTCGCGCCCGGCCAGTGGATGATCGCTGCGCAGGACCACCACCAGCGTGTCATGGCGGTAAGGCACGCTGAACAGGCCTTGGGTGTCGGTGTCTTCGGAGCAAATGCCGATGTCGGCCACGCCGTCGACGATGCCTTGCACCACCCCGTTGCTGGGCCGTTCTTCAAGGTCGATTTTTACTTGCGCGTGGTCGGTAACGAAGTCGTGCAGGTCTTCCGGTAAAAACTGAATGATCGCCGAGAGGTTCGCCAGCATCCGCACGTAACCCCGCACGCCTTGAATATGCTCGTCCAGTTCGACGCCCATTTTTTCCACGTCGAACAGCATTCGCCGCGCATGGTGCAACAGGGTTTCTCCGGCTGCGGTCAGGGCCATGCCTTTGGCGTTGCGCACGAACAATCCGATGCCCAGCGCGTCTTCAAGCTCCATCAACCGCTTGCTGGCCGCCGACACCGCAATCGCCTCCCGCGCTGCTGCACGGGTCAACGTGCCCTCCTCATGCACCGCCACAAATAATTGCAGGGTGATCAGGTCCAGACGGCGGGTGAGGTTTTTGTGCAGCATGGGCGGCGTTACTCGGGAGGTCGCGATGCGGCAGGATAGCGCTTCGCAGAGTGTCAGGACCGACGCTTTCCCGAATAAATTCGGTCCCACAGGGTTTCTGTTGCCGTCGAAGGCTGCGATAAGGTCCGAAGGACCTTCGCCAACAAGTTGGCTACAGATGCTTGTCCGCCTGTGATTCTCAAGCGAATTGAATATCGAATGCGGAAATAGGCCCCGTGAAACCATGCGGCCGAACGCAGGCGTTGCGCAGGGGGTAACGAGGCAAGGATGCCGAGATAGCCGTGCGCGGCCAGGGACGGCCGCTCACGGCGACCCCCGGAGCAATGCCGGAGTGAGGGAAGACCGAGCCGGAGCGAGGTCCAGCATAGTGGGGCAAGCCCTTTTCGCGGGACCTTTTTGCAGTTCGGCGCTCCGACGTTTGAAAAAGGTTCCTCGCTGTAAAAGCGAAACCCTACTTTCAGCAACCATAAAGGCCGGATATACACACGAAGCTCAGCGCCAACCTATTGTTTAATATGCCTCAAAAGTAGTTGGCTCCAAGAAATTGAACTGCTTCGATCTCAGCCGCATTCCGAAACGACCTCAACGCAACGGCCGAAAAAACGCCCTGATCTCTTCGGCCAGCGCCTGTGGTTGCTCCATTGCCGCGAAGTGCCCGCCATGTTCCATCTCGGTCCAGCGTTGCAGGTTGAAGCTGCGTTCAACCCAAGAGCGCGGCGGCATGGGCAGTTCGCCGGGGAAGTTTGCGACGCCCAGCGGCGGCAGCACCCGTTGACCGACGGAGAAGTGCACGGGCCGTTTGCGGCTTTCCAGGTATAACCGGAACGACGAGCCGATGGTCCCGGTAAACCAGTAAATCGAAATATTGGTCAACAGCGCATCCAGAGAGATTGCCTGTTCAAGCTCACCGCCGCAGTCGCTCCAAGCCTGGAATTTTTCCACAATCCAGCCCGCCAATCCTGCGGGTGAGTCATTCAAACCAAACGCCAGCGTCTGCGGCTTAGTGCCTTGAATTTTTCCGTAGGCGCCCTCCAGCTCACGCCAAGCAGCGGCCTTGTCGAGAAAGCCTTGCTCTTCACCCGACAGCGGCGGCTGATTGCCTTCCATTGGCGGACGATAGGAACCGGGCAAAAAATTCAGGTGCAGTCCTTTGATTTGATCGGGATAACGATATGCAAGCCAAGTCGAGACGCTCGAGCCCCAATCGCCACCTTGCGCGCCAAATTGCGCGTACCCCAACCCGTTCATCAGCTCGGCCCACAACCCGGCGATTTCAAACGGGCCGGTGCCCTTCGCCCGGGGCGCCGGGGAAAAACCGTAGCCGGGCAGCGACGGCACGACGACGTGGAAGGCATCCGCAGGATCGCCACCATAATGGCCTGGGTCTGCCAGCAGCGGGATGATCGCTTCCATTTCGACAAACGAGCCCGGCCAGCCATGGGTCATAATCAATGGCAACGGCGCCGGACCCTTGCCACGTTGATGGACAAAGTGGATCGGCTGACTGCCCACCTGCGCAATGAATTGTGGCAATGCATTGAGCCTGGACTCTTGCGTGCGCCAATCGAATTGAGTACGCCAATGATCGACCAGACGCTTTAAAAACTCGCTGTCCGTGCCTTCACTCCATCGCGCATCGTCGATGCCTTCGATCCATCGCGTCCGGGCCAGTCTGGCGTTCAGGTCAGCCAGCGCCTCGTCACTAATGGCGATGTTAAAGGGAAGGATGTCCATAGGGCGTGTCTCCTGAAATCGGCGTAGGGGAAATTAACAATCAGTGCAGCCAAACCCTTGCGAAAACCGCGCCTTGGAGGTAGCAGACAAACGCATTCACCGCCTTGACCGGCGAACTGTAACCTAGAAGCGCTTTTTTTCGCGATGGTTCGGGTAGCGGTCCGGTGGGCAAAGGTTTAATTTTTGATATTTCTTATTCAATCAAACACGAACCATGGCCCATGCCATCACCTTCTTGCCATTGATAGCATCATCACCGCGCCTATTATGAAGACAGAAGTCTGTCGAACCGTGTCGACGGGCTCTCTTCGCGAGCGCGACCATGACCCCAACAAGAACCCTATACGAAAAGCACATCGACTCGCATACCGTGTGCAACCTCGACGACGAAGGGCATGTTCTGCTCTACATCGACCGCCAGGTGATCAACGAATACACCAGCCCGCAAGCCTTCAGCGGTTTGCGCGAAGCCGGCCGTGAGGTGTGGCGTCCGACCACGGCTTTGGCGGTGGTCGATCATGTGAATCCAACCGCGCCGGTGCGTGTAGCGGCTATGGCGGACGAAGGCGGCGCGTTACAGGTTTCGTACCTGGAACAAAACTGCGAAAAATTCGGCATTGAGCTGTTCGACGTCCTCGATAAGCGCCAAGGCATTGAACACGTGATCGCACCTGAACAGGGTTTTGTCCTGCCCGGCATGGTGATTGCGGCGGGCGACAGCCATACCACCACGTATGGCGCTTTGGGGGCCTTTGGGTTCGGCATTGGCACGTCCGAAATCGAGCACCTGCTGGCCTCGCAAACCCTGGTCTACAAACGACTGAAAAGTATGCGGGTAACCGTTGATGGCGCCTTAGCCTCGGGTATTACTTCCAAAGACGTGATCATGGCGTTGATCGGTAAAATAGGCGCCTCCGGTGCAACCGGCTACGCCATCGAATTCGCCGGTTCGACCATTGATGCCCTGAGCGTTGAGGCGCGGATGACCATCTGCAACATGGCGGTTGAAGCCGGCGCGCGCGGTGCGTTCATGGCGCCCGACGACAAAGTGTTTGATTACCTCAAGAGCAAACCCCGGGCGCCGAAAGGCGAGTTATGGGAGCGTGCTGTGGACATTTGGCGCCAATTGCACACCGACCTCGGTGCTCACTTCGACAGCGAAATCCATATGAATTCCAATGACCTCGAACCCATGGTGACTTGGGGCACCAGCCCGGATCAGGCTGCCGCCATCGGTTCCACGGTGCCGGACCCGCTTGCCATCAGCGACCTTATTTTGCGTCAGGACATGGTCCGCGCCCTAAAGTACATGGGCCTGGAAGCGGGCATGCCGTTGAGCGATATCGTCATCAGCCACGCATTTATCGGTTCTTGCACCAACGCACGGATCGAAGACCTGCGCGATGCCGCCAGCGTGGTGCGCGGCAAGCGCGTCGCCAATCATGTCCGGGCGATGATCGTTCCGGGATCGACGGCGGTGCGCGATCAGGCCGAAGCCGAAGGGCTGGCCGCGATCTTTATCGAGGCCGGTTTCGAGTGGCGTCAGTCGGGTTGCTCCATGTGCCTGGCGATGAACGACGACGTGCTTGCCTCAGGCGACCGTTGCGCGTCCAGCACCAACCGCAATTTCGAAGGACGCCAAGGCGCCGGCGCACGCACGCATCTAATGAGCCCAGCCATGGTCGCCGCTGCGGCAATCACCGGACGACTGACCGACGTGCGCCGCTTCGACGGCCGCGCTTGAGGAGATGAACATGCAACCGTTTACCACCGTCAGCGGCACCGCAGCGCCCATGCTGGCTGCCAACATCGACACCGACGTAATCATGCCTAAGCAGTTCCTCAAGGGCATCGACCGTAATGGATTGGATCGCGGTTTGTTTTTCGACCTGCGCTTTCTAGCGTCAGGCGAACCCAACCCGGATTTCATCCTCAACCAACCCCCTTGGCAGGGCGCAAGTTTTATGGTCACCGGGCCGAACTTCGGCTGCGGTTCCAGCCGTGAACACGCGGTATGGGGTCTGAAGCAGATGGGCATTCGTGCACTGATCGGCAGCAGCTTCGCCGGGATCTTTTACGACAACTGCCAGCGCAACGGAGTGCTGATTATCTCGCTGGACGAAACTCGAGTTCAGGAGCTGGGGCGCATGGTCAGCTACGCGCAAAGTGCTCGGATCGAAGTGGACCTGGAAGCTCAGCAAATCCGTTTGCAAGATGGCAGCGTCATGCCGTTCCGGATCGATACCCTGCGCAAGGATGCGTTGTTAATAGGGCTGGACGCTATCGGCAGCACCCTGCAACGCAGCGCGCAGATTCGTGAATTCGAACAGCGGCATCTGCACGCCAATCCTTGGCTGAACTAAGGCTTAAAGCGACAACTGATGGAAGTGATGCTGGAGGAACTCGACGCAAGCACGCAGCTTGCCCGAGTTCGCCAGCCGATTCGGGTAAACCGCCCAGACATTGGCGCTCTGGGTGTAATCATTCAGCACCTGCACCAAACGACCCTGCTCCAGCAGCGGTCGCACGTCCCACAATGAACGCAGCAAAACCCCGCGCCCATCCAGTGCCCACTGCAAGACAATCTCCCCGCTGTTAGACGATAACGGCCCACTGACGCGCACGCTTTTGTGACCGCCTTCGCGCTCCAGTTGCCAAAGACCGAAAGCATTGTCGCGCTCTTTCAGCACCAGGCAATCGTGGCCCTCAAGATCAGACAGCGTCTGCGGGGTACCGCGTCGCTTCAAGTAGTCGGGCGCAGCGCAGAGCACCCGGCGATTAGTGACCAAACGTCGACCGATGTGCTGGCCAGAAATGTCATCACCAACGCGAATTTCCAGATCGAAACCCTCGCTAATGATGTCCACCACCCGGTCGAAAAGGTCCAGACGAATTTCCAGCTGTGGATAACATTCGGCCAATTGTGAAATCGCCGGCGCTACATGATTGCGGCCGAAACCAAAGCTGCTGCACAAGTGCAATCGACCGCGAGGCTCGGCATGTGCTTCGGACAGCTCGTCGTGCAGCAACTGAAAGTCTTCAAGAATACGCATGGCCCACCGCTGCACACGTTCGCCGTCTTCAGTCAGCGATACCCGACGGCTGGTGCGGTGCAACAAACGGGTAGCCAGCGTGCTTTCCAGAATCTGAATGCGCTTGCTGACGTACGCCGGTGATAATCCCAGCTCATCGGCAGCGGCGGCGAAACCGGCTTTGCGAATGACGGTCAAGAACACCCGCAAATCTTCCGGCAACGGTGCGGCTTCTTTTTTAGCGTTCATGTAGCTTCTTTTTTAGAGAGATAGCGCGGGTGGCAAGGATAGCATTGGACGAAACGCCGCCACATTTGGAAGAAGCCTATCGTTTTACCGAACGAGTGTTTGCGTTGCTGCCGGAACCCTACGCAAGCCTGGCTCGACACGGCGCAACTAACCTGACTAGACCACTCGGTGAATCATCGCCCACGACATACCGCCAGCCCAGTCCGACAGCGTCCGCCACTGATGTGCTTAAAAACAATGAAATAGCCAGGCTTAGCAGCCGCTTTCACGTTATGCCGGGAGAAAAAGACGGCCAATCACATACCAACGGAATTTACCTACAACAGATGGTTAAGAAGCGCTCAACCACATAGGACGCAGCTGACATCTTCTTAGAAGAACTCTCGTTAAGGTTGCGCCGGCTTAATTTGCCAAGCACTTACCATCAGGAGTTCTTTCGAATGAAAAAAGTATACCTCTGCGCCGCCGTTGCTACGTTGATCGCCACGACCAGCGGTTGCGTGAGCTATAACATGAGCCAGCCCACCGCTCCGATTTCCGGGTCGGTCAGCGCTGACTTGAAAGCGAACGTAAAAGTCGGCGAAAAAATCACCGGTGAATCTTCCACCAATATCCTGTTTGGCTGGTTGAGCGTGGGTGGCGACACTCAGTTCGCTGACGGCGTGACGTACGGTGGCGCTGGCGGTTCCGCACTCAGCTTGCCTGATCCAATCTCCGCCGTAAAAGCGGCGGCGGCCTACAAAGCAGTGAAAAGCTCAGGTTCCGACCTGATCGTTGCGCCACGCTATGAAGTGAACGTCGAAGACTATTTCATCTTCAAGAAGGTGAATGTCAAAGTCACCGGCAACAAAGGCAGCATCGACAGCATCCGCTAAGTGCTGACGTCCATGGCTTAACACCAGCATGGAAAAACGCCGCTCAGACTTCGAGCGGCGTTTTTGCTTTATCAGTCCAAACGCTTCATCCACTAACGCAGTGAAACCAGTCGTTCAGCAAGCGCTTTAGCCTGACTCGCAACATCGGTTACCGCCGTGGTTTCCCACCACATACCGCGCAACGGTGGTCCCATCGCAAACAGTCTCTTCGATATATCCCCCTGCGCATCAAGCAACGCGCCGCTGGCATGTACTGCAATGCCCAGCGCCAAATGTCCCGGTTGAATCAAGCACCGGGACAACAGATTTTTAGGTAGCGGCCGATCCACTCGCCGCCAATCGTATTCGATGCCCGAAGAATTGATCAGCGCATCACCAATGATATGAGAGGGTTCGGCCTCGCCTCGTCGACGGACGCAAATTTGCAACTGCCCTGTGGATAGCATTTCCAACTCTTTAAACGACGCCGCATGGATCGTTAGCCGGCCTTCCTTGACTAGCTTCGCTAACAACGCTGCGCTCAAGGGTGCAGAGCGGTGGTGATGGCTCTCCCACCAAGGCCGAACATGGCGAACGAACTGCCGGCGCTGCAGATCACTGGCCTGATTCCACAAACGGCCAATGTGGGCGCGCACCGTATCCAGAGGTGCTTGCCAATCGATGCCTTGCGCGATGGCTTGCTGGCATTGCTCGCGCACCTTGCGCAACAACTGACGCGTGCTACGAATACTGTGGTCGTCGGCCAAGAAATCCACCCATGCCGGCGGTTGTCGACGAACGTGCGGTAACAAACCGTGGCGCGAAAACACTTCAATGGGTCCTCGATGCCCCGCCTGTTGCAGCGAAACTAACGCATCGACCATGGTCAGCCCGGCGCCGATGATCAGCACTTTAGCCTGCGGGTCGAGTTGGCTCATGGTGCGAACGTCCCAAGGATCGACCGCTGCCGCATTGAGCCCGCTGGTCTCACGTTGCGGCGTGCGCGCGGCGGGAAACAGACCCGTGGCCAGAATAGCGAACTTGCCTTGCAACTGTTTACCGCTCTTAAGCGTTATGCGTACGCCGAAATCGCTGCTTTGCAGGTCAATCGCTTCATCGCACACATGCTCCAGGCTCGATCCGTAAGTGGCACCCAGGGCTTGGGCTTCAGCCAGTCTTTGCTGAACGTAAAGGCCAAAAATCCCCCTTGGAGGGAACAGTTCGGCCACCGGCACCGCTTGTTCGGCGGATTCAGGCCAACCGCCGGCCGCGATGTAACGACCAAGCCAGCGAGTCAAGTCATCAGGATCATCGGGCTCGACGCTCATTCGTGCAGCATTCCCATTCAGAGTGTGGCCCAATTCGCTGGCACTGTAGGCTTCACCCCGCCCTAATTCACTGCGAGTCTCAATAATCAAAATGTGCCGCTTACCCGGCAGTCGTAGCAATTGAGCAGCGAGCATGCTGCCACTTAATCCACCGCCGACAATCAGGATATCGGCGGTACGGACAGCGCGGTTTGCCTGTTCAAGCTGCGACGTGGACATGTTTCCTGACTGCTTCATTAAATGCTGTCCTTCGATGAATTGCTTACAACACGACGTTTCGAACGAAGCGCACCAATAACTGGCCGTCATTGCGATAGGTATGGATTTGGTTACTGGCAAACATAAAAAACTCGCCACTTTCGACGTAGCGTATTTCGTGCCCCAGCCCGACCCCAAGACTTCCCTCAAATACATACACCTGCTCGCTCCAGCCTTCCGGGTCGGCTTCGGAAGAATAGACTTCGCCGGGCTGCAGGCAAAATTCCCACAACTCAACCTCACGTTTCGCCGCTGCCTTGGCCAACAGCACGGCCTTGCTTCCCGGAATCAAACCAGCCCAAGCCACTTCGTTAATCCGGCTGGGGTCACGCACATCCGGCGCCTGGATAAGATCGCTGAACGCCACTTCCAGCGCGTCGGCGATCCGATCAAGGGTCGCTAGGCTGACGTTTTTTTCGCCCGCCTCGATGGCCACCAACATCCGCCGACTGACGCCCGATTTTTCCGCCAAGCCGTTCTGGCTCAACGCTGCCGCGTTACGGAGGCGGCGTACGTTCTGGCTGACATGCTGTAGCACTGGCGCTCTATGGGAACTGTCTTTGTTCACGCTATCGCTCGCTCAAATTTATATGCGCAGTATACTGCCCACCATCAATATGCTGTGCGCCTCATC